>NZ_JBYFCK010000002.1:0-393595 GCF_057652155.1 Runella sp. R0.1_18
CTGCCTCGCTTTCACTTATGAGCTCTACATAGTTTTTCATTATACAAATATACGTCAACTTGATATGAGTTTAGTATAAGTCCTTTAATGTGCCTTCGGCCAAACTAATTGGTACGATTGTCTTTACCTTTTTCTTAGTGATTACCATCATCAGCGCCCTTGGCCAAGCAGGCGTAAATACCGAATTGTTAGAGTCGAGTTTTAATCTTTTGATGGGTGGCATTGTTTTGGCTTTTGCAGTTGGATACGGCTTTGCCTCAAAAGATATTTTGGCCAACCTACTTTCCTCATTCTACAACAAAAACAAATACCAAGAAGGCCAGATTATTCAAATAGACGATGTCAAAGGAAAAATTATTGCCCTTGACACCACCTCTATTACCCTCGAAACGGGCGAGTCAAAAACCGTCTTCCCATTGCAAGCATTGCAATCTAAAAAAGTAGAAATTTTTGATAAATAGACCAAATAGCGCTGAAAACAAATCAGTTTTACCATGAAAAAAGTTAGTACATTAGTTGTAATGATGGCCCTTACTACGCTCGGGGCTTGGGCACAAGAAGCAGTAAAAGACACCAGTTACTGGAAGAAAAAATCACAGTTTGGGGTAAATTTAAGCCAAGGTACATTTAGTAATAGCTGGCAAGGCGGGGGTATCAACAACATTGCCCTAGGAGTTTATCTTAACTCTAAAGGAGAATATACCAAAGGGCCTAACAACTGGGTGAACGATTTTCAGTTCCAACTAGGAGCCATCCAAAACCGAGGAGATGCTTTTCGTAAAAGCATTGACCGCCTTTTCTTTGATTCAAAGTACGGTTATAAACTAGGGACGAAATCGCAATGGTTGTTTTTTGCCAATATAAACTTTTTGTCGCAAGTAGCCAATGGCCGCGACTTTACCAACGATAGACGGCCATTTATCTCTGGGTTCTTTACGCCAGCCTACATTACCGAAGCCATCGGATTGGAGTGGAAACCTAATAAGTTTTTCAACATGCAATTTGCCCCAGGTGCCATTCGCCAAACAATTTTGGGTAATAAAGACCTCTACTTGGACATTGACCGTTTAAGTCCAGAATACAAGTTTGCCAACTACGGTGTTGAGCGTGGAAAAGCCATTCGGAACGAGGTGGCAATAATGCAATTGGTGATGAACTACAACAAAGATTTGGTGAAAGACGTCAATTTAAAGTGGCGTTATCAAGCCTTTGCAAGCGCCAAAGACTTGGCCGCTATTGATAATCGCCTAGACGCGCAATTGACCGCTAAGTTTGCCAAGTACTTTAATGTCAATATCGGCTTGATTGCCATTTACGATCAAGATCAAATTGCCAAAATGCAGTTGGCACAATCAATCAACTTTGGCTTTTTGTACAGCTGGTAATTGGGCACTTTAAAATGATTTTGTAAATTAGCCAAACAACCCTAAACAACTACTAACTATGCTTCAAGAATTCAAAAAGTTTATTGCCCAAGGAAATGTCTTAGATTTGGCCGTCGGGGTACTTGTAGGTGCTGCGTTCGGAAAAGTAGTAACTGCTTTTATGGATGACATCATCAATCCTGTCGTAGGACTAGCCGTGGGTGGTGTTGATTTATCGGCTCTCAAAGTAGTACTAAAAGCCGCCGATCCTGCTACACAAACCGCCGAAGTGGCAATACGCTACGGTAGCTTTATCAATGTTGGTATCCAATTTTTAATTACAATGTGGGTAATCTTCCTCATTGTGAAGGCGGCCAACAAAGCAAAACTTTCAAACTCTTTAGCGCCCAAAGAATAATTAGCTTTTGCCTTTTAACTTAGCCCTGTTTACGACATGTAAGCAGGGCTTTTTTATATACGTATTTCTACGTGTTTTATCAAGTGGTAGTACGGCATTATCAAACCAAACAACTTCACAATTCACTGATTTTCAAATAATTACATCCATATACGTATTTGTACGCGTTTTACTCCCCTCTTTTTTTCTAGTATGTTTGTGATGTCAAATTAGAAAGCAAACCCCTATCCCTCTCACGCTAAAACTGACATTATCATGAACACACAACCTCTACTTACTAGCATCCCTACTTCGTCGGGGACACATTCAAACAATAGCATTATTATTCCGAATGGTACGCGTCAAATAGTAATTCCTATGAGTCAGTTGGTGTGCATGGAGGGCTCAGGAAACTACGCCTATATTTATACAAGTGACGGACGACGGTATTTGGTGTCTAAAACACTGAAGAGTTATGCCGATATTTTGGACAAGACTGTGTTTTTGCGCGTTCACAAATCTTGGATTATCAACTTGGCATTTTTGCAAGATTACTGTGAGGATGACCGATCATTGCGGTTGCAAGGGGGGAGAGAGATTGCCATATCACGCCGTCGGATTCGCGAGGTGTGCCCGGTATTGAGGCGTGCAGCTTAATCAGAGAACAATTCTATCAGAATAAAGATTTTTTTTAGTGGGTTAATTGATAAAATATCGTCCTGCCGACTCATCGGCAGGACGAATTCATTTTAGAACAGGGTAAAACCCGCCGTAAGTTGCCACAACGACACTTTGCTGTTGAACTGCGCATTGTTCTGTAAGTTCAATTGCGAAATATTAGAAAGCCCACTTTCGTAACGTAAATCAATATTAAACGACCGAATGTCTAAACCAATACCTGCTTGGTATCCAAAAGTGGCTTGTTCGATGGTCTTGTTGATATTCTGAGAAGAATATACCTTCAAGGCATCTCCCAATTGACTTCCTTGTGCAACATTGAGTGATGCCATTGGACCTGCATTAAAACGCAATGGTCCCAATTTAAAACCCACCAAAACAGGAATATCAATCTGGCTAAACTTCACATCGACATTGACTGGAGACGAACTACCGCTTTTCAGAATTTCGAATGTCCCTCCTTTAGAAGACAAAAGAATCTCTGGTTGGATAAATAATTTTCGGCCGATGCGGGCGTAAGCTCCGACCACATAGCCTGTGCGATTGCCTGAGTTATTTTTAAAGAAATCTTGAACAGATGCTCCGGGACGTGTAATGCTCAGTCCTTCGGTTTGAAGTTGTGAGAAGTTTGCTCCTCCGCGCACACCGACAAAAACTAATTTGCGATTAAATTGCGCATTGGCTTGTAAAGCAGCAGATAGAACCAAAAACGCCAAAATTGCCTTTTTCATGGTTTGTTATAGAGAGTTATTGTGTAAAAATAATAACAATGATGACGGATTAACGCCCACAGTATCGTCGAGATTGTTTGCAGAATTTTCTAAATTTGAAAATGATACCAATCTTACTTAAAAAACGCACCTCTTACACCCCCTTAACCACTCATAAAAATCTTACAAATAGCACCCAACTACCTTATACATTTGAACCGTTAAATCAGTAAATCAGCCAAAACATTCGAGTAAACCCACTGTTTTACAGCAAATTAATTCATAGCTATGCTATTCTTGCTTGGTTCTGTTAAAATAGTTTCAGTACTTCGTCTGTTACTTGGCAGCCTAGTTATTACATCAAAAAACAATTAACAATCATTAACCAATCATGGAACCTCAACAAGAACGCGGATTTTGGTCACAACTCACTACTTTTTCAAAAGTACTCATCTTTTTGGTCGTTGCAGGGGTGTTAGGTGGCTCTGCTTGGTATATTTTGGAAAACGGAAAAGAAGAAACAGCAACAACAACGACGAGTGCTGATACCATTGCGGTATCAGATGGAGCAAGTACTTCGGTCTCGACGGATAAAGTTGCTTCGGATAGCAAAGAGCCCGCAAAAGTAGAAGATAAAGCTCAGCCTAACGTAAGCGACGTAGCCGTTGATGAGGCTCCTGCGGTGGCAAAAGCGGCCGAACCTGCAAAAAAGGTGACGACTACGGCACCTAAAAAAGCAAAAACAACGACCAAGAAATCGGTAACGAAAAAAGAGTCGGCAGAACCAACAAAACCTAAAAAGAAGTCGAAGAACAACGAAGATGTTGAAGTAGATATCTAGGGTTAAAATTTCTCTAAACATGAAAAAATACACAAATAAGGGCTTACTCATGCTACTTGCATTTTGCATGGTAGCTCTTCAAACAGTAGCCCAAACCCCCAAGTACGCAGGTTATCGCGGTGGATTTGATATTGGCTCGCAGGGAGTGAAACTTTCGGTGGTTGGTTTTTATTTCCAAAACAACAAACTGCGCTATAAACTCGTCTATGACCGCCAAGAAACCGTAGGACTGGTAAAAGGCATGGAGACCAACGGTGGTAAGCTTCGCCCCGCTGATATTCAGGAAGCGATTGCCTTTGTACAAGAAATGATGGAAGATGTGAAGTCGGTGTATAAATTGACCAACAAAGACTTTATCATTTATGCGTCTTCGGGGGTCAATATTGCTTCTAACATTGGTGACTTAGACGCCTTAGCCCAGAAAAACCTCGGTATGCGCGTAAACATTAATATGCCTGCCAAAGCGGAAGCGACCTACGGCGCAAGGGCAGGATTAGCCCGCGAAGACTTCGATTCCGCAATTTTGGTCGATGTGGGCGGTGGGAATACCAAAGGAGGCATTTTGCAAAAGTACGTAGGTGCTGATGGCCGCGAACGTTATACCTTCAAATCGTATAACATCGAGTACGGCGCCCGCCGCTTGTCGGAACGTATCTTGAAACGTACCAACGGATTTGAAGCTTACGTTCAGGATTTGAAAAGTATGGTCGAAGACTCAATTGCGCCGCTGATTCGTTCGTCGCTCAATGATAACCCAGAAATTCGTTCGGCTACGCGCAACATCATTTATACCACAGGCGGGGTTTCGTACCAGTTTATCACGTGGTTGGTACCCGAGAAAGTGCAGGACGAAATCATCGAGTTTAAGTACGACGATTTGTTGAAGTTTTACAACATGCTTCGCACTCCCGACGGCTGGTCGGAGTTTGAAACTCGAAAGTTTGATAACGTCAAGGATGCGAAGCTGAAAGAGTTGATGGTGCGCGACCTCGACAAAGCCACTAAAAAAGTATATAACCGCGACGCGTGTCTAGCGGGGATATCGTTGGTGCTACAAGCGATTCGAGAAATCGGCAACCCAGAACGTAAAACCTTCTACTTTACCAGAGATGCGTATTGGATCAACACCACCGTATATGATACATACAAAGGTGATTTTCAAGCTAAATAAACCTATTTTTGACAAAGTATAACCAATTTTCTTTTTCTCATGGACAATAATCAAGCATTGACAAAATTGAGTGACCTGCCTATCTTAAAACATTTAGATGGCGGAGAAAATAAATTAAAAGTGTTGCCAGAAAACATGGCTAACTGGAAAAAAGGCGAAAAATCCATTGCATGGTTTGTGGGGCTTATCCTGATGCTGGGGATTTTATACGGCTTTTTTATGTTCGTACTACCCGTCATTGTGGCGGCTTTTACAAAGGCACTGGCCGCATTGGTGGTTGTAGGTACGGTAGTATTAGGCGTAATGTTGGCACCGTTTATTTTTAAACTATTTCGTCGATTGGTGCGCGGATTACACAAGTTTTTGATTAAAGTGGATCCTTTTGCGGAACTTGATGACCAATTAGACAAAATGAAAGATTCGCGTCAACAATTTGAAAAAGTAAAGGCCGAAATCAACGCTTGTAAGATTCAAATGAAACAAGAAGCGGTGAAAGCCGAGAAACTAGCCAAAGATGCAGGTCAAAAAGTAGTGTATTGCCAAGAAGAGGCCAAAGCATTGAAAGTAAAGTTGGACAAAATGGTGGAAAAAGGAGGCGATAACGCACGCGAAACCGATGATTTTGTAGAACTTGAAGGCAAACTTAACGCAGCCATTGGCGACGGAAATCGCGCAGTTTCGGAAGCAGAAACTTACAAGCGATTGGTGGACACTTTTGGGTCTCGTGCCAATGTGTTTGCCAAACTTGACCGCAAGTTGGTAGGCTACGGCCACGCGTTTGACGAAAAATTGAAAGATTTTGCAACGAGTATTAACTTGCTTAAAACAGAGTCTCGTGCGATGGCTGCGGCCAACAACGCTACCACTCGTGCTCGCAAGGTACTAGGTCAAGGCCAAGATTGGCAGTTGGACTACGCGTTGGAAGTGATTTCGGGACAAATTGCCAGCGATATTGCCAGCACCCAAGCAAACATTCGCGATTTGGACAGCATTGTAAGAGACTTTAATCCAAACGATGAACGCGCTTACGCTCGCTTGGAGACGTTTGCCAACCAAATCAAAGGAGGCGAGTTTGAAGTAAGTGACTCTAATCGGATTTCAAACCCAAATTATAAGCTCACTTCTGAGCAAAAAAATGCGGGTGGCGGTATTACGGATATTTTTAATTAGGATGATGCAACTTCCCGAAAGCTACAACCTTTCGGGAAGTTTTTTTGATGCAACCCATGACCTTACAACAATTTTTTGACCGAATTGGAGAACGCCCAGACTGGGTGCTTTTTTATTTTGCAGTCGTGCCATTGATGGCGTTTTTGGCAGGACTTCTAGGTAAAAATGAAGGCCATATTCCCCCGTGGAATTACTTCTATGCGTTCTTGATTTATTTGATTTGTATTCCAGGGATTTTCTCCGTGACCCTCAACGTGTATCTATTTCTATTTGAACGGCGAAGCATCTTTGATTTCAACATTTATACCCAGATTCTTCCTTTTTTCTCCATGTTTCTGACCCTGTGGCTAATTCGCCGAAACGTGGTGTCATTTGATTATATACCAGGTTTTCAAAAGCTGAGTGGCTTAGTACTTATGATTTTTGCCACCATTGCCATTATGTGGATAGTGGATCGTACGCGCATAGTGGTTTTCTCGTACCTCAAATTTGAGTACGTGCTAGTCATTTTTGCGTTGCTGCTTGTGTTGTTGCTATGGGGATGGCGCAAACTCTTTGGCTAACTACTACAATTCCTCTACCGAACCAGCTCCTAACTCTTGAAGGAGAGTTGTCCAATACTGCGTCACCGTAGGGTTGTTTTCTTTGGTGCTACTTGTAGGCTCAAACGGCAACGCAATTTTGATAGACACCGCACTAAGGGCATACTGCTGCATTTGTTTTGCGTCGGCCTTGGCCCATTCATCTGCTTGTGCATTGTCTTTAGGAGGGTTAGAGTGAAAATCACGGCGATTGGTGCCTTTCATGCTTTCAATCATATCACTTAGGTAATATACCCGTACCTCAGCACCCGTTTCAGCGGCTTTGGTAATAACGGGCAAGCTCGCCCAAATGTCGGTTTGACGCTGCGAAGCTCCTACATTCTGCACATTAAGTTTTGCCAACAATTGCTTCAAGAAAATCATGCGCTCCCGCTGAATGCCAAGGTCAGCGGTGGTTTCAGCTGCCTCGCGGTCAGTGGCGTTCATATGGCTAACATCGTCCACCTCGGTGCGGCAAGTAAGCGACAATGCGCGGGCTTTTTGGGTGTTTTCGTGAATAAAATATACTTCCATTTTATCGCCTTTCTGGTGAATATTTTGTTCGACCAAATCGGTAAGAATCTGCTGATATTTTTGCGTAACAAAGGCTTTGTTCACGTTTACACTTTGGGTTTTATCCATAAAAACCAACGTATAAACAGGGCCTTCGGTAACGGGCTTTTTTTCGTTTTCAGTAGAACAGGCAAAAAAGAATGCACTTGTAGCGAATACAATAAAGTAGGATAAGAGACGAGTCATGGCTATGTGAGATTTGACGCGAAGGTGGTGATTGCGGTGTTAATTCGCAATCCAAAACGGATGAGTGGTTTAATTATTGCAAAATAAGAACGAAAAAAGCCCTTAACCAAACGAGCTAAGGGCTTTTTTTAAAGGTAGTTAGGTACTACCAAAGTTCTGTCTTACAAGTGAATCACCTCGCCATAGGCAGCGGCAGCCGCTTCCATGATGGCTTCAGACATGGTTGGGTGAGGGTGAACCGATTTAACGATTTCGTGGCCTGTCGTTTCGAGGTTACGAGCTACCACTACTTCGGCAATCATTTCGGTTACGTTGGTACCAATCATGTGTGCACCGAGCCATTCGCCGTATTTCGCGTCGAAAATCACTTTTACAAATCCTTCGGGAGCGCCTGCGGCTTTTGCTTTACCCGAGGCTGAGAAAGGAAACTTACCTACTTTGATTTCGTAGCCCGCTTCTTTCGCCGCTTTTTCGGTGTATCCAACCGACGCAATTTCAGGTGAGCAATACGTACAGCCTGGGATGTTGTTGTAATTGAGCGGGTGCGGATGTTCACCTGCGATTTTTTCTACACAAATAATCCCTTCTGCCGAAGCAACGTGCGCCAAGGCTTGGCCTTTGGTGACGTCTCCAATGGCATAGTAGCCAGGAACGTTGGTTTGGTAATAATCGTCCGTAACGATTTTGCCACGTTCCAACTTGATGCCTGTTTCTTCCAAGCCGATGTTTTCGATGTTGGCAACAACCCCTGCGGCCGAAAGTACCACATCGGTTTCAATTTTGATTTCGCCCGAAGGAGTTTTTACCGTTGACACGCAGCCTGCGCCACTTGTATCTACTTTCTCAACGCTTGAATTTGTATAAATTTCAACGCCAAGTTTTTTGTATTGTTTTGCCAATTCCTTCGAGATTTCTTCGTCTTCTACTGGAACGATGTTTGGCATAAATTCTACGATGGTTACTTTCGTGCCCATGCTTGCGTAAACGTACGCAAACTCAACACCAATCGCTCCAGAACCAATCACTAACAACGATTTAGGTTGTTTTTCGAGCGACATGGCTTTACGGTACTCGATTACTTTCTGACCGTCAATAGGTACGTTAGGAAGTTGGCGAGCACGGCCGCCTGTCGCGATAATGATGTGGTTGGCCGTATATTCGGTTTTCTTACCGTCGTTTTCTACTTCTACTTTTTTGCCAGGTTTAACGCGTCCAAGGCCATCAATGATGTCGATTTTATTTTTCTTCATCAAGAAGTTTACCCCTTTGCTCATCCCGTTGGCAACATCACGACTACGCTTAATAACAGCACCGAAGTCAGCTTCTGCGCTACCTACCGTGATACCATAGTCTTTGGCGTGGTTAATGTACTGAAAAACTTGAGCACTTTTAAGCAATGCTTTGGTAGGAATACAGCCCCAGTTTAAGCAAATACCACCGAGGTGTTCTTTTTCAACGATGGCTGTTTTCAAGCCCAATTGTGAAGCACGGATGGCAGCTACGTAGCCACCAGGCCCGCTGCCGATAATTATTACATCGTACTGTGAAGCCATTTCTTCTAATTTTGAGTAGTTGGATGTTCGAATTGTGGGGAGATTGTTGCTGGGAAAGCAAACAACCTCCCTGAAAACGAACGCAAAAATAGGCTTAAAAGTTGGTTTGACAAGTAACTATCCGCAAACCCTAACCGAGTGGCCCATCTTGGTCGGCAAATGGCTGATTGTAGAGGCGTTTTCCTGTTGTTTTGAAAATCGCATTGGCCAATGCCCCTCCCGTTGGAGGAAGTGCAGGCTCACCCAAACCTGTTGGTTCGATGCCATTATTCACAAAATGAGCTTCAATATCTGGCACTTCATTGTATCGAATGAGGCGGTACTTGTTGAAATTCTCTTGTTGCGGAGCTCCGTCTTTAAAGGTTAAATTGCCGTACATGGCGTGGCCAATTCCATCGACGATTGCGCCGTAAATTTGGTTTTTGGCACTGCTTTCGTTGATGACGATTCCGCAGTCAACGGCCGCATACACTTTCTTTAACACGGGCTTTCCTTTGGCCATTGTCATTTCTGCTACCTGCGCCACGTACGAAGCGTGAGAGAAATAAACACTAAAGCCCTGAGAAATGCCTTTCTTCTTCTTGCCCCAGCCTGATTTTTCGGCTGCCAATTTGATTACCTCACGGAAGCGCTTAGTTTCATAAGTGATTTTACCGACGGGGCTTTTTTCTGCTTTGTCCAAAAGCTCAAGGCGGAACTGAACAGGGTCTTTGCCCGCCGCCGCCGCGACTTCATCCAAAAACGCTTGCTCGGCATAGGCCAAGAAGTTGGTAATAGGAGCACGCCAAGGGCCAGTGGTAATCGGAGATTTATGATCAGAGGATTGAATCAACAAGTTATCGACAGCACCAGCGGGGAAATTGTCTTGGCGAGTAGAATTACCCGCGTTCATACCTGCTCCGTGGAGCATGAAGCCCGTCATATTGCCAGCTTTGTCAATAGAAGCTTTGAAACGATAACGAACAGCAGGGCGATAAATACCTCCCGTCATGTCGTCTTCGCGCGTCCAAGTTACTTTCACGGGCGCTTTGATGATGCTTGAAAGCTCCGCTGCTTCAACGGCATAGTCCGTATTGAGTCGGCGTCCAAACCCCCCCCCCATGCGCGTAAGCTCCAACGTTACTTTTTCAGGGGCAATGTTGAGCATCTTGGCGATTTGTTTCTGCGCTGCTTCGGGCGTTTGGCTGGGCCCCGCCAACTCAATGCTATCTCCTTTGAAATGGGCAAAGAAGTTCATGGGTTCCATGGGCGAGTGGGGCAAAAATGGGCACTGGTACTCTGCCTCAATAACCTTATGGGCATTCTTAAAAGCAGCCTCGACGTCGCCATCTTTGCGTTGAACGGTGACGTTGGTGCTATTGAGCATTTCTTTGAACAAACGGTCGTGGTCGGCAGAGCTTTCAAGGTCTTTTTCTTTTTCCCACTCAATTTTCACCGCCTTGCGGGCTTGCATTACTTCCCAGTTGGTTTTACCCACAATCGCCACTTTATTTCCAAACGAAACCACATTGACAATCCCTGGCATCTTTTTGGCGTCAGTGGCGTCAAAAGATTTCAATTTAAGGCCAAACGCAGGCGGGCGTTGAACTTGAGCATGGAGCATACCTGGGCGTTTGTAGTCAATCCCAAATAGGTTTTTACCCGTCAAAATATCCTTGTTGTCAACCCCTTTTACACGGCTTCCGATGAGGTTGAACGACGAAGTGGCTTTGAGTTTGACTTCTTTTGGAACGGGCAATTTGGAGGCCGCAACGGCAAGGTCACCGTAACTAAGTTTTTTACCAGAACTGTGTACAACCATTCCTTTTTGCCCATTACATTCGCTGGCAGGTACGCCCCACTGCTGGGCAGCAGCTTCGATAAGCAATGCTCGGGCCGTAGCGCCTGCCTTGCGGAGGCGTTCCCACGAGTGGCGAATCGCACCGCTTCCGCCCGTTAGTTGGCGTTCAAATTTTTTTGTATCAAGCGGTGACTGTTCCACTTTTACCTTTTCCCAGTCGGCATCAAGTTCTTCGGCAACGATAATAGGAAACGCCGTTTTAATACCCTGACCAATTTCGGGATTGGGCGAAAATATGGTAACAGTCCCTGAGGGAGAAATTGCTAAGTAAGCGTTAAAGTCGATGGCGTCAGCGGCGGCTGTGCCCACCACTTGAGGTTGAAAAGCCTCCGAGGAGAACCAACTAAACCCCAACACCAAGCCACCACCTGCGGCGGCAGTCGTTTTAAAAAAATCTCTTCTGGATTGATTTGTGCTCATGTTCGTAGGGTTATTTTTTCATTTTAGTTGCCGCCACTTTTACTGCGTCATGAATACGGTGGTAAGTACCACATCGACAAATATTGCCGACCATTGCTTCCTCAATATCTTTATCCGATGGGTTGGGATTTTTAGAAAGTAAAGCTGAAGCTGTCATGATTTGCCCCGCTTGGCAATACCCACACTGAGGCACATCCACTTCGTCCCAAGCTTCTTGGACGGGATGAGTCCCTGTTTCAGAAAGCCCTTCGATGGTCGTGATGTTGGCGGCAGAAACTGCCGAAATTGGAAGAACACACGAGCGCGTTGCGTCACCGTTGACATGTACCGTACAAGCACCGCACATGGCCATTCCGCAGCCGTATTTAGTGCCAACTAAGTCGAGATGGTCGCGCAATACCCATAGAAGTGGGGTATTGGCATCGACATCAACAGGATAGTTTTTGCCGTTGATTTTGAGTTGAAATAATGCCATGTTAGAGAAGATTAAAGTTGGAACTATAACAT
This sequence comes from Runella sp. R0.1_18, assembly GCF_057652155.1. Classification (NCBI taxonomy): domain Bacteria; kingdom Pseudomonadati; phylum Bacteroidota; class Cytophagia; order Cytophagales; family Spirosomataceae; genus Runella; species Runella sp. R0.1_18. The sequence continues at coordinate 11,992 of NZ_JBYFCK010000002.1, forward strand.
AAAGTCAGTCTAAAAAGTTAGCCTTGACCCAATGAAAGGTTATTTTTCGCGACGAATCGTGGGAGATTCAAGATTAATAACCCAACTAGGTAACAGCTTGATACTTTGGGTGGTTGATTTCGTCTAAGTCTAAAAGCTAGACTTAATACAAAAGTAATTCATCGTTAAAGTTTATCTATAAAAGGGTAACTTTGTTTAAAATTAGTAGCTCATGGCCTTACAAGACAAATACGTTAATCCTTTTACTGATTTTGGTTTTAAGAAACTCTTTGGCTCTGAACCAAATAAGGATTTACTGATTGATTTTTTGAACGAAGTAGTATTACCGAGCCGCCACAAAATTGCTGATTTATCCTATTCCAAAAATGAACACATTGGTCAAAAAGAACTCGACCGAAAAGCCATTTTTGACTTGTATTGTGTAGGAACAAACGGAGAGCGTTTTATTGTAGAAATGCAAAAAGCGAAGCAGAACTATTTCAAAGACCGTAGTGTGTTTTATGCTTCCTTCCCAATTCAAGAACAAGCACAGCGTGGGGATTGGAATTTTAAACTAGCTGAGATATATACGGTTGGGATACTAGACTTTGTTTTTACGGAAGACAGCGATAAAAAAGAAGTTCGCCACGAAGTAAAACTGAAAGACCAACACAATCGTATTTTTTACGAAAAACTGACGTTTATTTACCTCGAAATGCCCCATTTTACGAAGACTGAGGCTGAACTCGAAACGCCTTATGATAAGTGGTTGTATGTTCTAAAACACTTGCCTTATTTGGAAAAACGCCCTGTAGCTTTGCAAGAAAAAATTTTCACTAAACTCTTTGAAGCGGCCGAAATCGCGAAGTTTTCTGCGGCTGAGTTGGCAGGGTACGAAGCCAGTTTAAAATATTACCGAGATTTAAAAAATGTGATTGATACAGCAGTTTCGGAGGGGCACCTTGCGGGTTTGCAAGCAGGACTAAAACAAGGACTTGAGCAAGGACTTGAGCAAGGAAGAGAACAAGGCATCGAACAGGGAAGAGAACAAGGCATCGAACAAGGAAGAGAACAAGGAATGATGGAAGGCAAAAAGGCGATTGCACGTTCTGCACTTGCTGAAAACATGCCCGTTGAAATAATTATGCGCTTAACGGGATTGACCCAAGAAGAAATAGAGGCATTGCGCTAGTTTGTAAAAGCCGTGTTCCATTTTCAAACAAAGTGTTCGATAACGAACACTTTTTCTTTTTTAAAATAAAGCTAATATTTTGATAAATAGACAATTGACTTCTGGTACGGGTATTGAAGCCATTAAAAGAGAAACAGCCAAAATTTTTCAAAAATGGACAGAGAGTTACCAGAAGAAAGTAAAAAGCAACAATCGCGCCGCCGCTGGCTTTGGATAGCTGTAGGCACAGGTGGAATTGTCCTTGCAGTGTGGTTGCTGCGAAATTCCTTTGGAAATAGCATAAACCAAAAAGACGTGCGACTCGCTACCGCAGCAGTAGGAGACGTTGAAAATACCCTCACAGCATCGGGGGAAGTACAGCCCGATTTTGAGGCCGTTATTACCAGCCCCATCACTGCCGTCATTCAGCAAACGTACTTAGAGCCTGGGGCTTCAGTGAAAGTAGGTGACAAGATTCTGGAATTGGACAAAGAGTTTACCCAACTAAGTTTTGACAAACAAAAAGACCAACTCGAACTAAAGCGTAACGGCATTGTCAAACTTCGCTGGGAGTTGGATAAAAGTGTTTATGACTTGAAAATCAACGACTCCATCAAAGGGTTAAAAATCAATAGTTTTCGCGCTGAAGTCGAAAATGCCAAACGACTCTTTCGGGCTGGAGGTGGCACGCGCGAAGCCATTGAGCAAGCAGAACAGACCTTGCGCATTGCCCAACTCGAAAAACGCCAACTCGAAAATGATATTCGGATTAAGCAACAAACGGTGAAAGCCGACATCAAAGAGTCAGAAATCGAAGCGCAAATTCAGGCGAAAGATTTACAGGAGCTTCAGCGCAAACTGCAACAAGCAAATATCACGGCGAACCGCTCAGGGGTATTGACCTACGTCAACAAAAACATTGGCTCGAAAGTATCAGAGGGGGAAGTACTGGCGCGTTTGGCCGACTTGGGTGGTTTTAAAATCATTGGAGCTATTTCGGATAATTATGCCGAACAAATCCGAATCGGTATGGGAGTCGTGGTCAGGGTCAATGAGACATTGCTTAGAGGTACGTTGACGAATATCTCCCCTTCAGTTCAAAATAACATCGTCAATTTTGACATTCAACTCGACGACAAAGGGCATAAGCTTCTACGCCCTAAAATGAAGGTCGAAGTCTTTCCGATTACGGATGCGCACTCAAAAGTCGTTCGGGTTGCCAATGGCGCTGGTTTTACAGGAGTTCCTGTTCAGGATGTGTTTGTACTTCGCAACGACGGAAAAGCCGAGCGTCGCACAGTAAAGGTGGGCTTAGCCAACTTTGATTATGTCGAGATTTTGGAAGGTATTAAAGCGGGAGAGAAGGTGATTATCTCGGACATGAGCAAGTTTAAAAACGCGAAAGAGGTCGAACTTATTCCCTAACAGCAGCATGAAAAAGATATATATATCCGCATTTTTTGCACTTATAATGCCCTTTTGGGGACAAGGGGGGCTACTTTGGGGGCAAGCGGGGCTGACGCTTTCGGAAGTAGTAGAAATGGCTCGTAGTCAGTCGATTTCGGCGCGACAAGCGGCTACGACAAAAGAAACAAAGTATTGGGAGTACCGCACTTTTTTGTCGAACTACAAGCCTCAATTGACGCTCAACGGGAATTTACCCGCGTTTAGTCGGTCGTTTATTGAAGTGCGTCAGCCCGATGGGACGATTCAGTTTCAACCCGTACGCAACAACAATTCGTCCCTCAATTTGTCCCTAAGTCAGAGTATTGCGGCGACGGGTGGAAGTATTTATGCCACGTCGCAATTGCAGCGTTTTGACGATTTTGACCGTAAAAATACCCTTTACAACGGTACTCCTTTTGCAGTTGGGTACATGCAGCCTTTGCTTCGTTTCAACTCGTTTAAGTGGGACAAAAAAATTGAGCCATTGAAGTTTAATGAAAGCCAACAAGCCTATGTAGAATCGTTGGAGAAAATCTCGTTGCAGGCCAGTGGATTGTTTTTTGATTTGCTGTTGGCACAAGTCAATTTACAGATTGCCGAAACGAACTTGACCAATACCGATAATATCCTAAAAGTAGCCAAGGAGAAGTTTGAATTGGGAAAAACAAGCCGTAACGAAATTCTTCAATTGCAGTTGGAGTTGCTCAAAACCCAAAAAGCAGTAGGCGTGTCAAAGCGTGATTTAGAAATCGCGTCGCTCAATTTGAAAAGTTTTATCGGTATTCAAAACGAGGGAAAGATAGTTTTGAATACTCCACGCCCTCCTACTGCAATGGTATTGTCAACGGACAAGGCCATAACGGAGGCATTTGCCAATCGGGCCGATGCCATCGGATTTAGTCGTCGAAAATTAGAAGCAGAGCGAGCTGTATCCAAAGCCAAAGGCGATAACGGGCTCAATGCTACGCTGATGGCTACGATGGGATTTTCGAACCGAGGGCTAACCGTGCCTGAGCTGTACCGTAAACCCCAAGACCAACAAACCGTTGAACTACAACTTGATATCCCGATTTTGGACTGGGGACGGTCGAAGTCGCGTACCAAAACCGCCGAAGCACAGCGCCAGCTAACGCAGTATGCTGTGGAGCAAGACCAGCAAAATTTTCGGCAGGAAATATACACTCAAGTATCTCTCTTTGAGATGCTTCGCGACCAGTTGGCGCTCACCATTGAAGCCGACAGTATTGCTTCAGAAAAATACAAAATAGCCCAAGAACGCTACGTATTAGGCAACTTAAGCATTACGGACTTGAGCATTGCTTTTACCGAAAAGGACCAAGCCAAGCGCGATTATATTTATGCCTTGCGCGATTATTGGGGAGCCTATTATAGACTCCGTCAGTTGACTTTGTACGATTTTGAAACCAATAGCCCCCTAGCCCCCAAGGGGAGAACCAATTAACGTAACTAAATAAAACAATAAACCATGATACAGCTAAAAAATATCGAAAAAGTCTATCGCACAGCCACGATAGAAACAGTTGCGCTCAACAAAGTGAATTTGAATGTCGAAAAAGGAGAATTTGTGTCCATTATGGGGCCTTCGGGTTGCGGAAAAAGTACCCTACTCAACATCATCGGGCTCCTCGACGAGCCTTCGAAGGGACAGGTAGAAATCGACGGAAAACAAACTAATGGTCTTTCGGATGCGCAATTGGCGAGTTTTAGGAACCAAACCCTCGGGTTTATCTTCCAAAGTTTCCATTTGATTAATGACTTACCTGTATTGGACAACGTAGAATTGCCCTTGCTCTACCGCAACGTGTCGGGTACCGAACGCCGTCGCTTGGCCTCGGAAGCGCTCGAAAAAGTAGGCTTGAGCAACCGCATGAAACACTATCCCAACCAACTTTCGGGTGGACAAAAGCAACGCGTGGCCATCGCGCGAGCCATTGTAGGGCAACCTGAGATCATTTTGGCCGACGAGCCAACGGGAAATTTGGACAGTAACATGGGAAACGAGATTATGGACATTTTACTCACGCTCAATCAGCGCGATAACGCAACGATTGTGATGGTAACGCACGACGAAAACATGGCCAAACGTACCCATCGCTTAGTGCGATTGTTTGACGGTTCACAAGTATCCTAAAAACCCAAATCGAAACAATGAAAACATTATTCTCAAACTCCCTCATTGGGGGGCGAGGGGCTAACTACCTCAAAATCACCCTTGCTGTGCTAAAACGTCGAAAGTTTTTTACGTTCATCAGCTTGTTTGGTATCAGTTTTACCCTCACCATTTTGGTGGTGACGACCGCTTTTTTTGACCATTTGGTCGCCGCTGGTTATCCTGAAGCTAATCGTGACAATTCGCTTTATGTATGGAATATTAAAGAAAAAGACACCAAAAACGGCGGTTCTAGCTCAGGACCTGTGAGTTTTTCGTTTATCAACACCTACATTCGGACGCTCAAAACTCCTGCCAAAGTAGCGGCAGTGAGTATGTTCAACAACCTTAATATTTACCTAAATAATCACAAAATCAAGGTAATGTATCGCTATACCGATGCAAATTTTTGGGACGTTACCTCGTTCGAGTTTTTGGAAGGAAAAAGCTACACTGCTCAGAACATCGCCAACAACGACTACGTAGTGGTAATCAACGACCATGTGCGTGACCAATACGTAGGAAAAGGCCAGTCGGCGGTGGGCAAAATGATTGAAATTGATAACGTAAAATACCGTATCATTGGGGTTGTCAAAGGATGCCCAGTGACGCGTCTTCACACAACTTCGGATTTGTATTTTCCCTACAACACGTCGAAAGCCGATTTAAAAAAGACCGCCTTACGAGGAGATTACATCGCACTTATTTTACCCAACAACCCAGAAGATAAGCTTAAACTACAGGAAGAATTTAGAGCCGTTGCGGCCAAAATCAAACCCACAAAGACAGGCGACAAATGGTTTAATCCAGACAAGTTATACGTGTTTGCCGATACCTATTTTGTAAGCTTTACGCGCGAGCTCAAAGGTTCGGGTGACGGTGATGGTTCTGCCTTCATTATCTCGCTCCTGATCGGAATCATTTTCTTATTTATGTCGCTTCCTGCCATCAATTTGGTCAATATCAACATGAGTCGAATCATGGAACGAGCGTCTGAGATTGGGGTAAGAAAAGCCTTTGGCGCATCGAGTAAAACACTGGTCATGCAGTTTGTGGTTGAGAATATCATTCTGACGCTCATCGGTGCTGTAATCGCCTTGGTGCTATCGTCGCTCGTGATTTTTTACATAAATCAGAGCGACCTCATTCCTTACATCGACTTGAGTTTCAACTGGAAAGTGTTTTCAATAGCTATTCTGGTAAGTCTGGTATTTGGTTTGTTATCGGGAGTGTACCCTGCTTGGAGAATGTCAAAGTTACAGGTAGTAGATGCGTTAAAATATTAAAAGCCATGATAAAACATTTGTTTAAACTCATCTGGAAGCGAAGAAAAAGTAACTCCCTGATGATGACCGAAATCTTTTTTTCTTTCCTGATTTTGTTTGCCGTATGCTCGCTTGGAGTGTATAATTTTCAAAACTACATGACGCCTGCTGGGTTAGAAACCAACAACGTATGGGTGGCTTTTATCAACTTCAATACCTCAAACGATACGACCAAAGCACAATACAAAGAACTGGTTAGCCAACAATTAAAGCAGTATCCCGAGGTAGAAAGCTTTTCTTACACAAGTTCCAACGCTCCGTTTACTTTTAGCACGATGAGCAACAGTTTTGCCTATAATAAAAAAACGGTATCGAGTGATGTCATCACAGTAGAACCCGATTTTCCCAAAGCAATGAGTATGACAGTAGCCCAAGGCCGTTGGTTTACCAAGGCCGATATGGCGGGCACCTTTGTCCCTGTGGTCATTACCAAACATTTGGCCAAAGACTTGTTAGGCACAGAAGACGCCGTTGGGAAAATCTTCGGGGGGGGCGAAGAGGCGGAAAAAAGTAAAAAAATGAAAGTGGTGGGCGTAGTCGATTATTACAAACACAAAAGTGATTTTCAAGAACTGGATAATAGCCTCTTCCGCCCCTCTGAAAAGTGGGACGATACGATGGTGCTAAAGGTTAAACCAGGAAGTGGGGCGGAGGTTGAGGCCAAAATTGTGCGCGAATTGGCACGCCTTGGCAAAGATTGGACGATTGAGATTCAGCAGATGGACGGAATGAAATCTAACCGTAATAATTTGGTCTTGGTACCTGTCTTGATTTTGTTGATTATCTGCGGTTTCTTGGTTTTTAATGTTGCCTTAGGAATGTTTGGGGTGTTGTTTCAGACCATCAATCGCCGTAAGCAGGAAATCGGTGTACGTCGAGCCATGGGTGCTACCAAAGGGGCTATTTTATGGCATTTTATTGGAGAAACGGCAGTCATCGCCACGTTCGGTTTGATTTTGGGCTTGTTTTTTGCCGTGCAATTTCCGTTACTCAATGTTTTCGACGTCGAAGCAAGTGTATATTTGATTGGGATGTTACTGGCCGTAATTTTGATTTACGTTTTGGTAGGTATTTGTGCCTTCTACCCAAGCCGCCAAGCGTCAGTGTTGCAGCCTGCGGTTGTGCTTCATGAAGAATAAAAAGCAGAGGGCATGGGGGTATTAAATTCGGTGTATCTTTGTTAATTTTCGAGCTTTTAGCGTATTTCTTTATAAGGTTGAATGCATTAAAATGTAGAAAGGTTATTGATTGCTCCAGAGGAGCTACATCTTAGTAGAAAAATTACGAATTTTCAAAAAGCCCTCAAATAGCATCATCCCATGCCCTCTGCCCAATGCCCCATTTTTTATGCTCCTAATTATTGATGACGATATTGCCGTTTGTACTTCGCTTTCGCTTTTAGCGCGGAAGGAGGGGCTTGACGTGGCCGTTGCGCACAACCCCGACGACGCGTTTCGGATACTGAAGCGGCACGAAGTGACATTGGTATTGCTCGATATGAATTTTTCCAACGAAACTTCGGGCAGAGATGGATTACAAATGCTTCAAGAGCTAAAAACCTTGAAACCAACGCTGCCCGTGATTCTCATTACGGGCTGGGCTACCATCGACTTGGCCGTACAAGGAATGAAACTCGGCGCTGCCGATTTTATCAATAAGCCTTGGCAAAATGCCCACCTGATGCAGTCGATTCGGACAGCGTTGTCTCTGGCCAATTCTGAAGCAAAGGGCAAGGAGGAAAGGAAAGAGGAAAACACAAATTATTCACCGATTACCCCTCGCCCTTTGCCCACTGCGCTTTCCCGCCGCGCGTTGGACAAACAGTTTGATTTTGGACAAATCGTTGGAGAATCACCGCAGTTAGTCCAAATTTTACAAACGATTGGGAGAATTGCTCAAACCGACGCTTCCGTACTGATTTTGGGAGAAAGCGGGACGGGGAAAGAGTTGATTGCGGAAGCCATTCACCAAAATAGCCAACGCAGTAAACGGCCCTTTGTGAAGGTAAATTTGGGGGGTGTTTCGACCAGCCTTTTTGAGTCCGAAATGTTTGGACACGTGCGTGGAGCTTTTACCGACGCCCGTTTTGACCGAACGGGACGCTTCGAAATGGCGAATCGAGGGACGATTTTTTTGGACGAGATTGGTGAGCTCGATGCCAGTAGTCAAGTCAAGCTGTTGCGGGTACTGCAAGACCGTACGTACGAAGTGCTAGGAAGTAGTAAAACGAAGTCGGTGGACGTACGCGTGATTTGCGCCACGAATCGTGTACTCGAAGAAATGGTAGCAAAAGGGACGTTTCGGGAGGACTTGCTGTACCGAATCAACCTGATTACGGTGCATTTGCCTGCCTTGCGAGAGCGCCCCAGTGATATTCCACTATTGGTTGAGTTTTTTGTGGATAACTTACGCCAAATCTACCAACGGCCTCATTTGGAAGTGACGCGGGAGGCGCTTCAGTGGTTAAAAAATCTGAACTTGCCAGGCAACATTCGACAACTTAAGAATTTGGTAGAACGAACCGTACTGATTAGCCACCACGACGTACTGACGATTGGCGATTTTCAGCAAAACTACCAAGGGAGTAAAAGTTCGACGTCTCTCACACCTCCTTCGCCCCTCCCCGACGTAGGAAGCATGACGCTCGAAGAAATGGAAATTCAGATGATTCGTCGTGCCATGGAGTTTCACCGAGGTAAAGTTGCGCGCGTGGCTAAATCGCTGGGTATCACCCGCTCGGCCTTGTATCGACGATTGGAGAAGTTTAATATCCCTTTTGAGGATGAGTAAAGCTGGGCTAGTTACCCAAATAAAACGATTCTAGCAGCAGCGTATTTTCAGTGCGTTGGTACCAATCATTGTACACAAGCTCTAGCATATTGACGTCAAACGTACCAAAATCGTGGGCACAAAATGCTTGAAGACGCTCCACAAAAGCAACGGGCTGCACGAGCGGAACACGAAAGCGAATCACAGTCGAATGCGCCGTTTGAATGCTATAACGTTTGTCAATAGAATGCTGTAACGACGACGTTTTGAAGCTGGTTCGGAGGTCGTTGCGAATGGCTGCCAGGGTGTCATCCATCGGAAAACCTTGTACAAGTACGCAGCTTGAGGAAGCAGTAATGCCCGAAAAACGCACCCGAAAACCTGCATATTTTTTGATAACCTCATGGATTCGGTCAATGTATTCCTGCGGATGAATCGCTGAAAGCAAAAAACCTTCGTAACACGAAATAATCGACAACACAGTAAGGTGAATATCCGCCAAAGGATAGTAATATTGCTGAGGTTCTTGGAGAAGTAAGGCATCAAGCATCGCGCAAACCCGCTGCTTACTTTCGTCCGATGGCCGCGCAATAAGCGTAATACCACGACGTGTATCAGCGGGAGAGTCAATCAGCGAGTCGTACTCAAAAAGACCCTTCGCGAATCCTTCGTTGGCCTTCACCCACATCTGATGGTAATGCGCTTCTAAATTCATGGAGTTATGAGACTAGGCACCAAATTTATTGTTTTTATTGCTATCATTCATTTGGTAGCCTTGGGACTTTCGTTTGCTATTTTTTTTACAAAACCGCTGCTGTTTATTCTTTCGGAGGCGTTCATTTTGCTTTCGCTGTTTTTTGCATGGCAGGTATATCAAGACCTCATTCAGCCGCTAAAGCTGTTGATGACGGGAGTTGAAGCCATTCACGACCGCGATTTTAACGTTAAGTTTTTAAAAACGGGCAAGTACGAAATGGATCAACTCATTGAAGTGTATAATCAAATGATTGACCAACTTCGTACCGAACGGACGCAACAACAAGAACAGCATTATTTTCTCCAAAAACTCGTTGCCACTTCGCCAACGGGCATATTGATGTTGGATTTTGACCAACACATCACCGACCTCAACCCCAAGGCCGAAGAAATATTGGGAGTGCCCGCTCGGCAGCTTCTTCAACAGTCACTGACCGAAAGCTCGCATCCCATTTTACAAGCCTTGAGCCGCTTAAAAACGGGTGAAGCGCGCACGTTCAATTTCAACGGGGTAGCGTTGTTCAAATGCCAAAAAGCCCATTTTATCGACCGTGGTTTTCCTAGGTATTTTGTGATGTTGGAAGAACTAACGGCGGAGATTCTGGCGGCAGAAAAGAATGCTTACGGAAAAGTAATTCGCCTGATGGCCCATGAGGTCAACAATTCGATTGGGGCCGTAAACTCGATTTTAGACTCGACCTTGTACTATTTGGACGAAAGCCCCGATGTCCAAAGTGCGGTGCAAGTGGCCATTGACCGAAACGACCACCTCAATCAATTTATGCGCAATTTCGCGGACATCGTTCGTCTTCCTGCTCCTCAAAAATACCGAATCGACTTGCACGAGCTCCTGCATACGATTGCCAAGTTAGTGGAATACCAAGCCCGTGAACGTCAGATAACGTTTGAGTGGGAGCTGTTTGAGAAACCGATTTTTATAGAAGCCGACCGACAGCAGCTCGAGCAAGTACTCGTGAATGTGCTTAAAAATGCGTTTGAGAGTATCAGCAGCGGGGGAAAGGTTACGTTCAAAACGTCTCCGTCGCAGTTAGAGATTATCGACAATGGCGCTGGCATTGCTTCCGAGGTTGCTTCTCAGTTGTTTACGCCGTTTTTTTCCAGCAAAAAAAATGGCCAAGGAATTGGCCTTACGCTCGTACGTGAAATCTTGCACAATCACGGTTTCTCCGCCTCCCTCCAAACCGAAGAAGTGGGCAAAACGGTGTTTCGGGTGGGGTTTTAATTATTTCACCGTCAGATTTTCTTGAGAAAAAACTTTAAAGGAGAGGCGTTGCTCTCCCCTACCCTCGTTTTTTCTTCCCTCTTTTTCTCCCTTGACGGAGTTTTTTATCGGCTTCGAGGTCTTCGATTTCTTGGAGAAGTGACTTAATATTTCCTGCGGGGTCGTTACTCGTGTCCACAATGCCCTCGTATTCGGCTTTACTGAGTTGAAGCACCGTAATGGGTTTTCCTACGTATTCTTCAATCGCGGCAAGTTTGGGTTTTTCTTCCGTGCTGCAAAACGAAACCGCATTCCCGCGTTGTGTTCCACGGCCTGTACGCCCGATGCGGTGTACATAATTTTCAATTTCATCGGGCAAATCGTAATTAACAACGTAGTCAACGTTGGGAATATCAATACCCCGTGCACTGATGTCGGTGGCAATCAACACCTTTGTTTTTCCACTTTTAAAGGCCCCTAATGCCAACGAACGCTCTTTTTGTTCTTTATCACCGTGCAGCGTCATGCTCTGAATCTCCATACGTTCGAGCGCATGGGCCACGCGTTCGGCACGTACTTTTGTTCGCACAAACACCATAATTTTGCTGTCCGCGTGTTCGTTGATGAGGCGTTCTAAAAAGAAGCGTTTGTCATCCATTTCAACGTGCGTCACAAAGTGGTCTATGTTTTTTGATACGGGGTCTTTGGGCGAAATCTGAATTCGAATGGCCGCGCTATGAATGATAGAATAAGCTAATTTCTTGATTTTATCATCAATCGTAGCCGAGAAAAACAAGGTTTGTCGGCGGCGTGGTAAGTGTTTGAGTAAATCACGAATGTCTTTGATAAAGCCCAAATCGAGCATGTGGTCGGCTTCGTCGAGCACCAAGAGTTCCACGCGTTCGAGGCGAAGATGCCCTTGACTCACTAAGTCAAACAAACGCCCAGGTGTAGCCACTACAATGTCCACTCCCTTGTCAAGGCGAGAAATCTGAGGATCTTGCGAAACCCCTCCAAATAGCCCTAATGTTTTCACGTCCGTGCCACGGCCAAGACGCTCAAATACTTCCGTGATTTGAATGGCAAGCTCATGGGTGGGAACCATAACTACACATTTTACGCCATCGGGGCGACGTGAGTTACGCTTGCGTTCGTGCAACAAATGAAGAATCGGAATCGCAAACGCTGCGGTTTTTCCCGTCCCCGTTTGGGCAATGGCCAGCACATCTTCCCCTTTCAAAATAGAAGGAATTGCTTTGTACTGGATATCGGTAGGGCGGCGAAAACCTAGCTTATCAAGGTTTTGTTTAACAACGCCAGAGATGTGATAATCTTCAAACTTCATTTGCAGCTAATATCAGAGGTTGATTTTGCAAAGGTACGAAGTAGATTGGTGTTTTGGCACTAAGTGCGCTTTTAGGCCAAAAACCTCCTTAAAAGCAGGGCAAATCGAAATCAAATAGGTGCCAAAAATGGTTACTAAACAAAAACTAATGCAAGTTAACTATGCCTGAACTACCCGAAGTCGAAACCTACCGCCATTATTTTGAAGCCACTTCCTTGAATCAAGTGATTGAGGCCATCGAGGTAGAAGACCGAAAACTGCTTACTACAGACTATTCTACGTTGACAGAAGTTCTTGTGGGACAGTTGTTTGTCGCTACGCGGCGGGTAGGCAAAAATTTATTTGCATTTACGGACAGAGATCACACGCTACATCTTCATTTTGGGATGACGGGCGATTTGGAATATTATCACTCGTCGTTGCCTCGGCCTCGCCACGCGCGCATCGTTTTTGTGTTTCGTTCTGGTTTCAATTTGGGTTTTATTTGCCCCCGAAAATTTGAGCGCATTGGGCTAATTGCTAGCGTAGAAGATTATTTGAAACGAAAAAAAATAGCCCCCGATGGTTTAGAAATTACCTTGGAACAATTGACTAAAAATATCCAAAAACGTAAGTCTCCGATTAAGCCTGTGCTCCTTGACCAAAGCACCGTCGCTGGCATTGGTAATTGGATTGTCGATGAAGTTTTGTTTCAAGCCAAAGTACATCCCGAGCGGCTGGCCAATGGACTTACTACGTCAGAGCTTGAGCGGATTCACTCAGCGATTGGATTTGTATTGCGTACTGCCATCGAACACGAGGCGAATTATGGGCTTTTTCCACGCTCGTTTTTGATTCACGCACGTGAATGGGATACATCACCATTTAATACGCCTGACCAGCACAAACGCTGCCCCGAAGGCCATGCCGACATTGTGCAGACCCGAGTAGGCGGGCGAGCTACGTACTTTTGCCCTGTATGTCAAGTAATTCCCTAATATTTTTCAAACAGAAGTTGTTAAATCCTACAGAATCCATTATTTTTGCACTCCATTTTTGGAAAAAACTGTTTTAATCATAATCATCATGTACGCAATCGTAGAAATCGCGGGACAGCAATTTAAAGTAGAAGAGGGCCAAGAAATCTTCACCAATCGTTTGGCAGGTGACTTGGACGCTGCGCTCGTATTTGACAAAGTTTTGTTGGTGGACAATGCAGGTGCCATCAGCGTAGGCGCACCGACGGTAAACGGTGCGAGTGTAAAGGCTACAATCGTAGAACACCTTAAGGGAGAGAAAGTAATCGTTTTCAGAAAGAAACGCCGTAAAGGATACGAGAAGAAAAACGGTCACCGTCAAGCTTTGACTAAGGTTAAAATCGACACAATCGTAGCTTAATTTTTTTCTTAAATAGCTTTTTGAAATTTTTAAATACCTAAAGAAATGGCACACAAAAAAGGTGTAGGTAGTTCGAAAAACGGTCGCGAATCAGAAAGTAAACGCCTTGGCGTTAAAATTTTCGGTGGTCAGCCAGCCGTAGCGGGTAACATCATCGTTCGTCAACGTGGTACTAAATACCACCCAGGTCGTAACGTAGGTGTAGGCCGCGATTATACGCTTTTTGCTTTGACAAACGGTGTGGTTAAGTTTAGCCGTGGCCGTGACAACAAGTCATTTGTTCATATCGAATTGGCTGAAGCATAAGCATTTTTTACAGAGAAATTTTGGTAAAAAACCCGTCTGAAGATATTCGGACGGGTTTTTTGCTACCATGCTCTAAAAAATATTCCCATGGCATACCAACGAGACGAAAATCCCAAACGCCGCATTCATACCACTAGACCCGTGGACAAGGCTCGCGAAAAAGAGCTTATTTTTGGGTTACAACCGCTTTTAGAAGCGCTCCGCGCAGGGACCGAAATTGATAAAATTATGGTCTATCGCGAGCAGAGCTTCGCCGAAGTAGTTCAGCTAGCCAACGAGCGCGAAATACCAGTTCAGCGCGTTCCGATAGAAAAGTTGAATAATATTACTGGAAAAAATCACCAAGGGGTCATTGCGTTTATGTCGGCGATTCGCTACGTTTCGCTTCATAACGTGTTGGCTGACATCTATGAAAGAGGCGAAGTACCGTTATTGTTGCTCCTCGACCGCATCACCGATGTTCGTAACTTTGGAGCTATTGCCCGTACGGCTGAATGTATGGGTGTTCATGCGTTGGTAGTCCCTATGCGTGGAGCGGCCCAAATCAATAGCGATGCGCTCAAAACCTCTTCAGGTGCGCTCAATCACCTTCCCGTTTGCCGTGAAAATAACTTGATAGATACAGTGCAGTATTTACAAGATAGCGGTGTTCAGGTAGTGGTTTGTACCGAAAAAGCAGCGCAAGTTGCTTCAAATATTGACTTTACAACGCCTACGGCTATTGTAATGGGCTCGGAAGAAGACGGCGTATCCACTGATGTGATTCGCCGCGCAAATATGGCCGTAAAAATTCCAATGACTGGAAAAGTAGCTTCGTTGAATGTATCAGTTGCTGCGGGAATGATTATCTACGAGGCAGCCCGCCAACGGGGATAAACATACATATCCAAATGGTTATGAGGCGGGCTATTTCAAAATCCGCCTCATGCGTTTTGTTGACGTACAATTTGAACAAACTCAAGGGTAACTCCAGCTAACTCAGCTATTTTGGCGTCATCAAAATCAGTTTCTTTGAGAAGCCTGCTTACAAAAGTAAAATTACGCTCATGGCGTCCTTGCTCAATTCCTTTTTCAAGCCCTTTCTTGATGCCCTTTTTCTCTCCAAGGCGACGTTCTCTTTCTAATACAAACTCTACGATTCCCATTGTTTCTTTTGGTTTATTTAGGAGTTGCTCAATGGCTTTATCAAATTTAGCATCATTTTCATTCTTTCCAAAACGCACATACAACTTTAAAAAGCTCATTAACGCTTCTATTTTTTGTCGAGAGTAAACAACAACGCCCTGAAAGCCGAAGCTTCAGGGCGTTGTTGTTTATAAAAAAATATATACTATTCGTAGTAGTTCAATGTACGGTGACCTTCGCGTTCGAGCAATTGGTCGCGCTTGAAGATGTCCAAATCTGCTTCCACCATTTCTTTCACAAGAGCAGGAAGATCGTACTTAGGAATCCACCCTAGCTTTGTGTTGGCTTTGGTAGGGTCACCAATTAACAAATCAACTTCGGTTGGACGGAAATAACGTGGATCGATGCCTACCACTTCTTTGCCCACAGGCAGTTGATAACTTGGGTTGTTACACTTTGTAACAACAGCAGTTTCGTTAACCCCTTCTCCTTTAAATTCCAACTCAATGCCCACTTCCGCAAATGCCATGCGCACAAAATCACGGATGTAGGTGGTTTTACCAGTGGCTATGACAAAATCCTCAGGGGTCTCTTGTTGCAACATCAACCACATGGCCTCGACATAGTCTTTAGCATGACCCCAGTCGCGCTGAGCATCAAGATTGCCCAAGAATACCTTCTCTTGAAGTCCCAAAGCGATACGTGCTACGGCGCGAGTAATCTTACGCGTCACGAACGTCTCGCCACGAAGAGGAGATTCGTGATTAAACAAAATACCATTTACCGCAAACATATCGTACGCCTCGCGGTAATTGACCGTAATCCAGTAGCCGTACAATTTGGCCACAGCATACGGTGAGCGTGGATAAAAAGGCGTAGCTTCTGATTGAGGAACGGCTTGTACCAAACCGTACAATTCGGAGGTAGAAGCCTGATATACACGCGTTTTCTTGGTAAGGCCCAACAAACGAACTGCTTCCAAAATGCGCATCGTACCTAAGCCATCGACTTGCGCGGTGTATTCAGGTTCGTCGAAACTCACTCGCACGTGCGACTGTGCCCCGAGGTTATAAATTTCATCAGGCTGGATTTCCTGAATCAATCGAATGATATTGGTCGAGTCAGATAAGTCTCCGTAGTGGAGTACCAAACGAACGTCGCTTTCGTGAGGATCTTCGTAGAGGTGGTCGATACGTTGGGTATTGAACATTGAGCTACGGCGTTTGATACCGTGAACTTCGTACCCTTTATTTAATAAAAATTCGGCCAAATAAGCTCCATCCTGACCCGTGATACCCGTAATGAGTGCGCGTTTTTTCATTGTAATTTATAAAAAGAGTCACGCCACCAACAAGGAGGCAAAACTATGTGTTAAGCAATCAATCTAATCTTTTGACAAAAACAGAACGACAAAAGTAACTATTTTACCAATAGACTCTTCTTCAAATCTATTTTCTCAGGCACAATCACTGCTGATTCATAGCGATTGCGTACCTGCTGAAGGTAGCGTTCAGCGTCCAAACGTGTCATAAAATCACCAATCCTGATTCGATAGGTCGGTTGGTTATAGACCATGTAGGGGTTGAGTTCGGGAAAGGTTTGATAGGAATACAAACGAGCTTCATCGGCTTCCTTTCGCGTATTTCCTACGTAAATTTGAATACGAAACCCTCCTGCAAAACGCACCGACTTGTTTCGGGTCGCAATGGTATCTACGATTGCATCGAGTTGACGATTGATGTGCAACGGCTGATCCGACAGTACGCGTTTTACTTCAGGCTTTTTGGCCGTAGCGCTTTCCGAAGTTACAGTTTCTTTGTAACGGGGACGAATCGCCGTAAAGTCTTCGTCATACGTACTATAAGGATCCACAGTGGTGGTTGATTTCGTGCCGACGGGTTTGGAGGTAACACAGCCAATTAATAGTACTGCCGACGCCATTCCCAATGCCAAATACTTGAAAATCATGCTCAAAAGCGATTAATCTGTTTCTGAAATACAAAAGTAGGGAATCTCCGTTAGAGTTTTATTTTTTCTCTAACAAGAGCGTTACTTTGTTGAAATCAGCCGCCGCATTGATTACTTTCTGGAACGGTTCGTATATATCAATCGGTTGTAATACTTCCTTGTAAAACTCATCGATAGTGATTGTGAGCAGGTTGCCTTCCAATTTATAATCAGAAATAAAGCCCATTACTGCGGGAGTTCTGCCATCCGTAATGTTGCGGCGAAGGCTTTCCAAACCACTCACTTTATATCCCTCTGGAATCTTCACTTTCATCAGGCGTTTGTAGGCGTGAGCGTTGCCCATATCAATAGGATACTGACGGGCGCGTTCGTTGTACATTTCTACCTGTGGCCCAATCAATTCTCCTACTTTAAACAAATACTTTTTTCCAGCCCGCTCTACCACGCTTTTTAGCACAATATCGACACTAAAAATAAAAGGTTTGTTGACTTCGTCTGAATTGAGATTGGTATTCTTGATTTGGGGGTTGGTATAAGTAACGTCAGGCTTGAGGGTTGATTTCACAATTTCGTTGGTAAGCGCTTTGCGTTCTTCTTCCGCTTTCACAAAATGATAGTATGGGCGCAATTGAGCGGCTTGGTGCCCCGTCATTTGGCGCGTTACTTTGCCTTGAATTTGATCCATGGTAGGCGAAAACGACACGTCCACCAGCAAATCGTCGTGGTTGTCGGCGATGGTTGAAAAGGGTACTAATCGAACCTCACTTTCGGGCACAATGTCGTTGCCTTCTTTTTTCTTTTTGATAAACAATGCCTGATTCCCTTCCATCGTTTGGTCAATCATTCCATAACGGAAAATTGGGCTGCCTGGATCCAAAAACTTCTTGGTAGTTGGGAAATATAGCAGGTATTCATCCAAAAAATTCCAAGATTCAAATTTTGGATCAAAGACCGCATCAGTCCGACTACATCCAATGACAATTTCGTACGGAATGTTCAACGATTCGAGGGCAGCGATGTATAATTTCATCATGCCTGCTTTTGAAGCATACTGTTTTTTGAGTACGTCCGAAGCCACGTCGGCATCCTCTTCTTCTTTCAGCGCAATGTTGGTTTTGACGTAATTTTCTAACTTTTTTACAGCCAACTCAGGAGCTAATCCTTTGATTTTTTCTTTGGCCAGCAACGCGTCAATGTCTTTTTTGGAATCGTCAATCCCCGACCGAAGGTAATCAAAGAACGTTTCGGCGGCGCTTTGCCACGTATAGAGGCGCTCAGGGCCGCGACTGAGGTTATACGAAAGCTTGTAGTCGAGGCGGATTAAATTGGCTTTGAGGTTGGCGTACTTTTCCTCATAAATAGGCGGGAGATTCTGAAGTCCCACCGAAAGCGTACGCTTTTCGTTGAGGGTATCCGACGAAATCGTGGCTGGGGCATTATACACCTTGGCTTCAAATTGAAGGTAAGCTGGGGTAATAATTTTTACTTCTACTTTCCGAACGGGTATGTCGCTTTGGAGAATTTCGCCCCCAAACAGCGAACTACTACGGCGAAAAAGCGTGGTGTATTCCAATTCTCCACCAATCTCAAGCCCTTCTACGGCCAAAATCTTATAGACCCGTCCTTGTTCTTCCAATTCTTTAACGGCCTCCATTCCTACTTCTTTGACCGTACCGTTTTTGCTAATACTGCGGGCTTTGAGGTAAATAAGGTCGTTGGTGTTAGGAACAGGCAGGACGATTTTATTGTACATTTCAATGGCCTTGGAGTCATTGATGCGAATGCGCTTCACAATACCTTGTAAGCACGATAATTGCCCAAGTGAATCGAAGGCATATTCAACATAAAGTTGGTGACGGAGCATCACGCCTGATTCTTTTTGTTCGCTATCGGTCAACGTAGCCAGTTTGGTGTCAAGAGGGCTGCTGTCAATGAGTTTTTTGAAAGCTACATTTTGAGCGTGGAGCACTGATGTGGTGAGGAATACTATCCAAAGGAGTCGTTTCATGAAATTTGCAAGGGGGTACAACGTTAATTTTTGTCAATCTTACTATCTTTCTGTCAACTATCCAACGCAAACGAATGAATTGTACGCTTATTGTTTTTGTAAAAAATCCAGTTCGAGGAAAAGTAAAGACCCGAGTGGCGGCTACGGTAGGTGATGAAAAGGCCGTAGAAGTGTATGTTGAGTTACTAAGTCACACAAAAAGAGTGATTTATGAATGGTTTTTGGTCGATGAAGCAGCGCAAAAGAAAAAAGTGGTGATTTATTACGGAGATTTTATAAACCCTGAGGATAGCTGGTCAGATTTGGGCTTTCTCAAAAAAATGCAACCCAATGTACCCGATTTGGGGGCTCGAATGAAAGCCGCGTTTGAAGAAGAACTAAACGACAACGCAGAACGCGTGGTGATTGTGGGCAGCGATTGCCTCGCTTTGCGGGCGCATCACCTCTCTCAGGCATTTTCTGAGCTTCAGCAGCACAATCTAGTGATAGGCCCTGCCGATGATGGTGGATACTATTTACTGGGAATGAACCTGATGCACCACTTTTTGTTTGAGAACAAATCATGGAGTCAGCCGTCGCTTTTGGCGGAGACTTTGGCGGATGCCCAAGCGCACTCCACTTCCCTTTGGCTGGGCGAAACCCTGTCGGACGTGGATACGTGGGAGGATTATTTACGGGAATCTGCACGGCTTCCGTCACCGTAATGCTAGAAGGTATCCCAATAATTCCTATTTTTACCAATTCGATTCAACAACTAAACCCTAAATCATAGTCACGATGAGTAACTCTCTCTTTCGGAAAAAATCGGTGAGCCAAGTTTTGAACGACATCAAAACGGGCGAAGATGGCCACGGCAGCATGGCCAAAGTCTTGAGTGTAAAAGATTTGACCTCGTTTGGAATTGCGGCCATCATTGGAGGGGGAATTTTTAGTACCATCGGAAACGCCAGCTACGACGGCGGAGCAGCAGTCTCACTTTTATTTGTTTTTATTGCCTTTGCCTGTGCGTTTACAGGTTTGTGTTATGCCCAATTCGCCTCCACAATTCCCGTCAGTGGAAGTGCCTATACTTATACCTACGTTTCGTTTGGGGAGCTATTGGCTTGGATTATTGGCTGGGCGCTAATTTTGGAATACGCCGTTAGTAACATGGTGATTGCCATCGGTTGGTCGGGGTATTTTATGGAAATGTTAGAGCGATTTGGCATTCATTTCCCCGAATACTTAGCCACAGATTTTATCTCAGCCCGCGATGGATTCAACGAATTTCAGGAAGTAATAAAGGCAGGAGGAGTGCCTAATCCACGCTTGGTGTCTCAAGAAGAAGCCTTCCGTACGGCACCCATGATTGGCGGATTCAAGGTGTTGATGAATATTCCTGCGGCATTGGTGACGGTTTTTATTACTGTATTGGCCTACATCGGTATCAAAGAATCCCGTACGACGGGCAATGCGTTGGTATTGTTTAAAGTGATTGTGATTTTAGCGGTTATCATCATTGGTGCTTTTTACGTAAACCCTGAAAACTGGGAGCCCTTTGCCCCCAATGGTATGAATGGGGTTTTACTAGGTGTGTCGGCCGTATTTTTCTCATTTATTGGTTTTGATTCCGTTTCAACAACGGCCGAAGAATGCCAGAATCCGCAACGCGACTTGCCACGTTCGATTATTTATTCGCTTATTATTTGTACGATTTTGTACGTAACAATTGCCCTCGTTTTGAACGGTATGGTATCGCACAAAGAACTCAAAGTAGATGACCCATTGGCCTACGTGTTCAAAAGTGTTTCTCAAAATGCGGTAGGCTGGCAAAAGTCGTTTTTGTCGTCATTATCAGGGATTATTGCTGTAAGTGCCGTAGTGGCCATGACGAGTGCACTGTTGGCCTATCAAATCGGTCAGCCACGAATTTGGATGACGATGAGCCGCGATGGGTTGTTGCCAAAGTCGTTTGGTAAAATTCACCCCAAGTACAAAACGCCTTCATTTTCTACGATTTTGACGGGGGTATTGGTAGCCATTCCGTCGTTGTTTATGAACATGAAATTTGTCACCGACCTGACCAGTGTAGGAACGTTGTTTGCGTTTATCATCGTGTGTGCGGGTATTTTGTACCTCGACAAGCATAAAACTCCCTCTAAGTTTAAAGTGCCTTATGTAAACGGGAAATATACCGTAGGCGTCTTGATGGTTGCGGCCTTGGCTTGGACTTACTCACAAGGAGGTTTTGTAGAACACCTCACAGAAAAGCCATTATTGATTGTACTGTGGTTGGCATGGTTGGGTTTAGCCATCGCAAGTTTTCTACAAAGTTTTTCTTTACTTCCTGTTTTGGGAATTTTGACCAATTTGTATCTGATGACCGAATTAGGCATCTCCAACTGGATAATGTTCCTGATTTGGTTGATTATCGGCCTAGTGATTTACTTTGGCTACGGTTATCGGAAAAGTAATTTGATCGGAAAATAATAGAAAAACTAGGCACCGAGCCTTGTTCAGATACCAGCTATTCGCGAACCTTTTTTTGCAAATTTGTCTAAGCTGGCGAACATTTTTCTTCTTAATGAAGTTTTATTAGTACCATATTCGATGTGACTATAGAACTGGTGACATCGAAATTAGTATAATGGTAGAGGTTTAGGTAGTACAAGAATCCGCTTTCTTTTTTAGAGAAAGCGGATTTTGTTTTTAAGCTAGGCGTGTACCGTAAAACGATCAACTGTTTCGTCGGGATGAACATCCAAAACATTGGCCAAAACAAGTAATACGAGGGTTTTTGAGGCAATATTTCGCGAAATTCCCGCCACGCTTGCAAAATCTGCTACTGTCACACTTTGGTGCTGGTCTAAGTGCTGCATAAGCTTTCGCTCCTTATCGCCATATTGAAACTTGACGTTACGATCATCGTCTTGACGGCGTAAGATTTCCCGCATTTCCCAACTCGCCTGAATCGAGCGGTCGGCTACGCGGATGTAGGTTTTTTTGACGAGGTTATTTTGGGGCACTGCGTGTGGCTTACCCTTCTGCGTGCCCGTGGTTGGTGTTTTTGCGATCGCCAAGGAAGTTTCGGCGGGTTGCAAAACGTAGTGAGGGCGTTTGGGGCTAGGCAAAATGGTGAATACCAAGACATCGCGTTCTTCCCCAATAGGGATTCGTTCGATTTCGTACTCAATGCCAGGAGAACAGTATTTTTCAATGGCTCGCACGAGCAGGTATTCGTCTTCGTCGGCGTACTTGAGGCCCTTGATGCTACGGTCGTCGCCTACTCCGATAAAAAGGTAGCCACCGCCCGAATTGGCGAAAGCGACGATTTCTCGGACAATTTTTTCGGGGTGATTGGTCTTGAGTTTAAACTCAATGTGCTTTCCTTCACCCTGTCTGACCAATTCGCGGAGTGTTTTGTAGTCCATGGGAAAGGGTCTAAATTCGGAGGAACGAATGTGTTGACTAAAACTACTATTTCCTGACGAAGTCCCCAAGGCTCGAACATTATTTTTTTGTGGTACCGAAAAGCTGCTCATTTTTTTAAATATTGCACCCACAATTAAAACAAAAAAAACGCAAATATGATTCTGTATAGCGTCACAGTAAACATTGACCCAGCCATCGAACAAGACTGGTTGAAGTGGATGAAGGCAATACACATGCCCGAAGTAATGGCAACAGGACTACCCGAAGGCAGCAAATTGCTTCGCTTACTTACCGAAATTGAGAGTGAAGGAATCACGTATTCCTGTCAATACTATTTTCCATCAATGGAGGCTTATTTTACGTATCAACAACTTCACTCATCGGAGCTTCAACAGAAACACCACGACCGTTACGTTAATAAGTACGTGTCATTTAGAACGCTTCTGGAAGAAGTTTAACGCTGTTTTTTGTCATGCCGAATGCCTCTAAAACCACCAAACAGTTGTTGAAAAGTGCCCTGGGCATGACAAAAAAATGGGCTTTTTGGCTTCCTTCAAGCCTTATTTTGTTGTTTTTCTTGATTGATTTAACCTTCCCTTTTCGGGTAAATCCTCGCTACTCAACGTTGGTGACGGCATCAGACGGTACAGTGCTGCATGCCTTCCTCAACGAAGAAGACAAATGGCGACTCTACACCGAACTCGACGAGATTACGCCCCTACTTCGCCAGACCATTCTCCAAAAAGAAGACCGTTATTTTTACTACCACTTTGGCATCAATCCCGTGTCGGTAGGTAGGGCCTTGGCTAAAAACCTCACCACGGGACGACGAACTTCGGGGGCATCCACCATTACGATGCAGGTGGTGCGCCTACTCGAACCCCGAAAACGGACGTACGGGAGCAAAATCATTGAGATGTTGCGAGCGCTACAACTGGAAGCGCACTACTCCAAAGACGAAATTTTACAGTTGTACCTCAACCTGATTCCGTACGGCAGCAACGTCGAAGGCATTAAATCAGCCTCGATGTTGTACTTTGGAAAATTGCCCCAAGTGTTGAGTTTAGCCGAAATCACGACGCTGACAATTATCCCCAACCGTCCTTCTAGCCTACGTTTGGGGCGTAAAAACCCCTACATCGTACAAGAACGAAACAAATGGCTGCAACGCTTTGAGAAAGCGGGGTTGTTTGAACCACAGGTGATTGAAGACGCCCTGCGCGAACCTCTCCAAGCCGAGCGTCGGGAAGCACCCAAATTGGCCCCACACTTGGCGATTCGTTTACGGAAACAATATCCTCAACTCCCCATCGTCCGAAGTAGCCTCGTCCCTGCGCGCCAAACCCAAGCCGAGCAGCTCACCCGCAACTACGTGAATCGCCTGCGAAGCATGAACATCCATAACGCGGCGGTGGTAGTGATCAACAACGAAACCATGAACGTAGAAGCCTACGTAGGTTCGGCCGATTTTAACAACCCCTACGACGGCGGTCAAGTGGATGGAGTACGGGCGGTACGTTCGCCAGGTAGTACGCTGAAACCCTTGCTGTACGCCGTGGGGTTTGATAAAGGATTGATTACACCGAAGACGACCCTCAACGACGTTCCGACCAATTTTGGCGGCTTTGAGCCCGAAAATTTTGACCGACGGTTCAATGGCAAAGTGACCGTTGAGTTTGCCCTCGCCAACTCCCTCAACATCCCCGCCGTAAAAGTCCTCAGCGACCTTACCCCAGGGGTATTGATTGAGTACTTGAAAAAAGCTGACTTTCAGACGGTCAAAAAGCAATCAGCAGGATTGGGCTTGTCGATGATTTTGGGGGGCTGTGGCGTTACCCTCGAAGAACTGACTCGTCTTTTTGCGGCCTTTGCGCACGAAGGACAATTAAGGGGGCTGCATTATACTGTGGAAGACAAAGTAAAGATAACCTCACCCCCTGCCCTTCTCCTTTCAGGAGAAGGGAGCAAAAAAGCTAATACCCTGAAGGACAAAACTATCCGTGCGGAAGAGCAATTAATTTCTCCAGAAGCCACATACCTTATCAACAACATCTTAACGCAAGTAACGCGCCCCGATTTGCCCAATAACTTTGATAATACCTACCATTTGCCGCGCATTGCGTGGAAAACGGGTACTTCGTACGGCAAAAAAGACGCTTGGAGCATTGGCTACAACCGCCGTTTTACGGTAGGGGTATGGGTGGGGAACTTTTCGGGAGCGGGCGTTCCTGAGCTCAACGGCGCTAATATTGCCACCCCTCTGTTGTTCGATATCTTTAACACCCTCGACTATAATTCTCCCACGGGTTGGTTCAAATCAGCCCCTGACGTTGTTCGCCGAAAAGTGTGTGCAGAAAGCGGCGACGTACCGAGCGAGTTTTGTACGCACCAACTCCTCGACTACGCCATCATGGGCGTGTCACATACGCGCAAGTGTCAACACTTAAAATGGGTGTTTACCGACCCGACGGGACAGCGTTCGTACTGTACGGAGTGCCTGCCTGATACTGGTTACGCCAAAAAACTGTACCCCAATCTTGCCCCCGAGCTGATAGCGTACTACGAACTTAACCGCGTTCCTTACGTCAAAATCCCGCCGCATAATCCTGCGTGTACGCGGGTATTGGAAGTAGGTGCTCCAATTATCACTAGTCCCAACGACGGCAGTGAGTATTTTTTAGAAGGGCAACAATTACAACTCGCTTGCCAAGCAGCCAACGACGTGAAAGAGGTGTATTGGTACCTCAACGACCGTTTGTACCAGAAAACCTCCCCGCAAACGCCCCTTTTTGTAACTCCTCCCTTAGGCAACGTAAAAATCTCGTGCAGCGACGACAAAGGGCGAAATACTGATATTAGGATTAAGGTAATTGCCGTAAACTGATAGGTAGTAGCAGAGAATAGACAATGAGTGGCTATAAGATTTGGCTCCTCTGGAGCAATAAATAGTCGCTTTTATTGTAACGATGTAGTTGTAACCGAAGATGGTATCTTTGTACACTTGTTAACAAATCACATAAAGAATGAAAATAACCAATTGGCAAGTCATTGCTTTTTTTAGTGCCTATCTCCTACTCGGCTTGGCCACGTATAAAGACTACGGTATTTCGTTTGATGAACCAATCAATCGGGCCAATGGGATTGTTTCTATCCAATACGTGGGTGAGAAATTGGGGTTTTTAGCGCCCAGCAAAGATATTCCCAAGTTGCAGGAGTACTATGATAGAGACTACGGGGTGGTGTTTGACATCCCGCTGGTCATTGGCGAAAAAGCCCTCGGCTACAACTCCGACGACAAAAGCCAACAACTGTACCACTACCGTCACTTGATGACCTTCTTGGTTTTCTTCCTCTCTACGCTCTTTTTTTACGCCACCGCCGCCAGCATTTTTACCAACAAATGGCTTCCGTGGCTGGGAACGTTGTTTTTGATGCTAAGTCCGAGGATATTTGCCGAGTCTTTTTACAATAGCAAAGACATCGTTTGTCTTTCGGCTTTTATCATTAGCACCTATTTTTTGCTCCAATTCCTCAAAACCTACGCTTGGCGTCACTTGCTGCTGTTTAGTATTTGTTCGGCCATTGCCATCAATATCCGCCTTACGGGCATCATCATTCCTGCTATTGCGCTGGGTTGGGGCGTGATAGATGGATTTCGTTTACGGGAAAAATCTGGCGCCATCGCGCTCAAATTAGGCGTTTATGTCGTGCTTACGGCAGCGTTTACGGTGATGTTTTGGCCGTTTCTGTGGGAGGCTCCGCTGGCCAACTTTCAGTTTGCCCTTGCCAATATGAGTAAGTTTCGGGCCAACATCGAGGTGTTATTTTTTGGCGAGAGAATGATGGCGATGGGGCTACCGTGGTATTACATCATCGGGTACGTCGTCATTACCACTCCACTTCTTTACTTGGTGCTGTGGATACTGGGGGTGGCAAGCATCCTAAAAGACAGCGTAAAACGATTCTCGGCGCTTTGGGACAACTTTGAACCTTGGCGTACGCAACTTACCTTCTTGGTGATAAGCGTCGCTCCGTTTGCGCTAGTCATTTTGCTAAATTCTACGCTGTACGACGGCTGGAGACAGCTCTATTTTACCTACGGCGCGTTTCTGATGATTGCCTTATATGGCTTAAATGAGGTTTTTGAGTGGGGGAAACGGCAGCCGTTGGTGTTGAGGGTTAGTCAAGCCATCGTACTCGTGCAATTGGTCCTAATTGGCGGGTGGATGGTCTTCAACCATCCGTTTCAGCAAACATACTTCAATGTGTTTGCGGGCCAGCCCATCGCTAAAAACTTTGAAATCGACTACTGGGGTTTATCGTACAAACAAGGGTTAGAATGGATTGTCCAACACGACAAACGACCGCACATTAAGGTCATTGCCAACCTGACGCCAGGGGTTTATAATCGAATGATGTTGGATAAATCGGAGCGGGAGCGACTAGATTGTATTTACCTAAAACCCTCCGTGCGAGACACGTCGAAGCGCGCCGACTTGGAGTGTGATTATTTTATCACAGAGTTTCGTTATCGGTCAGATGCTTCACCCTACACGAAGGAGTTGTACAATATTAAAGTGGATGGGAACACTATTTTGGCCGTGTACGATGGACGTCAATTGGCTCGGTAAGTGGAAAGAAGATTTGTTAGTACTCAAAGAAAAGCCCCTGAAACGTAATGCTTCAGGGGCTTTTCTTTGAGTGTTTTAGGATTCTATTCGTCGGCAATTTCTGCGCCGTCGATGTTATAGTTCAATTCGTAGATGTTATCAGCGTTTAGTTTTAGAATACCACGCATCGTATGACGCTCGTCGGTCTTAAACTTACGGCCATTTTTCTTGAACTTCAACCCTACTACCGACTCAGGCCCTGCGCCTCCGCAGAAGAAACAAGCACTGAATGGGAAAGCCGACAAAGCGTATAGGTTCGACTCGGCGTCGATGGGAAGTACATAACCCGTCAACAATATTTCTTTTCCATTGAGTTTATTAATGTTAGGCCCAAATGTTGGGTATAACATATAAACAGACTCTTCGGGATACCATTTTTTCTTAAAAGTCACATCTCGGAGTGTTTCCCAAGAAATTTTCACGGGGTTGTTTCCCGAAAGTGCGCGGTACCGAAACTTCGCCCCTCCTTCATTTTGCTCGGAGGTTTGATTAGTTATAAAGCCCGTAAAAGCAACGGCGCTAATCAGAATAGCAACTACAAGACTTTTCATGCGTTCGTGGATGAATTGACAGTACGTTCAATACAATTTTTTACAAATTTACGTTCCCGCCTCACGGAATCAAAACTTTATCTATCACATGAATAAGTCCGTTGGTGGCCGTGATGTCGGTTTTGGTAATATTTGCAGGCTGAGTCGGGTTTGCCCGCCCTGTAATCGTCAACCCCGTTGATTTGGAGGCAAGGGTTGCCGTGTAAGAAGCGTCGAACATGTTCAAGGTAGAATTTCCCATAAAACTTGAAAAAAGCCGACTCAACATGATGTGATACGACACAATTCGCGCCAAAACAATCGGGCTAGTGGCGTTGATTTCTGCTTGCGAAAATTTCCCCGCAATCATGGCTTGATTAGTGGGTAAAAACATCGTGTAAGCAGGGTCAACGGGAAAAGAACCTAATGTATCGGCATAAAATGTAGCTAGACGAGGGTCGCCCGCAATGGCACGCCGCGTTGCCTGACGAAACAGGCTAAAGTCGGGGGTATTTTTGATGATTTGGGCCAACGACTGCGTGGGAATTGGAATCACCCTATTGATAATATGTATCACCCCATTATTGGCCTGAATGTCTGATTTAACGCTTTTGCCCTGATTGAGGTACGGCACCCCATCAGGATTTGATAAAAACAAGCGTGCGTTGGACATCATTTTTACGGGGTTGTTCAGCCCAAATGGCATCGACTCTACAGGCAGTGATGAGGTAATGACGTGGTTGGTAATCAGGGCACGGACTTGCTCAGGAGGAAGGGAAGTGATGGCTCCCGCATCGGCGTAGCCTGAAGCTTTAAACCCCTCGTCGTTGGGCGCAAACAACGTAACGGTACTGGTTTTAAACGCATCTTGAAGCCCCGCGTGGCTAATGGCCGCCCGCAAAATAGTCAAGTCGGCTTGGTCTATCAATACGTCGGAAATGCTCTTGGGCTGAGGATCATCTTCTTTACAACCGACCAAACCCACAATCAATAACATCAAGCCCCCAATGAGTTTTTTCATCTTTCTAATGTATGTTTATAGCTGAGAGTAAAAAGCCACACCCGTTTACAGCCGAGGATGTGACTTTTCACAAAACGTATAGAAAAGGCGAAAATTGTAGTGCTTTACGCTTGTAGCAACGCAAATTCTTTAGCAAAGTACGTGAGGATAATCTTGGCTCCCGCTCTCCGAATCGACATGAGCGTTTCTAACATAGCCCGATCGCCGTCGAGCCAGCCGTTTTGAGCCGCCGCCTTAATCATCGCATACTCGCCCGAAACATTGTAGGCCGCAATCGGCAAATCAAAGTTTTGGTTCAACGTCTTAATGACGTCCAAGTACGCTAATGCAGGTTTGACCATCAAAAAATCAGCCCCTTCTTGGTAATCGAGTTCCGCTTCTATGAGGGCTTCGCGTACGTTGGCAGGGTTCATTTGGTACGTTTTTTTGTCACCAAAACGGGGTGCCGAATCAAGCGCGTCGCGGAAAGGGCCGTAAAACGCACTGGCGTACTTGACCGAATAGGACATGATACTCACGTCCGTAAAACCTTCAGCATCAAGCGCCTCACGAATGAAACCTACGCGACCGTCCATCATGTCGCTGGGGCCAAGAATGTTGGCTCCTGCACGTGCTTGGGCAACCGCCATTTTGGCCAAGATGTCGAGGGTTTCGTCGTTGAGAATTTTTCCATTTTCAACCAACCCATCGTGCCCATCGCTGCTGTAAGGATCCATGGCGACGTCGGTCATCAACGCCAACTCAGGAAATTTGTCTTTGATGGTTTTGAGCGCATCAAGATACAACGTTCCTTCGCGGTAGCTTTCGGTGGCGTATTTGTCTTTTTTATCCTCGGGGTAATTCGGGAATAAGTCGATGCACTTAATGCCCAAATCAGTGACCTCTTTCAGTTCTTCCAAAAGGGTATCGAGCGAGTGGCGGTAAATGCCTGGCATCGATTTTACTTCGCTCCGTACGCCGCTTCCTTCCACGATAAACATCGGGTAGATAAGGTCGTTGACGGATAGGGTAGTTTCTTGCGCAAGCGCACGAATGGCCGCCGATTGGCGATTGCGACGAGGGCGACGAGTAATGGCGTAATTCATGAACTGATTTTTGATTTTGAGCAATAAATTGTATTTCTAAGAGAGTTCGGTCCGATGCGATAGTATATATAACAATCCAGGTATCAGATTGTTGAGTGCGTGGAGTGCCATACTATACCCAATTCCATAGCGCATTCGAATGTAACCCCAAAAAAAACCTGAACATAGCTGAGGCAGTGTCAGTAATGGGACCAGCAGGTAATGAAACAGGGTTATATTGTCGAAATTACTGAGATGAATAAATCCGAAGGAAATGGACGAGAAATAATAGATCCAACGAAAGTGTTTTTTGAATCTTGGATAAAGCCACTCTATTATAGATGCTTGACGTATTACCAAAACGAACGTTGGCATAAATAGCACACAAGATGCAATAGCCAAGACAATATAAGTATTAAATTGAAACCATGAGGATAGGACTGGTAAAGCTAAATATGCTCCTACAAGACCAATCATGAAAGCTAAATTAAAGGGAGAGAGCCGTAGCGATAATCTAAAAATCCCTTCTTCTATAATTGGGGCAAATATTACCAAGAAAAACAGTGTTTGGTAAGGCGTACTATACACATGGTCTCGATGAAAATTGAGAGAAGTTAATTGCTCTATGAGTTTGGCTAATGTAACTGAAATAATCGTTACAAAAAGAGTAATTCCAAAATTTACTCTAAATAACTGCCATAGCCAACGCAATGGCGTTATAGAAACAGGAACTGCATGGTCGGTATAATAAGGCTGCCGAAGAAAAGCCCAAAAGCGAAGGATGATTATAAGGGAAGTACGATTTCTAAATAGTTTCTTAAAAATCCATCTAATAAGTCCTACCCCTATCAGTAATAGGAAGAGGTAGGTTATTATTTCTGAAAGAATTTCCCGTTTCATCGCCTGGCAAGTAACGATTTTTGATAAATACCTTCTAATAGAAAAGCCCCGATAGAAGAGAAGTAATTACTCTTATAAATTGGGTGTACGAATAAATGCAGGATTTAGTAGGATTCCTTTTAAAACACGTAGGGCACAGTTAGAATAAACACATAGTAAACAAAGAAATCAGCCCGACGCATCGACCTTTAGATTTGTGTGCTATGTAAAAATTTTATGTGGTCTATGTGTTTAATTTTGCTAATCACCTGCAAAGTTTCGTACACCCCTTATAAATATATCGGGACTAATTATTAAATATGGAACGATGACAAGAGCACAAACTCTTGCACACGCGCGTCGATTTCGGCTTGCGTAAGGTCGATGATGCGCTCAGGGCCAAATTTCTCCACGCAGAACGACGCCATGGCCGAGCCATACACAATCGCGCGTTTCATGTTGGCAAAGCTGATGTCATCGGTACTTGCCAAATACCCAATGAAGCCACCTGCGAAGGTATCACCAGCGCCCGTTGGGTCAAATACTTCTTCCAACGGCAACGCTGGGCAGAAGAATACTTCGTCGCCTTGGAAAAGGAGCGCGCCGTGTTCGCCTTTTTTGATGATAAGGGTTTTAGGCCCCATCGCCATGATGGTTTTTGCCGCACGGCGCAACGAGTAGTCGCCCGAAAGCATTCGCGCTTCTTCGTCGTTTACCGTCAAGCAATCTACTTTCGCAATGACGGCTTTGAGGTCTTCGAGGGCAATGTTCATCCACAAGTTCATGGTATCAAGCATCACAAACTTTGGACGGTTATTGAGGCGATCCAATACCGCCATTTGAAGCGCTGGCACCATGTTGCCCAACATCAAGTAGGTACAATCTTGGTAAGAAGCAGGGATAACAGGGTCAAAATCGCCAAATACGTTGAGCTGTGTATCCAACGTATCGCGGCTATTCATGTCGTTATGGTATTTACCCGACCAAAAAAATGTTTTTCCTTCTGGTTTGATTTCCAATCCTTCCGTGTTGACACCGTGTTTTTCTAAGGTCTCAATCATTTCTTTTGGAAAATCACCGCCCACAACCCCGATAATGTTGTTCTTTTTGGTGAAGTACGAAGCAGTCAGCGTGATGTAAGTAGCCGCGCCACCTACAATTTTATCGGTTTTTCCAAAAGGGGTTTCGATGGCATCAAAAGCAACCGACCCAACGGTTAGCAAACTCATAGTTTTCGTTGTTAATCAGTAAAAAAATAGATGATTGTATTGTTCTAAAAAAGAAAAGGATAAAGCCATAGCAGCCTTATCCTTTTCCTTAATTTTCCATATTGTACTTATTCGGCAGCGCTTTCGAGGAAACCTTTAAATTTCTTCGCGTTTAGCACTTCTGACGATTGAGGATATTTCTCAATCAGCTGGCTATATACTTCAATCGCTTCCGTGTTTTTCTTTGCTTTTTCGTAAGCCACACCAAGCTTAATCATGTATGAAGGTGTAAAATACGCATTTGGCTTATAATCAACTGCTTTTTGGTAGTAGCTGATGGCATCCTCAACGCTATTTTTTTCCATGTAAGCGTCACCAATCAATGAGTAAGCACGGGCTTGAACCAACAAATCAGACGAGCTGAAAGACTTCAAACGCTCAATGGCTTCATCAAATTTGCCTTGCTTCAAAAGAGCTGCACCTGCATAAAATTGTGCAAGGTTACCTGCTGGTGTCGCACCGTATTCGTCAGCAATAGCCGCCAAACCTGGGTTACCTGCGCTTCCTTTGAGTGCTTTATTAAGCGAATCGGATTCAAAGGCAAAAACAGGAGCGTACAAAGCAGCTTGAGCTTGCTCATCTTGGCTACTTACGTAATAGTTATATCCGAACCATCCTGCTAATGCAACGACAATTGCTCCCCCCGCAATGACGAAGATATTGCGGTTTTTTTCGATGCTTTTTTCAAACTTGGTTAACTCTCCTGCCAAACCTTCTGGGCTCTCTAAAAAATCAAGCCCCGAATCTGTGTCTTTATTGCTCATTACTATTGATTTTCAAATTGGAGTGCAAAATTAGGAAAACTCTTGAAACTCAAAAAGAACTCAGCTATTTTTTATACGGATTGAGCGCCTATTTAAGTGACTTTGTTCTTTTGCTCGACAACAACAGTGCCAAAAATTTCGTCAGAACAAAAAAACAGCCAAAATCTGCGCATTCTCTAGCGTTCTTTTTTTACCCAACGAATCATTTTTCGCCAAATAGATTTGGATGGCGTCTCGTTGTGGTAGTAATTATTTTTCTTGCCGTAGTAATCGTAAGTCTGCTTGTAGCTGTAACCGTAGCCTTTCGACGAATAATAAGCCGCTGGCATGAGGTTGGCGTAGAGGTCATCTTTGTAAAAATCATTGATGATAACGCCCACGTTTTTAATTTTATATTCTTCCGCAATTTGGTTGACCAACAAATACGATTCTTTGTTCGAGTACAACCAACGGATGATGTAAATCACCAAATCGCTTTTCTTCAACAAAGGAACGTTGTCCGACACCAAACCAACGGGAGCCGTATCCACCAACACAAAATCATACTCTTGCTGAGCACTGGCAACAAATGCCTCAAAGCGCTCATTTTGAATAAGCTCAGTCGGGTTAAAAGGCGAAGGCCCCGCAGGAATAAAGTCGAGGTTTTCGATGACCGAATGGTGTATCGTCTGGTGAAAATCATCTACTTTTCCCGACAGGTACGTGCTAAGCCCAATTTTGTTGTTGTGGTTAAAATAACGGTGCATGTTCGACCGCCGCAAGTCCGACACAACCACCAGCACTTTTTTCCCAATTTTGGTCAAAGACGTCGCCAAATTTAGCGTCACAAACGATTTACCTTCGCCCGAAAGCTCTGATGTAATCACCAACAATTTTCCTTGCTGACTTGGGACGTCGGTCAAAAAGCTAAGGTTGGTACGAATGCTGTTGACCGATTCAGAAAACAACGAACGGTTTTCCAGAAAATGCAGCAAATCTTTTTCGTTTTGGGAGATTTTGTGCGGAAATCGCTGAATGAGTCCCAGCAAATTGACGTGCTCGGCAGCGCCAATTTTGGAAATTTCGGTAAATTTTCCGTTGGCAAAACGGGCCAAAAAGATTGAACCAAACCCAATCAATAACCCCAAAACGAGCGACACCGAAATAAGGCGCGGCGCTTGTGGGTAAATTTGATACGCATAACTGCGGGTAAGTACCGTAAACGACGGTAAAACACCCGCTTTTACAATCGAGGTTTCAATCTCTTTGTTAATCAACAAAAGGTATATTTTTTCGTTAACATCACGGTCATTTTGAAGGTACCCCAGCTCGCGTTCTACCGATGGCAAGGCATTCATTCGGCTTTTAATTAGCGCCAAATTCTGGCTGATAATGCCCAGTGTACTCTCATTTTTTTGGCGCTGTACCTTGATGTTGGCGAGAATCTGCTCCCGCACGCGGTCAATCTCGTCGTCGGCAGTTTTTACAATCGGATTATTGACACTCAGGTTTTTACCAATGATATAAGCTTTCCGATCAAGAATAAGGCGATTGAGATCTGAGACTAACTTGAGAAGGACACCGTCGCTGGTACCATCAAGTCCTAAACTACCCACATTGACGGGCTCAAAACGATTGCTCAGGCTTTGTTCGAGCAAATTAATGTACGATTTTGCAATTTCTAGGGTGTTTTTTTGGGCTTCAAGTTGGGTCATTTGCCCCATTACGTCCGACATGGAAGCTTGCAAACTAGGCACCGAACTGCGTTGTTTGTACCGTTCTAACTCCGACGACGCTTTTTGAAGTGCCGTCGCGTAGATTTTGATTTGTTCCTGAATAAAATTAATCGTCAAATTGGACGACCTCTTCTTTTGTTCAAGGTTATATTCTTCGTACGATTCAATGAGTTTTTGAAGAAAATCTTGCGTAAACTGTCGGTTGTAGTACGAAAAGGACACGTTTAAAATGGGCAAACTCGCTCCTTCTTCGGTTACTTTAATCCCGCCGTCAAGGCGCCCACGCAGGTCGTTAAGGTCGTTATAAGAAAATACATAATCCTGAGAAAGCCTTTCGACAGATTTGACACTGAACGAAAGTCCCCGTACCGAAACTAGGGTATCTTTCGATAAATCGAAGGTTAGGTTTTCCGTTTCGTCTTTGGTCTTATAGGTGATTAGGCCAGACTGTTTGATTTCAAAAAGCCCAAACTGAAACTTACTGTGGTCGTAAGAGATAATCTGTGCCGTAAAAGGCTGATATGGATACACGTCATCGTGACGAAAGGTAAGTTCACGATAAAAAGTAAACGGATAATTGAGCTTTTTAATCGCCCCGTTGATGACTTCTTCCGATTTGATGACATACAGTTCGGTAAGGTACTCTAAATTAGATTCATCAGACTGAATGAGGCGGTTAAGTTCGTCGAGCTCGGTTTGTTTATCATTGTACTTTAACACCATCTCGGCCATGTAACGCGGATGGGCCACTTGAAGAAAGATAGCACATCCGCCGACGGTCAAAACCAAGGCACCAATCACCCAATACCAACGACTTAGAATGACTTTAAGAATCCGCTTAACGTCAATGTCGGCGGATACTTCAGTGTATCTATCTTGTGATTGGCTCCAGTTTCCGTTTTGCATAATAGCTGTTTCCCTCTAATTTGTTTACCCCAAACGATTGAGCAAAGGTAATTGTTGTAACGTGTCAAAGTGTGGGTTTCGCTCCAAATCCTTCAATTTTTGTAAGTGATGAAGCCCGTGTGCATCGGTACCAAATGCCTCATAATACCCTTTTTCCATCAATTGTTCGGCCGCTTTTCGTTCTGCCGAACCATACTGCCCCACCAACGACAGCAAATTTAGCTGAAAAGAAACCCCTCTGTTTTTTAGACTTTGCCATTCCCTCGGCTTGCCGTGCCAGTATCGGTAGCGCTCGGGATGCGCGAGCAAGGGCGTGTATCCTTTTTGTTGAATTTTTTCAATCAGTTTGTGCCCCCAAAGGCTAGGCGCTTGCATCGAAAATTCAAATAGAATATACTGCCCCTCGATGGGTAACAGCTGATTTTCCTGAATGAGTTGGACAAAATTTTCGTCAGCATAATATTCCGCCGATGCTTCCAGCACCAAAGGAAGCGAATGGGTTTCAATGAGTGCGTTGGTTTTTGCGGCGGCAGCTTGGATAGTTTCAATGGTATTTTTGAAATAATCGGCCCGAACGTGGGGCGTAGCCACAATTTTCTTGATGCCTAATTGTACGTACTCCTGCAACATTGCCAAGGTCACGTTTTCGTCGGGCGCACCGTCGTCAATGCCAGGAAGCACGTGGCAATGCCAATCACTTTCCATGAAATCGAGTGAAAAAGGAACCGTTGCGCTAGAAGATTTTTTCTTAAAAAACGAAAACATCTGCTGCTATTTAAGTGTAAGGTACAATCCTAAAACAACCGCAACGGCGTTAAGTCCAATGACTACTGGCGACAATATACTAGAGAATCTTTGGTTTTTAACAATCCGAAGGCTCCACTTAGAAGGCGGGACAAACACGTAATCTCCGTCAAAAACGGGAATATTAGCCACGGCGGGGTCGCCAAGGTTGCGGATGTCATAATTGACTTCTTGCTGCACGCCTGAGCGTTTCCGAATCAGTTTGATGGTTTTATCGGCCGTTGCAAAATCAATCCCTCCCGACATGGCAATGACCTCTCCCAAGGTCAATTTTTCATTTTCAAGATAAATCATGCCTTGTCTCCCTACTGAGCCTAATACCCTGATTTGTAGGTTAGAAATCTCAATGTCAAAAATGGGCTCGTTGATGAGGTTTTTATAATACTGTTCTATGGCCTTGGTGGCGTCCGTTTTGGTCAGTCCCGCCACTTTGACGCGCCCCACCTGTGGTAAAACGATTTGGCCATGGCGGTCAACGGTAATCAAATAGGCAGAAGCCCCTGCCTGTCCTGACGACATGGACGTAGAGGCCACGGCGATGTTGCCACTTTGCGGGAAAATAATCTCAAGCGCGTTGAGGCTTCGGATTCGCAAACGATCCCCAGGTTTAAGACGGTACTCTGTCGTATCTGACAACAACTCAGGCTGACTACCAATCATCTGAGTGGTTTTTGTGGTATCTGAGGTATTTTTTTGGGCGTAAAGAGGGCCACAAAAAAGAAGAAGCAAAACGATAAAACGCATAGCAAAAAATAGCGAGGAGGGATAACCTCGAAACAAAAATACGTAAATTGCCCGCCTGTCCAAAATACCCGATGTATGCTAAAACCTTTCTACCATGCAGAACTCACCGAAGCGGGCCTCGACGAAGTGGGGCGGGGCTGCCTAGCGGGGCCTGTGGTAGCAGCGGCCGTGATTCTTCCCAAAGACTACTCCAACGAACTGCTCAACGACTCGAAGCAGTTGAATAAAAAGCAACGAGAAACCCTGCGTAACGACATACAAGAGGCCGCCTTAGCGTGGGCCATCGCCGAAGTATCTAACGAAGAAATTGACAAAATTAACATCCTTAAAGCCAGCTTTTTGGCCATGCACCGTGCCGTTGATCAATTGGCGCTACGCCCCGAGCATTTGTTGGTGGACGGAAATCGCTTTACGCCTTATCCGTTTTTACCCCACACCTGCATTGTAAAAGGAGATGCCAAATTTATGAGCATTGCGGCGGCCTCAGTACTGGCCAAAACCTACCGCGACGACCTCATGGAGCGTTTGGCGGTTGAGTTTCCTCACTATGGTTGGGAAAGAAATGTAGGCTATCCTACGCCCGTGCATCGGGCAGGCATTCGGGAGTTTGGCCCCTGTTCTTACCATCGAATGTCGTTTCGATTGTTGTAAATCAGCCCAGTACCCTACAAAATTCTAATTTTCTCAAGCTTGGGTGTGTCTATGTGGTTCGGAAGCAGTACCTTTGCGGAAAATTTCTTCCAAATCGTATTTTGTATCATCCCAAAATCGTACATACAATGGTTTCTACCACGATTGCCCGCGACACCCAAATTTTTGATTTAATCGCCAAAGAACACCACCGCCAAGAGTCTGGAATTGAGCTGATTGCTTCTGAAAACTTTACTTCTCCGCAAGTAATGGAAGCACAAGGAAGCGTATTGACCAACAAATACGCCGAGGGCCTTCCAGGCAAACGCTACTACGGTGGATGCGAAGTGGTGGACCAAATCGAACAAATTGCGATTGACCGCCTCAAGGAGCTGTTTGGTGCTACGTGGGCAAACGTGCAGCCGCACTCGGGAGCACAGGCAAACACGGCCGTTTTCTTGGCATGTTTGCAGCCTGGCGACAAAATTTTAGGTTTTAACTTAGCACACGGTGGGCACTTGACGCACGGTTCGCCTGTGAATATTTCGGGTAAATACTTCCAGCCGTTTTTCTACGGTGTAGAACAAGAATCTGGTCTTATTGATTGGGACAAAGTAGAAGCTACAGCTTTGAAAGAGCGCCCTAAAATGATTATCTGCGGGGCGTCTGCTTATAGCCGCGACTGGGACTATATTCGCTTGCGCGCCATCGCCGACCAAATCGGCGCGTTGTTGTTGGCTGATATTTCTCACCCAGCAGGTCTGATTGTCAAAGGTTTATTGAACGACCCATTGGAACATTGCCACATCGTTACTACTACTACCCACAAAACACTTCGTGGGCCTCGTGGTGGGGTAATCATGATGCGCAACGATTTTGAAAACCCATTTGGCCTCAAAACACCAAAAGGCGACATTCGCTCGATGTCTTCGTTGTTGGATTCTGGCGTTTTCCCTGGTACACAAGGCGGGCCACTTGAGCACGTGATTGCAGCCAAGGCCGTCGCTTTTGGCGAAGCGCTTAGCGATGACTACACCGAATACGCTCACCAAGTACGCAAAAATGCCCAAGCAATGGCGAAAGCATTTGTCGATAAAGGTTACAAAATCATCTCAAACGGCACCGATAACCACTTGATGTTGATTGACTTGAGCAGCAAAGGTTTGACAGGTAAGTTGGCCGAAAATACGCTTATCAAAGCCGACATTACGGTGAACAAAAACATGGTTCCCTTCGATACAAAGTCGCCGATGGTTACGTCGGGAATGCGTGTAGGTACGCCTGCCATGACAACCCGTGGTTTGAAAGAAGCAGATATGGAGCGTATCGTGGATTTGATGGATACGGTATTGATGAACGCTGAAAACGAAGCAAAAATCGACGCCGTAAAACAAGAAGTAAACAACTGGATGGCAGAAGTGCCTCTTTATAAGTAGTTTTTTCGGTTTCCTGTTTGAAGGTTTACTGTTTGGGGTTTACTGTTGGAGGTGTTCACAACCTCAAACCCTAAACAGCAAACCCCAAACCCTAAACAGGAAACCGAAACATTTTGTCACCTCGACGAAGGAAAGGTCTATCACTTCGTCGTATGCCGACAAAAAAGTGCCTATGGTTTAGATACCTCCTTCGTCGGTATGACAAACTTCGTCGGTATGACAAAAGCTGTTAACTATTCTTCTCCAACAGCTTCACCAATACCCCAAAATCCTTAGGATAAGGGGCTTCGATGACAACTGTTTCGTCGTTCATAAGCCTGAATGTGAGCGAAAAGGCGTGTAAAGCTACGCGCTGAATGATGGGCAACTCTTCTGCATCTTTCTTCAAATTGTAATTCCGTTTCAATTCTGACAAATAAACAGTTGCTCCGCCGTAGGTAGGATCGCAAACGATTGGCGCTTTGAGGCACTGTAAATGCACCCGAATTTGGTGCATTCGACCCGTAATGGGGATACATTCTACCAACGTATGTTTCCGAAATGCCTGTTTTGTAAAGAAAACGGTTTCGGCTGCTTTTCCATTTTGACGGTCTATTTTCACGGCAGTACCATCTTTGAGCGGCGCAATGGGTAAAAATACCGAGATACTGTCAAAATCGTGTACACCGTTGGCAACAGCATGGTAACGCTTGGTAACTTCACGGTACTCAAACTGCATGGCGATGTGCCGATATGCCGCAGGATTTTTGGCAATAGCCAACACGCCCGACGTTTCTTTGTCGAGGCGGTGGGCAACTTGGGCATCATGGCTGTATTCTTTGGCCATGCGCAAAATACTTATCGACTTATCAGCGGTACGTTCGTTGATGGTAGCGACGTGCGGAGGTTTATTGATAACGATGTAGTCTTCGTTTTCAAACAATATGAGGTCTTTGAACTCGTAACGGAGCATATTGGGACGTTTTTTTCACTTAGAAGAACAAAACAACAACAATTCTGTCATAATTCCTTGAACGAGTTAGTTACGCCTCACTAAATTCGCCTTTCAATAGGGTTTCGATACGGGCGATTGGTGCCGCCTGTAAGCTATTCTTTCTTTTCCCAAAATAAAGGGTGTTTGTGACTTCGGTGTAGCCTCGCCAGAGCAGGGTAATGTCGCCTTGCTTGAGGGCCTCGTGGCAGATAAAGTGTGGCAAAACGGCCAAGCCTTTGCCCACCGATAAACAACGAATAATGGAAAACTTATTGGGGACAATATAATTGGGAACAAACTCGGGTTGGGTCTCAAAATTAGCTTCCCAAAACCGACTCAGCAGCTTCATATCGGAGGCGGTATTGTACCAGATTTGTTCGCCAAACCAATCCAACAACGCTTCTTTGTTATTCAAATTGAGGGTTTGCCAGTCGGTCAAATCCGTTTTTTTCCCCGCTACCACCACCAACTGTTCCGTCGTAAACGCCTCCCATTCGATGTTGAGGGCATTTTTCTTTTGGGAGGACAATACCAAATCAATCACCCCGTTTTCCAGCGCATCAATCAGCTTTTCGCTTTCGCCAAATTGCATAATTAAGTTAAAATCCAATTCGGGAATATGCTTTTCTAGCGCCTGCTGAAACGTTTCTACGCACATTCCCATGCTCACCGTCGGGCGGTCTTTGCCCGATTTTCGGCGAAAACGGCTTTCAATATCTTCCAACACATTGAGCGAATGTTGCATCTGTTGGTATAAAAGATGCCCCCTTTCGGTAGGTATCATTTTTCTGGCCGTTCGCTCAAACAGGGCATATCCTGTGTAAGATTCTAGGGCATTGAGGTGAAGCCCAACCCCAGGCTGAGACACAAAAAGCTGCTTAGCTGCCCCACTCAGCGTTCCTGTTTCGTAAATTGCTTTAAAGGTGCGAAACCACTCTAAGTTTGTTTGCATTTATAATTTTTCTGATATTAATACAAATATACTATAAATAAAAATATATATAAATGCTTTAGAACCCAGCTTAAACGGTTGTTGTTACCTAATTGAAAAGAGACTAAAACATCTATCTCATGCCAACAACAGCCCACCTCCCCTTCTCTCCCATTTTTAAAAGAGAAGATGCCATTCCCCAAGAATTTAGATTAGAAGAAGTACACCAGCGAGAATACCTCTTAAACGGTGAACTTGTCCAGTGGGATGGCCCCGTTACGTCTATTTATTCGCCAGTTTGCATTCCAACCGACAATGGTTTGGAACGTAAACTTTTGGGAAGTATTCCGCGTACTTCGCCTAAAGAAGCCTTGGAAGCGTTGGATGCCGCTGTCAATGCCTACAACAATGGGCTGGGCGAATGGCCTACGATGACCGTCGGCGAGCGGATTAATTGTATGCAGAAGTTTGTTTATTTGATGATTCAACAGCGGGATTTAGTCATCAAACTATTGATGTGGGAAATCGGGAAAACGCTAGCCGACGCCACCAAAGAGTTTGACCGTACTGTCGATTACATCAACGATACGATTGACGCCCTCAAAGACCTCGACCGCGAATCGTCGCGTTTTCAAGAAGCCGAAGGAACCATTGCCCAAATCCGCCGAGCGCCGCTGGGCGTGGTACTGAGCATGGGACCTTTTAATTATCCGTTAAACGAGATATTTACTACGCTCATTCCTGCCCTGATTATGGGCAACACCATTCTTTTCAAACTTCCAAAACATGGGGTACTGGCGCACTATCCTTTACTCAATGCCTTTAAAGAAGCTTTCCCCAAAGGAACCGTCAACACGCTGTACGGAAGAGGGTCAGAAATTATTTCGCCCATTATGGAAAGCGGGAAGGTAAATGTATTGGCTTTTATTGGCTCAAGTAAAGTAGCCAACGGCCTAAAAAAATTGCACCCAAAAGTCAACCGCCTCCGCGCTATTTTGAGCCTTGACGCCAAAAATGCGGCCATTGTCACCAAAAATGCCAACATCGACGTGGCCGTAAACGAGTGTATCCTTGGGGCGCTTTCGTTCAACGGGCAGCGTTGTACGGCGTTGAAGCTCATCTTTGTACAAAAAGAAATCGCCACGGAGTTTGTTGCAAAACTCAATGCAGCCGTCTCGGCCTTAAAACCAGGCTTACCTTGGGAAAATGGCGTCAAAATCACGCCCCTACCCGAAGAAGACAAACCCGATTATTTAAAAGCGTGCATTGACGATGCGATTGCGCACGGGGCAAGTGTCCAGAACGAAAACGGAGGCTATACCGAAGCGTCGTTTGTGTTTCCAGCGGTGGTGTATCCCGTCAACAATCAAATGAAACTCTACCACGAAGAGCAGTTTGGCCCCGTTATTCCCGTCGTTCCTTTTGAAACCATCGACGAACCCATCGACTACCAAGTCAATGCCTCGCACGGAATGCAGGTAAGTATTTTTAGTGAAGACTCCAAGGAAGTGGCTCAGTTGATTGATTCTTTTGTCA
The DNA here is from genome assembly GCF_057652155.1 of Runella sp. R0.1_18. Classification (NCBI taxonomy): domain Bacteria; kingdom Pseudomonadati; phylum Bacteroidota; class Cytophagia; order Cytophagales; family Spirosomataceae; genus Runella; species Runella sp. R0.1_18. Next base: position 54,241 of record NZ_JBYFCK010000002.1, read on the forward strand.
ACCTTGTCAGCCGCGTCAATATCAACTGTCAGGCGCAAAGAGGCCCCGACGTATTTCCTTTCACGGGGCGCAAAGACAGCGCCGAAGGAACACTTTCGGTTTTTGACGCGCTTCGTTCCTTTTCGATTCGTTCGTTGGTAGCCACCAAATTGACCGAAAGTAACAAGGTGTTGCTAAATACCATCGTGCGAGACCACGATTCTAACTTTTTGAGTACTGATTACATTTTTTAAGGTTTTCTAGTTTTACCCGCAGATGTACTTGCTTGCGCACAGTTGGCAAATGTCTGCGGGTAAACTATTTTTTATATAATATTATTTATACGTTTCTATAATTTGTATTATTTTTATTACATATACCCTTCAAATACCTTTGCATTGTCATTCACAACACCGAAAAACAATGCAAAAAATATTGGTTATCAACGGCGGAAAAACGTTTGCCCATTCGGGTGGCCGCCTCAACACTACCCTTACCGAGTGGGACAGTGAATTTTTTACCCCTGAAAATGGCTTTGAATTAAAAATCACGCAGGTAGGAGCAGAAAACTACGACGCCAACGAAGAAGTGGAGAAATTTGTGTGGGCCGACGTCGTCATCTATCACTTCCCCATTTGGTGGATGTACCTTCCTTTTTCTTTGAAAGAATATTTCGATAAAGTACTTACGGCTGGACATCGGAAGGGACTGTATTACAGCGACGGACGAAAGGCCAGTAACCCCGAACGAAACTACGGAACGGGCGGCTTGATGCAAGGAACTCGCTACCTAGTCACTACGACTTGGAATGCTCCTAAAACTGCTTTTACGCTGCCCGAAGAGTTTTTTCAAGGCCGAAGTGTCGATGATGGCGTGTTGTTTCCCTTCCACCGCATGAATGCTTTTTGTGGACTAGAACCGCTGCCTAGCAAGCATTTTCACGATGTTGAAAAAAACGGCTCGCCTGAGCTGACTGCTTCGTTCAAAGTAGAGTATTTTGAGCACCTTCGTACTGTGTTTGGGAAGTAAAAACAGTTAGCCTTTCCAAGTTTCAAAACTTGGAAAGACTTTTTTGGTATTTATTTCTTCAATTTCGTCTTGGCAAATATGTTTTTTTGTTTTATAACATACTATGTTATAATTTTACCACATGATTGTTTAGTTTAATCTGTAGGTTTATCATGAAGAAAGCAAGTGAATTAATACCTTCGGAAACTACTCATCCAGGAGAGCTACTGGCAGACGAATTAGAGGCAAGAAATCTGACTCAGCAAACCCTCGCCACTCAAATGGGGGTAAGTCAAGCGATTATCAGCCAATTATTAAACAAAAAACGAAGAGTATCACTTGAGATGGCCTTACGGTTAGAACAAACCTTGGATATTTCAGCTGAATTTTGGTTGAATCTACAACGCCAATACGATCGTGTAACAGCCTACCACAATGCCCAAAGGTCAATCCGAAAACTTAACCTTCCCGAGCCTCGTCAAATAAAGTTGTTAGAAGCAATGTTGGGATAGCTGCGACATCTTATCTCTCGATGGAGCTTTGTTTCGTTACTTGCGCTTCTCTGGAGGATTTCTAAATACGTTTAACCTTAGCTTTGAAAAACAGTTAGTCTTTCCAAGTTTTTGAAACTTGGAAAGACTAATCTTCTCTACTTCCCTTTTTCCAAACGCTCTGCCAGCATTTTGATAAAATACCCTCCTACCACTGAGCGAGCCTGAAAACCTACCTGCTTGGCGTTGGTAGTTTCGTGCCAATCAGAAAGTGGTACGCGGGTTGGGGTTTCGTTGGCATATTTCCATACGGGGTCAACCAACGCTTTAAAATCGGCGTCCGAATCAGCCATGGTTGCCGTCCACACAATCCAATCCGACTTGGTGTACGTCTTGCGGCTGTCGAGCGGAAGACCGTACGCTTGTTGTTTTTTGAGGTAAAACGCGATTTCCTTTTGCGCAACTTCTTTCGGAAACACGTTCAAACCGAGCAATTTATCCCAAACAATGTTGTATTTCTGGCTCCAACTTCCTGCGGTTTTGTCGAACGTAAGTGCATAGTGGTCACCGTCGGCACTCATCTCCATCCAACGGCGGGCCAAGGTGCGCGCCAACGTAAAATGCTCATCGGCTAGTTTTTGCTCACCCAATTGCGCAGCCATTTGAGCGTAACACGCAATTCCAACAATGGCCTTTGCCGACAAGTTAACGTTACGCGCCAAGTGCCCCGCAAAGTCATCGGTACAAAGTTGGTTGGCAGGATCGAAACCGTCGCGTTTTAAGAACTCCACCCATTTGGTCAACATCGGCCAGTGTTCACGCGCAAAGCTTGGATTACCGTCCATTTTTACCGAAGCCGCCGTCAAAATCATCATATTTCCTGCTTCTTCCACGGGCATATCTTCGCCGTAAGTTTGGCCGTTGGCAAGCGGATACGTACCAATATCGTGCGCAGGGAAGTCTTTTTTCCAACGTCCCGATTCGCTATAATCAAAAATGAAGCGCAGTAACCCTTTGGCCAATTCGTTGTTGTACAACAAAAACATCGGAGCCGATGGATACGTTACGTCCACCGTTCCAATCGACCCATTCGAGAAGTTTTCTTTCGACAAAAAGAACACTTCCCCCTTCGGCCCTGCCACGATTTTGTGGGCTGAAATCGCTTGTCGGTAGGCCAATTGGCACAAATCAGCGTACGATTTTCCACCCGCTTTGGTCGCGTCATCGTACATTTTTTTATCGAATGCCGTGCTTTTAGTGACCAAACGTTGGTAGTCTGTCTCGGCGGTTTGTAACGTTTTCAGCATGGTCGTAGCAGGGTCGCGGCGCCACCATCCACGGAGGTTTTGACCAAAATACTGTACCGAATACACATCATCGTAGCCCAAAAGCAAGTGTTTAGCCGTGGTTTTTCCCGAAACATTGCCAAAGTTTACGACCGTCGCCATGGCCAACTCGCCCGCTGTTCCTGAGACCGTCGAAGAAGTAGCCGTCAATTGACCTTTTGCTTTAAAATCGTTTTTCAATTGGTCAGGATTCCCCGTCACCACACTGCTTGCCGCATCAGGCACGGCCAAGTACGCATAGCCCCAGTCGATGCGGATGTTATCACCTTTTTTACCCAACACAGGCTGCTCTTTGGTTCCTACGGACGCATAAACGAGCTTGCCGTCTTTCTTGGTTTCGGCCACTACTTCTTGCGAAGGCACGTTGGTAGCGACCAAGGCCGATTCGCCAAAATACACTTGTACCGAGTGGGGTTTATTGTCCAACGAACGCGTGGAGAACGTCACATAACTTACGGGACGAGCGGCTACTTCCAATTCATCCATCAACAGGGGCGACAAGAAGTTAACGTCCAATTCCACAGGCCCTGCGGTAAATACATAACTGGTTTGGGTCGCCGTGACGGTGGCTTTCTTTTGCGTAGCTGTGACCGCCTGCGCCGTAGGAACGACACTTACCAACCCTACATCCACAAACGACTCCCCGATGGGGCTAATGCAATGCACCGCCAACACGTTACGCCCCTTACGAAGCGCCTTCTGGCCTTCGGCCGAAAGCGGAGAATGGATGTATTCGCCTGCACAGCAAGGCTTTGTGAAGATACGCGTACCGTTGAGGTACACCGTCACATCGTCGTCGTTGATAAGGGTCAGCAAAAGCTTAGAAGCATCCACTTGCCCGTCGTAGTTAAACTCGCGACGGATAAAAATTCCGTCTTTGTCAATTTTTCCATTGTGAAACGGTGTACGCGAAGCAGGCGAGTCACCAAAAGGACCCGAGCCCGTTTTCCAGCCTTGGGGAACAAAATCAGGTTGTTCCCAGCCCGCCGATGGCTTCACTGTAGTATAAAGCGCTTCGTACGGTTTGTTTTCGCCCGTTGGCAACAATGCTTGGTATAAAGTTGGAGGAGCTCCTAAAAACTGATACGACTTGCCGTCCACCCGAACAATGCCTTCGAGCGAATGCGGACGCCCCGTCCAGTGGCGAGTGGGGCCTTCGGTCAATTGGTCGGTGTTGCTCCAAATACTAAAATAAGGATCATGCGTAACAAGTGGGTACGAAGGCGGACGTAGCGTCTGTGCGACTGCGTCCGTCAGGGAAAGGCATCCACTCAGGGCAAGTAACAAGATGGCGGGTTTGTTGTTAAACATACAGTGATGATTAATGAATTTGAGAGGTTAATTTAATATATACCAAAAGGAGAGGTGATGCTTGCTCTACCAGAAACTGCTTATGTTCTGGAAAGAAAACAAACATTCTACCTCTCCCTCAGGAGGTTTGTCTGACAACTTCATAGTTAGCTACTGCGGTCTGACTATCGTCTGACCGTGCTAGGCTTGGGCAAAACTTGATGGGTTTTAGCCCATGTTTGCCACTGTTTTTTCAATTCGTTTACTTTTTCGGGGTACTTGGCCGCGAGGTTATTGGTTTCAGTTTTGTCATTGGCCAAGTCAAACAACTGCCACGTAGTATCGCGGCTTGCTGAAACCAGCTTCCAACTTCCCGACCGTGCATAACGCGCGCCAAAGTGCTCATTGAACAGGCTCGTATGCCCTCCGTTGGTTTTTCCCTGAAATGCAGGCACGAGGCTTTGCCCCGTCGAGGCCGAAATGGTACGCCCCTGAAACGTCTGCGGGTATTTTGCTCCTGAAATTTCTACGCAGGTACGCATAAAGTCCATTACGTGCCCCATTTGAGCACTGTAACTTCCTTTTTTCGCTTTGATTCCTTTGGGCCAAAACGCCACCATTGGCGTGCGAACACCTCCTTCGGATGATTCTGCTTTCCAGTACTGGTAAGGGGTATTGGCTACGTTTGACCAACGCTGCCCAATCGACGCAAACGATGTCTGTGGCCCTGGCATCACTTGTTTTTTCAAATCGTACGAGATAGGCCGACCGTCGCGCGTTTCGTTGGGGCGGTCAAAACCTGGGCCATAAGCCGCACAGTTTTCTGGACTTGCCCCATTGTCCGAAAGAAAGACGATGAGGGTATTTTCCAACTGCCCCGTTTCGCGTAGTGTCTGCAACATACGGCCGATGCCCTGATCCATGCGGTCAATCATCGCCGCGTGAACGGCCATGGCGCGTGCGTCCCATTCTTTATCGGCGTTTGCTTCCCACGTTTGTTGTTTATCCCAACGCTCCGACAATGGCGTGGTTTTGGGGTCAATCAAACCCATTTTCACCATTCGTTCGTAACGGTTTTTCCGAATCGCATCCCAGCCCGATTTGTACGTGTCTTTGTACTTTTCAATGTCTTCAGGCAGGGCCATCAGCGGCCAGTGCGGGGCGGTGTGTGCCACGTACAAGAAAAACGGCGACGACGACTTAGCAAACGATTGAATATAAGCTACTGTGGAGTCGCTAATGGCATCCGTGTGGTAGTAATTCTTTGGAACTTGCGTCACAGGTTTTGTCCCATTCACCAAACTAAAAGGGTCAAAAAAGTCAACTACGCCCCAAATGTTCCCAAAATACTTATCAAAACCACGCGCAGTAGGGTACTGGTTTAGCGGTCCAAAATCGCCAAAGTCCTTTTTGTGGTTAAGCCAATCGAGCTGATCTTTGGGGTTTTTCTGAACGATGGTGTTCGACACGTGCCATTTTCCTGTCATACCCGTTTGATAACCCGCAGCCTTCAATACCTCCGCAATGGTCACGGTATTTTCGGCCAAATGCCCACGGTACCCTGGTGTCGATTCTTCGTCGGTCATTTTACCAATGCCTGCTTGGTGGTTGTACAAACCTGTTAGCAAACTGGCGCGCGTTGGACAACAACGGGATGTGTTGTAAAACTGAGTAAAACGCAGCCCGTTGTTGGCGAGGTAGTCGATGTTGGGGGTTTTGATTTCGCCGCCATAGCAGCCTAGGTCCGAATACCCCATGTCGTCGGCCATGATGATAATGATGTTCGGACGTGCATCCGCTTTTGAACGCGACGGTTTTGAATAAAACGCCGTTAGCCCTACCGACACTGCCACGGCTAAACCCACCGAAGCCACTACCCCTTTTTTCTTCATACTCTTAATTTTAGTACTTCGATATTTTTTGTGGACACAGAGTATCTCAGAGTTTTACACAGAGGTTCATTCGGTGATTATCAAAAACAAAAAAAATTTCAAAATCCGTGAAACTCTGTGAAGTACTCCGTGGAACTCTGTGTCAACAATTACCAAAGAATTGTTATTTTTTCCCTGTCAAGGATTTAATTGTTCTGATTTCGTCTTGGCTGAAAGCCGTTCCGTCGGTGCGATAAATGTCGTGGAACCACAACTCAGGCTCTTTGCCATCGGGCATTGGTGTTCCCCACGCATAAATCGTATTGGTTTTACCCGCTACAAAGCCCCAGTTGATGGCACCGATGTTTTCTTGCTTCAGCATCGGCATGATGGTTTGGAATAAGCTACCGTTGCGACGCGCCATGTATTCGGTGCAAATCATCGGGCGTCCGTACTGGCGAAGTTTATCAATCAATTCTTTGTGCTTGTCCACGTAGCCGTAGTGGTGGTACGTAATCACGTCTGAGTTCTCCTCTTGGAACTTGTTCAATTCTTTGAATTTTTCACCCCAGCTCCATACACCTGCACTGATTGGCTGCGAAGGATTTACCTCTTTTGCCCACGCAAACACCGATTTCAACAAAGGCAAACTTTTGGCGAAGTATTGGTTATTACCTGGTTCGTTGTACAAATCCCACAACAAAATACGGTTGTCGTTTTTGAAAGTCGTCATCACGTCTTTTACGTATTTTTCCAACATTCCCAAGCTATCTGGGTGGTTGTGAATCATCGTACCTGGGTCGCGTACCCAGCCGCTATTATGGACGCCAGTTTTAGGGGCAGGCTGCTTGCCTGGGTGGTATTCGTCGTTCCAGCAGTCGTCAAAAAACACAAAAATGGTTTTGATTCCGTGCTTGCTCGAAATAGCGAGGTACTCGTCGAGGCGTTTTTTAAAACCTGGCGCATCGGTCGTCCACGCAATGTGGTGCAGATACACCCGCATGGCGTTGAAGCCCAATTGTTCGGCCCAGCCTAGTTCTTTATCAAGGGTTTGGCGATCAAAAGACTCCGCCTGAAACATTTCTAATTGGTTGATGGCCGTGCTTGGCTGAAAGTTACAACCTCTGATCCAACCCTGTTTTTTGTACCAGTCGTTTGCCTGTTGAGCCGTCCAGCGAGGTTGTGCTTTGAGGGTAGATACCGTGAGGAGCAAAACAATCGCAAAAAGTGTTACTTGTTTCATAAAATGATGATTTGTTAGATAGTTAGTTCACAGTGAAAAGTTTACAATCAATAGTTTAAGACACTTTTGGCCAAAAACTAATACCCTTTATGCTTTTCTGCCATTGATTACAAACCTAACACCCCATTAATCCATTAATAACCAGGACTTTGGACACAAAGCTTATTGGCATCAATTTCCGCTTGTGGAATCGGAAACAGCACGCGTTCGGGCTTGGCATTGGTGATACCGCGCGCTTGTGCTAATGAGATAAACGTCCCTTGACGAACGAGGTCTTCTCGGCGTTTGCCTTCCGAAACAAACTCCCAGCCTCTTTCTCTAAAAATGGCCGTCCGAAAAGCCTCTTTTGTGGGAGTGTCTGTCTGGGTCAAATTGGGAATTCCTGCCCGTGTACGAACGAGATTGATCAACGTAAATGCCTCCGTTGTGGGGCCATTGAGTTCGTTCAGCGCCTCTGCTCTGGTCAATAAAATATCGGCATAACGCAGTATTGGGACATCATTTCCACTGTTATTCCCAACGGTATTGTTATCCCAATACTTAAAACTACGCGCATTATCCCCCGTTGATAAATCGACGGTTTGGTTGTTGGTATTAACATAGCTGGTACAAATCAACTGCAAACGTTTGTCGTTAGGCACAAACGAACTGGTAAATGCCGTCCGCAAGCGGTACTGCGTCGCAAAATTCGACATAGTGGTTTTATAGATAAAATTCGGGAACTGCGGGCTGCTTTTGTAGCCTGGAGGCAGTGCTCCTGCTTGGTACCAATTACCAAAAGGATCTTCGGGGCGACATTGGAGGGTCAAAATCATTTCACGGTTGGCCGCACCTTCGTTTTCGACTCTAAACATCCCCACAAAGTCAGGATTAAGGGCGTAGTAGTTAAAATCCATCACGGCTTTGGCAGCATCGGCCGCTTTTTGCCATTGTTTGGTATTGAGGTAAAATTTTGCCAAAATACTGTATGCCACGCCTTTACTGAAACGCCCATAGGTTTCTTCTTTGCCTGGGTCAGGTAAATCGGGAATCGACTCCGTGATTTCTTTTTCGACAAACGCCTTTAGCTCTTCTTCCGTTGCCCGTGCCAAATCAGCGGGTTGTGTGGTGGAAGTCCGCAGGGGTACCGTTCCAAAAAAAGTCATCAAAAGTGCATACGCCTGGGCCCGCAAGACCCGCGCTTCGGCTTTATAAAGTTTTTTGGTTGACTCCGCCGCAGTCACATTCCCAATGTTTTCAATCACCCCGTTGGCATCACGTACCACGCGGTAGTTAGGATCCCACATATCGGCCGCCAACGTTCCGAGCGTCGGATCCCACGTAAAATTAATTAACTGAATAAGTTGTCCATTTTCAGCGCCACCCGTGTTAAAACCCATGTCGGTACAAACTTCCGAATCGTTGATTACATAGCGCGAATTAGATTGAGTTTGCTGGTGTGCGTACGCTGAAAAAAGCAACGCTTTGATGCCGCTTTCCGACGTGAGTACGTTGTCGGGCGAAAACTCAGACCTCGGCGATACTTCCAGTGCTTTTTCGCATGAAGTCAACATCAGAAACCCTCCGATGATTAAGCTATATTTGAATGATTGTCTCATTTGATTTGTCATTTAAAATTGCAAATTAACCCCCACTGTGTAAGTACGCGTTAGCGGATAGGTATTGTAATCAATCCGTAAAATATTGTCTCCCAAAGCATTGGCTGCTGGGTCAGCACCTGAATACTTGGTAAAATTGTACAGGTTTTGACCATTCACAAACACCGAAGCACTGCCCAAATAGCGGTTTTTAGGTACGGGAATTTTGTACGACAACCGCACCGATTGAACACGTAAATACGAAGCATCTTCGACGGTTTTGTTGGTTACTTGGCGTTGGCCTTGCACGTCGTTGGGCAAAAACGAAGGGTAATCGTTGGTAGGATTAGTCGGTGTCCAACGGTTTAGGTACGGAACCGCCAATTTATTCCGACGATAATCTACTGGATAATACGCGTCCACCAAGCTACTGTTCAGCATTTTTGCGCCTTGTGAGCCTTCCAAGAAAATATCCAATGCCAAGGTTTTGTACGAAGCACTGGTGTTGAAACCATAGAAAAAATCGGGCAGCGATTTGCCAAGCACCACTCGGTCGTTGGCATTGATAACTTTATTTCCATCAAGGTCGCGGTATTTCAAATCGCCTGGCCGCACCCCTGATTGCGCTTGGGTAAAGTCTTCGCCCGTTTGCCAAACGCCGTCCACGAGGTAGCCATAAAACGAGCCAATGGATTCGCCAGGTTTCAGAATACTCACTTGGCCAATACTGCCTGGGCCAGACCCGATAAATTGAGGCACTTTACCAAGACTCAACACCTTGTTTTTGAGAGTTGTTATATTAAAACCAGCATCGACACGGAAACCGTTTTTATCGGTCAAAATACCCTTCAAAGCAAGCTCAACTCCCGTATTACGCATACTTCCTACGTTTTCGATGCGGCTTCCAAAACCCGTACTCGCTGGTTGTGGAATGTCGTAAAGAAGGTTAGAAGTTTTACGGTTATAGTAGTCGATGCTACCCGTAAGGCGACCATTGAAGAAACCAAAATCAATCCCTAAGTCAGCTTGCACGGCTGACTCCCACTGCAAGTCAGGATTGGCGCTGCGCGATGGCTGCAACGAACTGTAGCGGTTGCCATTGAAAACGGCATTGCGTCCTGCCGAAAAAGTAGAGAAATATAAATAGTTGATGGTCGGCTGGTTGCCCGTTGCGCCGTAGCTGGCGCGTAGTTTAAGTTCGCTCAAGAAGTTTACATTTTTCAAGAAAGCCTCGTCCTGAATTCGCCACGCCAAAGCCGCCGACGGGAAATAACCAAAACGTTTGTTGGGGCCAAAACGCGCCGAGCCATCGGCCCGCATCGACAGCGTTAGCAGATACTTACTGTTAAACGAATAGTTCACCCGCCCTAAAAACGACACCAATTTATTTTCTTGACGACCACTTCCTACGCCATTCAGGGTATTATCACCCGTACCGAGCGCATTGAACGTGAGATCGGGCAAGGCAAAAGAACGCGAATTGGCAATGATAGAACTTGAAGTGTAGCGTTCGTAGGTAGCTCCTGCCACGGCGCTAATGCGATGGTTTTTAACTTCTTTGTTAAAATTTAGCGTTCCTTCCGTCAGGTAGTAACCTCGTTTTCCATCGCGAACATCGGCATAACCGTTGTACGAAAGCCCCGTCAACGTACTGGGGTCAATCCAAAAATAGCGTTGGTTGTCGTTGAAATCAGCTCCTACGCGGACTTTGGCCGAAAGCGAAGGCAAGAAATAATATTCGGCATAAATATTTCCAAACGTACGGTACGTATCTCCCATCCCATACTGTCCATTAATCACCGCCAACGGGCTATCCATCGGTGCCATCAACGACGAGCGATAGTACGTTCCGTCGGGGTTATAAGCAGGCACCGTTGGGTCATAATTTTGGGCCATGTACAGCGCACTGGCGTTATCGTTTAGCCCTACTCCCGTTGCATTGTAGTAATCTCTGGTGTAAGAGGTGTTCAGGCTTACCCCTACGTTGTATTTATTGGCCACCCCGTTTTCGAGGTTCATTCGGGCGCTATAACGACTCGTTCCCGATTTGAGCATAATCCCGTCTTGGTTGAAATAACCCGCCGAAATGTAATAACGGGTATTGCCTCCTGCCCCACTAAACGAAAGGTCGTGTGACTGAATGGGAGCATCACGAAGCAACAAACTTTGCCAATCGGTGTTGGCGTTGGTTCCCGTCACTTTTGGGGTCGAAAGTTTTCCCAAATCAATGATGGAATTGATGACATCGGTATATTCCGTTCCCGTCAAAAAACGCTGCGTATTGGCCACTTTTTGTACACCATGTGTTCCATTATATTCTACTTTGAGCTTCCCATCCTTGCCTCGACGGGTAGTAATGAGTACCACTCCGTTTGCTCCGCGCGAACCGTAAATGGCAGTAGCAGAGGCATCTTTTAGAATTTCTATTGACTCAATATCAGCAGGGTTTAAGCTATTGAGTGGTGTGCGATTGTTGGGGTTGCTGGTAGTTCCCCCCGCACTCGCCGACCCAATCGCCGTTCCATCGTTTACGGGCAAGCCATCTACTACATACAGCGGATCGTTGTTTCCCGTAATGGAAGTTATTCCCCTGATTTGCACGCTCATAGCCGAACCTGGCTCACCACTTTTTTGGTAAACCTGCACCCCAGGCGCACGCCCTGCCAAGGTTTGTTGAAGGTTGATATTGGAGCCACGGGTCAAATCTTGGGCTTTCAACGACATCACCGAGCCCGTCAAGTCGCTTTTGCGTACGGTTCCGTATCCTACAACCACTACCTCATTGAGTGATTGGTCGCTTTCTTTCAGTTGAACGTTGATTTCGGTTCGGTTGCCCACCGTCACTTCTTGTGCTTCGTAACCAACGTACGAAAACACCAGCACCAATCCACTCGCTTTTCCTACCGATTCGGGAATACGTAATTGATAACGCCCGTTGGCATCCGTGGTTGTACCACGGACTGTTCCTTTTACAACTACGTTTGCTCCTGGGATGACCCCGTTATTATCTGCGGTGGTTACCGTTCCACTAATGGTCACTTCTTCGGCACGGGTTTCGAGCGGCCCTAACGTCTCAACCGTGGTCAATGAGCTGTTGGAGGCGGGGTCGGTTTGGGGTTGATTTTCTTCGTTGATAGGCGTAACGGGAAATCGGGCCTCCCCGACCGAAGCCGACGATTTTTTGGCCAATACCACCCAAGTTCCTGTTTTTACTTGTTTATAACGCAAGTTAAAGGGCTTTAACAAACGAGAGAGCGCATTTTCAAGCGAAGTAGCTCCCGCCAACACATCGGTCGGAACAGTCAGATTAGCTACGGTTCGGTCTTCAAACAAAATGTCAGCTTTGTACTTGGCTTTCAGCCCATTTAAGGCATCCGAAAGGCGGGTGGTCGTCGCTGATGGAGCGGAGTATGTGGGGCGTTGTTGTGAGCTGACCATCGCCATTGCCTGACTATTGGCAAGTTGAGGTTCGACCAACAACGCGCCAGTAAGCAACCCTACCAGCGTAGTTGGGATAAAAATAGAGCGCATAAACAGTGTAGTTAGAAAAGGGTAAAGTTTGGGTCTTATTCAAAAAATGTAACCGTGGAATCTTTTTGTTTGTAGTTGATTTCGAGCAATTCGGCCACTACTTGTAAAAACTCGTCTGCATCATCGGCCTGAAACGAGCCCGTCACTGTTCGTTCGCCAATCTCCTGATTTTTAAGGACAACCCGCAAGTTGTAGTTGTCGTGGAGTAATTCCACAATTTCCCGAACGGGCGTGCTGTTAAAATTGAAGCGATGTTCTTTCCAAGCTGAACTTACTTCGGGCTCGTCGATGCGCATCTGCGTCAGATTTCCTTTAGCATCCACGTTGACGGCATCGCCTGGTTTCAACCGCAAGCTTCTCACCGCTTTTTTAGCTCCCGTATAATTGAGCTGAATTGCCCCTTTACTCAATATGACTTTGGTTCCGCTGGGGCGGTCAAACACATTAAACTCCGTTCCCAACACCTCCACCTGTACCCCACGGGCAGTTTTCACCAAAAACCGTTGGTGCGTTGGAGTATGTTTTACGGAAAAAGCAGCCTCACCCGTCAGCCACACTACCCGTGAGCGTGGGCCAAATCCAAACCGAGGGAAACGCAAAGACGAATGGGCATTGAGCGAAACTTGCGATCCGTCGGGCAAGGTCAGTTGGCGAGTTTCTCCGAAAGCCGTTTCAATCGTTTGATAAAAAATATAACTTCTTCCTGCATACATTCCTGCCACCAATACCAACACCACCGAAGCCGCCGCCAGCCACTGGCTAAAGGTAAACCTTCGGCGAACGGGCAGTTCGGAGCTTTCTTCTGTTTCTTCTATATTTTGTTGCTGATCCCATACCTCAATGCGCTCGTTTAGTAATGCCAAAGCCTCCTCTTCTTCGGCCATGTACTGAAGGTGCTGACGCTCCCATTCGTCGAGCCAAGCCACGTACAAAAGCTGGTTTTCGGGATGTTGTAGCCAATCGGCAATCGTCGTTCGCTGAAGTGCCGTTGAGCGTCCGCTAAAATGCGCAAACAGCAGTTCTTTCATTATGGCCTTGTTCATTGATGACAATAGGTTGGTGATGGTGTGGATATTTCGGAAGGCGAAGTGGCTGGAACAAAAAACATGAGTCCGCAAAAAAGCCCCATTCGCAGTACTTGTCGCAATTGTGACAAGGCTCGGCTCAAGTGGGCTTCAATCGTTTTGGGTGAAATCTGCAACTCGTCGGCAATTTCGCGGTGTTTTTTCCCCTCAAAGCGGCTCATCACAAACACCCGCTGGCACTGCGGAGGCAGCGTACGCACAGTTTCTTCGATGCGCTGGTATAATTCGGTATATTGCAACAACTGCTCTGGATCAATCTCTACATTGTTATTGATACCTTCTGCATTCTCGTCGGTAATGGTCATCTCTTGGTGAAACTCGCGCTGTAAGTACGAATACGCCCGCTTCCGAACGGCCGAATACAAATAAGCTTGGTAGGTGGTTGTGATGTGAAGCTGCGCTTGGTTTTTCCAAAAGCTAAAAAATACTTCGCTCACCAAATCTTCGGCCACCGCCCTTGAATACACAAAACGCACCGCCTGGCTACACAGCGGGCGATAGTAGCGCCGAAACAACAGTTCATAGCCTCGCCGTGCATCTTCCTCAAACGCTTGTCGGATAAGATACTCAACGTCAAGGAGTATTGGCTCAACATCTGGCCTTTGAAACGGACGGTTAGAAGGCTGGGGTTGGCTCGGTTGATTTTCGGCCATGGATCGTTTTTTTTCGGGTTCTATAAGGTAAGTCACAAAAAGCGGCTTCTCCCCTTAGTCAATTCGTAGATTTTTTTTTCTTTTTCCAAGAATTTCACCAAAAACACGGCTAAATGGCCTTTTACTAGGGTTAATAGAGCGAAAAAACTATTTTTGCCCTGAAAAATAATCTTTCAACCCACTTGAATCCTATGAAAACCGTAGATTCGTACAATTTTGCGGGCAAACGTGCCCTCATTCGCGTTGACTTCAACGTTCCTCTCAACGAAAAATTTGAAATTACTGACGACACTCGTATTCAAGCTACGCTACCTACCATTCGTAAGATCTTGGCAGACGGCGGTTCTTGCATTTTGATGTCGCACTTAGGTCGCCCGAAAGATGGCCCGACCGAAAAATATTCGCTCAAGCACCTTATCAATCCACTTTCAGTGATTTTGGGTGTCTCTGTAAAATTTGCTGACGATTGCATCGGTGCTTCGGCCTCCGAACAAGCGGCCGCGCTTCAGCCAGGCGAAGTTTTGTTGTTGGAAAACCTTCGTTTCTATAAGCAAGAAGAAAAAGGCGACGTTGAGTTTGCCGAAAAACTTTCAAAACTAGGCGATGTTTGGGTAAACGACGCTTTCGGAACTGCTCACCGCGCCCACGCTTCGACGGCCGTTATCGGTCAGTTTTTTGAAGACCGCGTGTGTGGCTACGTCATGCAGGCCGAAATCGACAACGCACAACGCGTGTTGGAACAAGCCGAACGCCCATTTACGGCCATCATGGGAGGTGCCAAAATTTCGGACAAAATCCTTATCATTGAGCGCTTATTAGACAAAGTAGATAACCTTATCATCGGCGGTGGTATGACTTATACCTTTACCAAAGCCTTGGGTGGAAGGATTGGAAAATCGCTTTTGGAAGCCGATAAGCAAGAATTAGCGCTTGAAATTTTGGCAAAAGCCAAAGAAAAAGGCGTGAATATTTTAATGCCTTTGGACAACGTTTGCGCGGATGCTTTCTCAAATGATGCCAACCGCCAAATCGTAAAAACGGGAGAAATCGAAGATGGATGGGAAGGTTTGGACATCGGCCCAGAAACCATCACATTGTTTGAAGAAACCGTTCGTAATTCTAAAACGATTCTTTGGAACGGCCCAATGGGCGTGTTTGAGTTTCCGAACTTTGCCACAGGTACCAACGCCATTGCCGAAGCGGTGGTTCAGGCGACGGAGCAAAATGATGCGTTTTCGCTCATCGGTGGAGGAGACTCAGCATCTGCCATCAACAACGCTGGCTACGGCGACCGCGTAAGCTACGTATCGACAGGTGGTGGTGCCCTTCTCGAATATATGGAAGGCAAAGTGCTTCCAGGGGTAGCGGCATTAGCTTAACTATTTTTTCTCGCCCCGACGTTCCGTCGGGGCGGGCATGGTTTTGCGTCTCTGACGCCTAAGTTATTTTACTGCTCATAGCGCTCAATCACGCGCAAGAAATCTTCTTCTTTCGAGAATTTAATTTTTTGCTCTTTGATAAACACCTCCAAATCGGCTTGTTTATCGCTGAGAGCTTCTAACAACGCCTTCTTATCTTTTTTAAGACGAATAATCGCTCCGTCTTTATACAAATACAAAAACTCTTCTTTGGCAAAACGCTTCGTCGTTGTGGCTGAACTATACAGTTTTTCGGTCTGTATTTTTGTCACTGTTCGTTTCAACAACTTCACTTTTCCGTCGGACAGTATTTGGTAAAAATTTCGTCCAGAAAGTGACTCATAAGCAGGGAAATTGTTACGAAAAACCCCATCTGTGGTGGCAAATTCGGTAATCTCACTGCTAAACCGATACGATTTTTGGTTCTCTTCGTACTCCAGTTCATCTTTGTACGTGTCGTACCGCATTTTGGCCAACTCGTAGGTTTTGCCGTTGTGTTTGGCTTTCACCGTTCCTCTCACCCACTCATCTTTCAGGTAAGGCGAGCCTTCGATTTCGGTATAGCCGTTTTCAAAAATAGGACGCCCGTTGATGTCTTGAATGAACATTCCTTGGGCATGGGCAGCGATGGTCGCTAAAATCAATCCGAGACAGAGTAATGACTTTTTCATGTTGAATTGTACTTTTGCTGGCAAATTAATCGAACGACCTTGCAACTCAAAGAGCATTTACTCCATATCATCGAAAGTCTTCCACGGGTTGTGCCCGAAACATGGCTGGCTTTTGCCTTTCTGCTGTTGGTTACGGCCGAGTTAGTATTGAAACTAACGCGTTGGTCACAGCAGACATCCGCCATTTTGTGGTTTTCAGCGTTTGGACTAAGTTTAGCTGGGCTGCTGTTGGTCATTCTCCAATGGAACGCCCCCGAAGGCTATTTATTTCACCACCTGCTTTATCTTGACACCAAGGCTGTTTTTTTCAAGGGGCTTGTACTGATCACTACCCTTTTTGTTCTTCTACATATACGCGTCACTCACGCCCAATTACCGCCTGAGTTTTACGCCCTTCTACTCGCCATTGTACTGGGGCTTTGCTTTATGACCATGGCCGTCAATGGCCTTAGCCTCTACTTGTCGATTGAACTTGTTTCAATTGGTTCGTATTTGTTGGCAAGCCTTGGCAAAGGAAAGTTGGCCGCCGAAGGAGGGATTAAATACTTACTTTTTGGTGCACTGAGCTCAGGCATTATGCTGTATGGCCTTTCATTTCTATACGGAATGACGGGCTCACTCGACCTCACAAGCGAAGTTTTTGCCAATCATCTTGCCCAAAACCACCCCGTCATTATATTGATTGTCGGTTTTCTGACACTTGGTGGCGTTCTTTTCAAACTCTCCTTGGTTCCCTTTCACGTGTGGGCACCCGACGTATATGAAGGAGCCCCTACGCCTATTGTTGCCTTTTTATCAACTGCCCCCAAAGCCGCTGCGCTGCTCTTATTGATGCGGTTGTTGAGCGCGCTCCCTGCCGATTTCCAGCAACTAATGGCACTCTTGGCACTTAGCAGCATTTTACTAGGAAATTTGTCGGCACTTTGGCAAAACGACCTCAAGCGACTCTTGGCTTATTCAGGCATCGCACAAGCGGGTTTTGCACTCGTAGGCGTGGTGGCTTTCAGCCAAGCAGGTTTTGAAAGCGCTACGTTCTATATTGTTATTTATGTCTTGACCAACCTCGCCGCGTTCTTATTGGTTGACTTGGTGAGCTCTGGCCGCCCAACATTACTTTCCTTGTCAGGCAAAGGGGCACAACTGCCCGTGCTTGCCGTTTGTTTTGTCATAGTCATGGTGGCTTTGGTAGGCTTACCTCCCACGGCGGGCTTTACCTCCAAACTCTTGGTTTTTTCTGCCCTTTGGGAAGCCAATACCACCGCCCCTTCTTCTTTGCTTACCACGCTCTTGGTGGTAGGGCTACTCAACGCCGTCATTTCCTTGGTCTATTACTTCAAAATACCCTTTTATCTGTTTTTTAAGGAGGCGCCAGAAACTAACCACGACACCCCAAAGCCTGCTGGAATGGCCTTGGTAGTAGCGCTGACGGTGCTTATCGTTGCGCTTTTTCTAAAAACTGACTGGTTGATGCTATGGATAAAGCAGCTTTAGTGGGTGATTTTATGACTTTTAGCAGGTATTTACCTCGGTTTTAGTAGGTATGACGAATAATTTTGGCCTTCCGAGAACAACGGATGTTACAGACTTTTATATTTGTCCGATTTTTTAAAAAACCCACTGATAAACTACGCTTTAGGGCATATCCATGTTTTTGGTCTTCTTTCACCAATAGCACCCTTCCAGATAGTGTTTTCAATTATTCATTCACAATATTTTTTTCATGGAAAGTAATAACGGGCATCACCACCACCTAGACAAAGCTTCAGCCGCTGGGTTATTGATTGCTTTTGGGATTATCTACGGCGACATTGGTACTTCTCCGCTGTACGTGATGGACAGCATTTTTAAGGAAGACCCTATCATATCGCCTCAAACGGTTTTGGGAGCCCTTTCCTGCGTTTTTTGGACACTAACCCTCCAAACTACTGTCAAATACGTAGTACTGATTCTTCGAGCCGACAACCGCGGCGAAGGAGGGATTTTTGCGCTCTATGCCCTCGTACGCCGTCATGCTAAATGGCTCACAGTACCTGCCATTATTGGGGGAGCTGCCCTCTTGGCCGATGGTATCATCACGCCACCTATTTCGGTTTCTTCCGCCATTGAAGGGTTACGGATTATCTATCCTGATATTCAAACCATCCCTATTGTCATTGGGATTATTACCGCGCTGTTTTTGGTGCAGGTTTTCGGTACCAACAAAGTGGGCGGTGCTTTTGGTCCCATTATGTTTATTTGGTTTTCCATGTTGGGCACGTTCGGTATCATCTGGATTGCCAAAGATTGGACTATCTTACGGGCCATCAACCCTTATTACGCCTATCAGTTATTGTTTGAAAAACCAGAAGGTTTTTGGTTGTTAGGAGCGGTATTTTTGTGTACAACGGGGGCAGAAGCCCTTTATTCTGACCTAGGGCATTGTGGTCGTGCCAACATCCGCGTAAGTTGGGTATTTGTTAAGATTTGCTTAATTCTCCAATACTTCGGTCAAGGTTCTTGGCTAATTTCACACGCAGGAGAATCGCTGGATGGACGCCGTCCTATCTATGAGCTTATGCCCGACTGGTTTCTTCTTCCTGGAATTGCGATTGCGACCTCGGCGGCTATTATTGCCAGTCAAGCCTTGATTTCGGGGTCATTTACGCTGGTAAGCGAAGCCATTCGCCTCAACTTCTGGCCTAAAGTTCGTTTGCGTTATCCAAGTCTCCAAAAAGGACAGTTGTACGTACCAAGCGTCAACTTATTGTTGTGGTTGGGCTGCGTAGGTGTGGTATTGTATTTCAAGGAGTCATCTGCTATGGAGGCTGCGTACGGCCTTGCCATTACCCTGACCATGTTGATGACTACTATATTGATGTCGTATTACCTCTACGCCAAAAAATACCAAATGTGGGGAGTAATTATTTTTATGGCAATTTACATTACCATAGAAGGCTCATTTTTGATCGCCAATCTCGTAAAATTCACGCACGGTGGGTGGGTATCCCTCGTTATTGGCTCCATGATTGCAGGATTGATGTTTGTGTGGTACCGAGCATTTTATATCAAACTCCGTTTGACCGAATACGTCAAACTCAATGACTACGTAGATTCGCTCAAAGAACTAAGCCGAGACATTTCGATTCCAAAATACGCTACCCACCTTATTTTTATGAGTAACGCGTCGCGTATGTCGGAAATTGAATCAAAAGTGATTTACTCCATCTTCCAAAAGCGTCCCAAACGCGCCGATATTTACTGGTTTGTCCACGTCGATACCACCGATGACCCATATACAATGGAGTACAAAGTAAATGTCATCGAGCCTGACGATGTCATTCGGGTAAACTTCCGCCTAGGGTTCCGCATCGAACAACGGGTCAACCTTTACTTCAAAAAAGTGATTGAAGAAATGGTAAAAAACAAGGAAGTTGACATCACAAGCCGCTATGAATCGCTCAACCGACACAATGTTATCGGCGATTTTCGGTTTGTAGTATTAGAGAAGTTCTTGTCGTTCGAAAACGAACTTCCGCTGTTTGAACAAGCCATTATGAAAGCGTATTTCTTTATCAAAGGCTTTACCACCAGCGAAGACAAATGGTTTGGACTTGACAGTAGCGCGGTAAAAATCGAGAAAGTACCGCTCATTATTCGTCCAGCCGAAAACATTAAATTAAAACGTATTTATAGTTAAAAATGAAAATATTAATCACAGGTGGAGCTGGTTTTGTAGGCTCATCACTAGCCATTGCGCTAAAAACCAATTACCCATCGTACGAAATCTTTTGCTTAGATAATTTAAAAAGAAAAGGTTCAGAACTTAACGTTTCTCGATTGACCCAAGCGGGCATTACGTATGTCCACGGAGACATTCGTAGCAAAGAAGACTTTGACTCGCTGCCCGCCGTCGATGCGGTCATCGAAGCATCGGCCGAGCCTTCTGTATTGGCAGGGCTTGACGGAACGCCCGACTACCTCATCAATACCAATTTGTTCGGGACGGTCAACTGCCTCAACTACGCCCTCAAGCACAAAGCTGATTTTATATTCCTTTCAACGAGCCGCGTTTACCCCATCAAAACGATTGAAACGTTGAACTTTGTGGAAGAAGAAACGCGCTTTTCTCTCACCGACGACCAACCCGTAAAAGGCGTATCGTCTAAGGGAATTGCCGAAGATTTCCCGCTCGACGGCGCTCGTTCGTTGTACGGCACCACCAAACTCGCCTCTGAGCTTTTGATTCAAGAATACAACGAGTTTTATGGCCTTCGTACCATCATCAACCGTTGTGGCGTCATCACTGGGCCTTGGCAAATGGGAAAAGTCGATCAAGGTGTGATGGTACTTTGGATTGCCAAACACTATTGGGAACAACAACTCGGGTATTTTGGCTACGGTGGTACGGGAAAACAAACCCGCGACATGCTCCATGTAGCAGATTTGTACCGTTTGATTGATTGGCAATTACACAACATCGACCAAGTAAATGGCGAAATTTTGAACGCAGGTGGAGGCGTAGAAAGCAGCACGTCGCTCCAAGAATTGACCCAAATTTGCCAAGAAGTAACGGGTAAAACCATTCCAATCAAACAAGTACCCGAAACCCGCACGGCGGATATTCGGATGTACATTACAGACAACAGCAAAGTGACTCGTCTGACAGGTTGGAAACCAGAAATTGGCGTTCGCCAAATTGTAGAAGAAATCACCGAATGGCTCGACCAAAACAACAAAGCCTTAGAACCAATCTTAAAATAACCTTTACTCATGCACATTCAGGTACGCCATACGACCAATCCCGTCGATTTTAAAAATTATACGACTCAACGTATTCGGGAAGAGTTTTTGATGGAAAAAATGTTCGTCCCCGACCAATTCCATTTTGTATATTCTCACTACGACCGCATGATTGTGGGCGGAATTAAGCCCGTCGGCCAGTTGCACAAACTGCCAACCTACGACGAACTTCGCTCCGACTATTTTTTAGAACGTCGCGAATTGGGCATTCTTAATATCGGTGGCGATGGCTTTGTGATGGTCGAAGATGAGTTGTTTACCCTTCAAAAGCGGGACTGCTTGTACGTTGGTAAAGGCAATAAAACCGTCACTTTCAAAAGCCTTGACCCTGAATTTCCTGCTAAGTTTATCCTTGTTTCAACGCCCGCTCACCGCGCCGTACCCACGGCCATGATGAAAGCCGCCGATGCAAGCCCAGCCGATATGGGCTCACCCGAAACGGCCAATACGCGTACCATTTATAAATACATCCATGCCGATGGCCTCGAAAGTTGTCAGCTGGTGATGGGTATGACGTCCATGAAATACAGCAGCGTGTGGAACACCATGCCGCCGCACGTCCACGACCGCCGTACCGAAATCTACGTTTACTTTGACTTAGATGACGCCCACCGCGTTTTCCATTTTATGGGTGAACCCGCCGAGACGCGGCACTTATTGGTTGCCAACGAGCAAGCCATCATTTCACCCCCTTGGTCGATTCACGCGGGTGCTGGTACAACAAGTTATTCGTTCTTGTGGGCGATGGCAGGAGAGAACTATGTCTATACCGACATGGATACGTTGGCCCTGAGCGAGTTGAAATAAAATTTCAAAAAAAGTAGCCGCAGTCCTTGATTTTCTCAAAATAAATACACAGTTTAGACTCACAATCGTGACAGGTGGACCGAAGTCCTGAAAATAGCGGTCTGTTTGTGACAGACCGCTATTTTTTACCCTTTTTAAATCCACGAATGCGGTTGCAAATGATTGTTAAACTTAAAGCGTAAAATTATGAGACTGCAAATGCACGCTATCCACTTCGACGCAGATCCAAAACTGCTAGAATTCATTCAGAAAAAACTTGAAAAACTCGAAACGTTCTATGACCGAATAACAGGAGGAGAAGTTTATCTCCGATTAGATAAAAGCGAAAGCAGTAAAGTCAAAGATAAAATCCTAGAAGTAAAAATTAAAGTACCTAGCGGTGAGCTATTTGTCAAAGAAAAAGGCAAGTCATTTGAAGAAGCCACCGACCTCGCCCTTGAAGCCCTCAAAAGCCAAATCAAGAAGTTCAAAGAGAAACGCCAAGGGGTAGAAAATAAAACCATCAAAGATGCCCAAAGCGGCACAGAAGTAGAAGAAGAAGTAGAAATCGACGAAATATAAGTCAGATTTTCACAAAAAAGAGCGAGGATGCGGTCCTCGCTCTTTTTTAATTTTTGCTCATCAACCTTTTTGACACTATATGAAAAGTAAACTTCTCCTAACCTCTCTTCTTTGCTTTCAAGTGTTTGGGCTCTTGGCTCAAGTCCAAAAAGCCCCCAACCGCGCCGAAGGTGATGGCCCTCACAAACGCCTTATTATTCGGGGCGTTACCATCATCAATAGCACCGGTTCACCGCCAATCGGCCCCATGGATATTTTGGTTGAAAACAACCGAATTGTCCAAATTCGCCAAGCAGGCTACCCTGGTATGCCCGCCCAAGACGGCATCAAAGCAAGCTCCACCGACAAAGAACTGAACTGCCGAGGCATGTACCTCATGCCTGGGTTTGTGGATATGCACGGACACATCGGTGGCGTTCAGCAAGGAGCCAACGCCGAGTATGTTTTTAAACTTTGGATGGCCCACGGTGTCACTACCGTTCGCGACCCGTCGTGCGGCAACGGGCTCGACTGGGTACTTGACCAAAAAGAAAAAAGCAACAAAAACTTGATTACCGCCCCACGCATCAAGGCTTACACGGTGTTTGGACAAGGCGCGAAAGATTTCATCACAAGCCCCGAACAGGCCCGCGAATGGGTACGTCAAAACGCCCAAAAAGGTGCCGATGGCATCAAATTTTTTGGCGCCGAACCCGATGTGTTCAAGGCGGCACTGGAAGAAAACAAAAAACTCGGCCTTGGCTCGGCTTGCCACCACGCCCAAACCGAAGTAGCGCGTATGAACGTACTAGCGACCGCCAAAGCGGGGCTCACCAGTATGGAACACTGGTATGGCTTACCAGAAGCCCTTTTTGACGACAAAACCGTACAAAACTACCCTGCTGACTATAATTATAACAATGAGCAAAATCGTTTTGAAGAAGCAGGAAAACTGTGGAAGCAAGCCGCTAAACCAGGTTCAGAACGTTGGAATTACGTGATGGAAGAATTGTTGAAACTAGATTTTACCCTCGACCCTACTTTCAACATCTACGAAGCCAACCGCGAACTGATGCTCGCCCGCCGCGCAGAGTGGCACGACGAATATACCCTGCCGTCGCTTTGGCGTTTTTATGGCCCAAGCCGAATTTCGCACGGGTCGTATTGGCACAATTGGGGCACGGAACAAGAAGTAGCGTGGAAAGAAAACTATCGGTTGTGGATGGCGTTTATCAACGAATACAAAAACCGAGGTGGTCGCGTAACAACGGGTTCTGATTCAGGCTTTATTTACCAACTGTACGGTTTTGCGTACATCCGCGAGCTAGAACTGCTCCGCGAAGCAGGTTTCCACCCGATGGAAGTCATTCGGGCAGCCACCATCAAAGGAGCAGAAGCACTGGGAATGGACAAAGAAATTGGTTCGGTTGAAATTGGAAAATTGGCCGATTTTGTCATTACCGAAGAAAACCCACTGGCCAATTTGAAAGTCCTTTACGGCACAGGCGCGATTCGTCTGAACGACAAAAACGAGGTAGTTCGTACGGGTGGCGTAAAATATACCGTCAAAGATGGCATTGTTTATGACGCCAAAAAGCTTTTGGCTGATGTTCGTAAAATTGTGGCTGACGCTAAAAAAGAGGAGAATTTTGAAATCACTCAGCCTGGTATTCCCCAAAAAGCAGGCAAAGTATCAGGTAGCAATAAATAGGGAAGAATGTTTAACTTTGCACCTATTAAAGTCACCAATCACCCCCATGCTAACAGAACGCGTCAAAGAGATATATCAAGAAATTGAGCAGTTTGAAGTTGCTACCAAAGAGCAGTTAGAACAATACCGCCAGCGATTTGTAGGTCGAAAAGGGGCGGTCGAAGCCTTGTTTGAAGGACTCAAAGACATCCCAAAAGAAGCCCGTCGTGTGGTAGGGCAAGAACTGAATGCCCTCAAAAACTTTGCTACTGACCGTTTTACGGCCATTCAAGCAGAATTCGAGTCAAACGACGGTGGCAATGCTGGCCCAGCCATTGATTTAACCCTACCGGTTGCTTCAAACCAGCTAGGCAGCATTCACCCGCTGACGTTGGCACGCGCCAAAATCATCGAAATTTTTGAGCGCATGGGCTTTAGCGTAGCCGACGGCCCCGAAATCGAGTCAGACTGGTACAACTTCACTGCGTTGAATTTCCCCGAAAACCACCCTGCCCGCGAAATGCAGGATACGTTTTTTGTGGCTAAAAACGCCGAAGACCCTACTCAAGATATGCTATTGCGTACGCACACGTCCAACGTACAAATTCGGATGATGGAGCGTCAAAAACCGCCTATTCGCGCCATTATGCCAGGGCGGGTATATCGCAACGAAGCCATCTCGGCCCGCGCTCACTGCTTCTTCCACCAAGTAGAAGGGCTTTACATCGATAAAAACGTAAGTTTCAAAGACTTAAAAGATACCCTTTATCATTTCTCCAAAGAGATGTTCGACAAAGACGTGAAGATTCGTCTGCGTCCTTCATTTTTCCCTTTTACCGAACCTAGCGCCGAAATTGACATTTGGTTAGGTACCGATACCGAAGAAACGTATCGCCTCTCAAAAGGAACGGGTTGGGTAGAAATTGCGGGAAGTGGCATGGTTGACCCGAACGTATTGGCCAACTGCGGCATCGACCCCGAAGAATACACAGGTTTTGCGTTTGGGATGGGCGTTGAGCGCATTGCTCAGCTCCGTTACGGCGTTCGCGACCTTCGTCTTTATTCAGAAAACGACGTTCGTTTCTTGCGTCAGTTTGAAGGAGTTTAAAAAGATTGAATGTTTTCGGTCGGGTTGTAAGCAACCCTCCACACAAAACATTGGTCGGGTTATGAGCAACCCTCAGCACAAAACGTGGGTCGGGTTGCTTACAACCCGACCTTTTTATTTCATACGAAGGACAATCTTCCCAATGTGCTCACTGCTTTCCATCAGGCGATGTGCCTCAGCGGCTTCTTCTAACGGGAAAGTTTTATACAAAATAGGCTCAAACGTACCAGCTTCTATCAACGGCCAAACGTGTTTTTCCACCTCGGCCGCCAACTGCGCCTTAAACGCGTCGTCGCGCGGGGCAAGCATACTTCCCGTAATCGTGATTCGCTTGCTCATTACTTCCAAAATATTGAACTGAGATTGTGCCCCGCCTAAACTCGCAATAAAGCCCAAACGACCATCGGTGCGTAGCAGACGGATATTTTTGGCCGTATAATCGCCTCCCACGTAATCCAAAATCACGTCCATCCCGTAGGGTTTTAGCTCCTCCAGAAAGTCCTGCGTTTTGTAATTGACACAACAAACTGCGCCAAGCTCTTCGCAGAAACGGCATTTTTCATCGCTGCCTGCCGTAGCAAACGCTTGCACGCCAAACGCCTTTGCCAACTGAATCGCCGTGACACCGATCCCGCTCGTGCCTCCGTGTACCAAAAAATTTTCGCCCGTTTTTAATTGCATTCGTTGAAACACATTGCTCCAAACCGTCATTGTCGTTTCGGGCAAACAAGCAGCTTTTTCAAACGACATGCCCATTGGAACAGGCAAACAATGGTCTGCTTCGGCCAAGGCGTACTCGGCATATCCGCCATTTTTGATGAGTGCACACACCTTATCACCCACTTTCCAGCGCGACACATTTTCGCCAATTTCGGTCACTATCCCCGCCACTTCAAGCCCCAGCGGCTCGGTAGGTGGCTGCGACGAAATCCCGTAACGACCTTGACGCATCAAAATATCGGCACGATTGATGCCCGCCGCATAAACACGGATAAGCACCTTTGTACCAGTAGAAATAGGGACAGAACGGTCTTCTAAAGATAAAACCTCAGGCCCTCCAGTTTGGGTAACAATCATTGCTTTCATGGTCGTAAAAATAAAAGATAAGAAAATATAAAAATAGTCCATGAAGGTACATGACACTATCCCAAGAAGCGTCACCTAAATTTGTACTATCAATCTCAGAACAGGTACTATACTATTCATAATCGCACAAAACACCATGTCAGCGACTACCACGCAATTCAAACATGTGAGCTATCTTTGGGACGAAGCCAAAGCCGCCGAACTCGCGGGCGACGAAGTAGCTCTTTTTATTTATCGTTCCAACATTCTGGGCGCCGATCTTCGTTTGACTAACTACGGAGGCGGTAACACGTCCGTTAAAATTACGGATAAAGACCCACTTACTGGCAAAGATGTCGAAGTAATGTGGATAAAGGGCTCAGGCGGAGACATTGGTACGCTCAAAAAGTCAGGATGCGCGGCATTGTACATGGAGCGCTTACGAAACCTCGAAAACGTTTATCGTGGTGTGGAGTTTGAAGATGAAATGGTAGAATTGTTCAACCACTGTATCTTTGATCTCGCCTCAAAAGCACCTTCTATTGATACTCCTCTCCACGGATTTTTACCATTTGCGCACATCGACCACCTTCACCCAGATGCAGCCATTGCCATTGCCGCGGCCAAAGACGGGAAGAAAATCACCGAAGAATTGTTTGGTGGTGAAGTAGGTTGGGTAGGCTGGCAACGCCCAGGTTTTGAGCTTGGCCTTCAGCTCCGCGCTTGTTTGGAAGAGGCCGCTTCGCGCGGTGTCAAATTACGTGGTATTATGCTTGGCTCGCACGGTTTGTTTACGTGGGGTGACACGGCGTACGAAAGTTACCTCAATACCCTCGAAGTCATTGAAAAATGCGCCGAATACTTAGAAGCAAATTATGGTAAGACGCGTCCTGTATTCGGAGGCCCAAAAATCGAGAGCCTTCCTGTGGAAGCCCGTACCAAACAAGCATCTAAGTTAGCACCCATTTTGCGTGGTTTCTGCTCTTCGTACCGCACAATGGTGGGACATTTCACCGACGATGCACGCGTATTGGAGTTTGTAAACTCAAACGATTTGGACAAATTGGCTCCCCTCGGGACTTCTTGCCCAGACCACTTCCTCCGCACAAAAATCTCTCCGTTGGTGCTTGAACTTGCTCCCGACGAAGACCTATCAGACGTAGCGGCCATCAAAGCTAAATTGACGCCTGCGTTTGAAGCCTACCGTGCGATGTACTCCGAATATTACGAAGCTTGCAAACACCCTAATAGCCCTGCCATGCGCGACCCTAATCCCGTCGTGATTTTGTACCCAGGCGTGGGGATGTTTACCTTCTCAAAAGATAAAACGACGGCCCGTTTGGCCTCTGAGTACTACATCAATGCCGTCAACGTAATGAAAGGCGCCGAAGCTGTTTCAGAATATACAGCATTGCCCCGTCAAGAAGCTTTTAATATTGAATATTGGTTGTTGGAAGAAGCCAAACTCCAACGGATGCCCAAACCCAAAGCTTTATCAGGACGCGTAGCGTTGGTGACTGGTAGCGCAGGCGGGATTGGTAAAGCTATCGCCAAAAAGTTTGCCGAAGAAGGCGCCGTTGTAGTTCTTAATGACATCAACGAAGAACGCCTTGAAGGGGCGAAAGACGAATTTGTCAAGAAGTTTGGCAGAGATTCCGTATCGACTACGCTCCTTAACGTAACCGACGCCGCCAGCATCGTGGATGCGATGGATGCCGCGTCCTTAGCGTTTGGCGGGGTTGACATCATCGTCAACAACGCAGGTATCAGTATTTCAAAACCCATCCAAGACCATACCCTTCAAGATTGGGATCGCTTGTACGACATCCTCGTCAAAGGGCAGTTCCTTGTGACGCAAGCGGGCGTAGAAGTGATGCGCAAGCAAGGTTTTGGGGGCGATGTCATCAATATTGTAAGTAAAAATGCCCTTGTTTCGGGGCCAAACAACGCAGGATACGGCTCGGCCAAAGCAGCTCAGTTACACTTGAGTCGCCTGAATGCAGCCGAATTGGGCGGAGATAAAATTCGCGTTAATACCGTCAATCCAGACGCCGTAATCGCTGATTCAAACATTTGGGCAGGTGGCTGGGCAGCAGGGCGCGCCAAAGCTTATGGCATTACCATCGAAGAACTTCCTGCGTACTACGCCAAACGCACGCTTCTCAACGAAGCCATCCTTCCCGACGATATCGCCAACGCTTGTTTCGCATTCGTAGGAGGCTTACTCAGCAAGTCAACGGGTAACGTTTTGAACGTAGATGGCGGAGTAGCCATGGCGTTTGTTCGCTAAAAAAAATTGTTTTTTCATCATAGGTTAGTTTAATACTCGAATCTAACGCCTGAATTCAGGCGTTAGATTTTATCAGTATAACCTGCTTTTTGACTTCTTCATCCCAATTCTTACCATGCAACTCGAAAAGTATAAAATACAACAGCACAACGATGACCTACTTACGGGACATCAACGCCGTTTGAGCTTCGCTGTTTCAGAAATTGAAAATGCCGAAGCCATCATTCAAAAATTGGTTGATTTTCAAATCGCCATTCCTTCGTGGGCACTTGGAACGGGCGGAACGCGCTTTGGCCGTTTTGCTGGTGGTGGCGAACCGCGCAGCCTCGAAGAAAAAATTGAAGACGTAGGTTTATTACACGCCTTGAATCAAGCATCGGGCGCAATCTCGCTCCATATTCCTTGGGATATTCCAAAAGATGCCAAAGCAATTAAAGCGCTGGCAGCACAACACGGCTTGAAATTTGACGCCGTTAACTCCAATACCTTCCAAGACCAAGCCGACCAAGCGTTAAGCTATAAGTTTGGTTCGTTACAAAACGTTGATAAAGGCGTTCGTAAACAAGCCATTGAACATAACATTGAAGTAATTAAGCACGGTATCGAGCTTGGTTCGGAATCGTTGACCGTTTGGCTTTCGGATGGTTCGTGTTTTCCTGGACAACTCAATTTCCGTAGAGCTTACCAAAATACCCTTGAAAGTCTTCACGAGATTTATGCGGCCATGCCCGACAACTGGAAGATGTTCTTGGAATACAAAGCCTATGAACCTAACTTCTATTCGACGACCGTAGGCGACTGGGGGCAATCGTATTCGTACGTACAAAAACTCGGCGACCGCGCCTATACGCTCGTTGATTTGGGACACCATTTGCCCAACGCCAACATTGAGCAAATCGTTGCGCTTTTGTTGATGGAAGAAAAACTCGGTGGTTTTCACTTCAATGACTCTAAATACGGCGATGACGACCTCACGGCAGGTGCCATGAAGCCTTACCAGTTGTTCCTTATTTTCAATGAATTGGTGGACGGTATGGACGCCCGTGGCATGAATCATGCGACTGATTTGGGCTGGATGATTGATGCTTCGCACAACGTCAAAGACCCATTAGAAGACTTACTACAGTCTGTAGAAGGAATTATGATGGCTTATGCCCAAGCGCTTTCGGTCGATAGAAAAGCCCTTGAAGAAGCCCAAGCCGTCAGCGATGTGGTTCGTTGCCAAGAAATTCTCCAAAATGCGTTCCGTACCGACGTTCGCGCAATCGTAGCCGAAGCTCGCCTTCGGGCAGGCGGGGCATTGAACCCGCTGGGGCTTTTCCGTCACTTAAAAGTACGCGAAAATCTCATCGCCGAACGTGGTCTTAAAACTGTAGCGACTGGTCTGTAAGATGAAAACTCCTGTTTGTGCCGTATTGGACATTGGTAAAACCAACAAAAAAGTATTTCTCTTTGACGAAAACTACCGTATCGTTTTGGAAAAATCGGGGCAATTTCCCGAAACAACCGACGAAGACGGCGACCCTTGCGAAAACGTTGACCTCTTGACTGATTGGGTCATCCAATCGCTCCAAGAAGTGTTATCGCTAGAAGACTACGACGTCAAAGCCATTAATTTTTCAACCTACGGAGCAAGTTTTGTTCACGTAGGCGAAGACGGCAAGCCCGTTGCTCCTTTGTACAATTACCTAAAACCGTACCCTGAGGCACTCAAGAACCAATTTTATGATACCTACGGCGGCGAACAGGAATTTTCTCGCAAAACGGCCTCCCCTATTTTAGGTAGCCTCAATTCGGGCATGATTATTTATCGCCTGAAGCACGAAAACCCTGCGTTGTTTGAAAAAATAAAGTATTCCCTGCACTTACCCCAATACGTAAGTTCGCTGATTTCGGGGCAATTTGCTTCCGATATTACGAGCATTGGTTGCCATACCAACCTTTGGGATTTTGATACGAATGATTACCACGCTTGGGTATCCAAGGAGCAAATCGGGGATAAACTTGCTCCTATTCAACCCGCAGACGTGGTTTCAACTCATGTGCTCAATGAGCAAGAGCGCATTGTGGGCGTCGGTTTGCACGATAGTTCATCGGCTTTGATTCCGTACTTGGTTAGCTTTTTAGAGCCCTTTGTATTGATTTCAACGGGCACGTGGTGCATTAGCCTCAACCCTTACAATCATACGCCACTCACAGCCGAAGAGCTTCAATACGACTGTTTGTGCTACATGCAGTACAACGGCAAACCTGTGAAGGCATCTCGCTTGTTTGCGGGCTACGAACACGAGCTACAAACCAAGCGATTGGCGACGCATTTCGGAAAAGACCTTGATTTTTACAAAAAAGTAGCGTTTGATGCAGCCATCATTCAGCAACTCAAAACCGAGAAAAAAACCGAAGGCATCGACTTTGAAAGCCTCTCAAAACCTCCGATGACGGAAGGGTTGTTTGGAAAAAGAGATTTGTCGGCCTTTGAATCGTATGAGCAAGCGTATCACCAGTTGATTTTGGACATTGTCGGTCAGCAAATCATTTCGACGGAGTTGGTTTTAAGAGGCTCAACTGTCAAGCGGATTTTTGTGGACGGTGGTTTTTCCAAAAACCCAATTTATATGAATCTGTTGGCAGGGGCTTTTCCTGACCTAGAGGTATTTGCGGCATCGGTAGCCCAGGCGACTTCGTTGGGGGCGGCGTTGAGCATTCACCGCCACTGGAACACCAAAACACTCCCTCCCGATTTGATTGATTTACGTTTTTACAATAGCCATCTTTCCCTCGACGGATTAGCATCGTAACCTTTCTCTATAAACCCCTAGCCGCCAATTGGAGTCAAACCCGCTGGCGGCTTTTTTATTAAACGGATATTTCTACCCCTACCCCCATCTCAACTGCCCGCTTATTCGTACATTTGCAGTATGGAATTACTACAAAATGACTTGTTTCTGCGTGCTGCACGCGGAGAAAAAACCGAACGTGTACCTGTTTGGATGATGCGTCAAGCGGGTCGAATTTTAGCCGAGTACCGTGCTGTGCGCGAGAAAGCAGGGAGTTTTATCCAATTGGCCACCACGCCCGAGCTAGCCGCCGAAGTGACCATCCAGCCCGTTGATTTGTTGGGCGTAGATGCTGCCATCATTTTTTCTGACATTCTCGTAGTGCCCGAGGCCATGGGATTGCCGTATGAAATGGAAGAAAAACGCGGCCCCGTATTTCCGAACGTTGTTAAAACTACGGCCGATATCGACGCCTTGCGCATTGCCGACCCCGAAGCGGACTTAGGCTATGTGCTGGAAGCCATCAAAATCGTGAAGCGTGACCTCAACGGCCGCGTACCACTCATTGGCTTTGCGGGCGCTCCATTCACTATTTTTTGCTACATGGTAGAAGGCCGTGGGTCAAAGACATTTTCGGTAGCCAAAAAAGCCCTGTATGCCGACCCTGAGTTTTCACATAAGTTGCTTCAAAAAATCACCGACAGCACCATTGCGTATTTAAAAGCCCAAATTGCCGTAGGTGCTAACTTGGTTCAGATTTTTGATTCATGGGCAGGAATTCTTTCTCCAGAGCAATACCGCGAGTATTCGTTGCCTTATATCAAACAAATCTGCGATGCCATTAACGAAGCCCCCGTTACGGTTTTTGCCAAAGGAGCGTTTTTTGCCCGCCAAGAAATTGGACAATTGAGCTGTTCGGTGGTAGGACTGGACTGGAACATGGACGCCGCTGAGTCGCGCGTGCTAATTCCTAACAAAACCCTTCAAGGCAACCTCGACCCCTGCGTATTGTACGCGCCTTATGACCAAATTCGCAAAGAGGTGCGTAAGATGATAGATACTTTTGGAACACAGAACTACATCGCTAACTTAGGACACGGCGTTTATCCTGACACCGACCCAGACAAAGTGCGTTGTTTTATTGACACTGTGAAGGAATATTCTAGCAACCTATAAAAATTAACTCTTTTTAACGATTTTGTCACATACTTATCATAGTTTGGAATCGTTTTTGTATTAGAGCAGTTATTATCCCCAAACCCGCTAAAGCTATGAAAGAGTGTGTGGTAGTGATTCCGACGTACAACGAGATTGAGAACATTGAAGCGATTATTCGCCGTGTGATGGGTCTTTCGCAGCCTTTTGACATCCTGATTGTGGATGATGGCTCGCCCGATGGCACTGCACTCAAAGTAAAAGAGCTTCAAAACGAATTTACTGGTCGCTTACATATTTTGGAACGAAAAGGTAAACAAGGACTAGGCACGGCCTATATCCACGGTTTCAAGTGGGCAATTCGGGAAGGATACCGCTATCTGTTTGAAATGGATGCCGATTTCTCGCACAATCCTGCTGATTTAGAACGCCTTTACCAAGCCTGTTCCGAAGGCGGTAGCGACATGGCGATTGGTTCGCGTTACATCAAGGGTGTTAACGTGGTCAACTGGCCAATGGGGCGCGTACTAATGTCCTACTTTGCGGGGGTGTATGTGCGTTTCGTAACGGGTATGCAAATCATGGATCCTACGGCGGGTTTCATTTGCTACAAACGCGAAGTGCTTCAAGGCATTGGTCTCGACGACATTAAGTTTGTGGGCTACGCTTTCCAGATTGAAATGAAGTTTAATACTTGGAAATACGGGTACCAAATTACGGAAGTGCCCATCATTTTCACCGACCGTACCAAAGGCGTTTCTAAAATGTCCACCAAAATTTTCAAAGAAGCCGTACTAGGCGTACTTTATCTTAAAATTCGCAGCTTCTTTAAAACCTACATTCGCCATAATGAGCCGAAAGAGGTGCCTATCATGGGCATTACTGAAATGGCGTAATCCAATTTTATTTTTCCCAAAAACCGCTTTAGACACTCCTAAAGCGGTTTTTTTATGTTGTAAAAAATATTTTTCGTAAAATGTATTGACATTATATGTATATACATATATATTTGCATCATCAATTTTGATATAACTCAATTAAGACAATACAGCAATGGCAACTTCAACATGGGTAATCGACCCAACACACTCAGAAGTACAGTTTAAAGTAAAGCACCTTGTGATCTCAACCGTAACGGGTAGCTTCAAATCATTTGAAGGTTCAGTTCAAACCGAAGGCGATAGCTTCGACGGTGCGAGCATCCAATTTACAGCCGATGTAAACAGCATTGACACCAACATGGAACAGCGCGATGGTCACTTGAAGAGCGCTGATTTCTTTGATGCAGAAAACTTCCCTACACTTTCATTTGCTTCTACGTCATTTGTTCAAAAAGGTGATGATGAATTTACACTTACGGGAGACTTGACCCTTAGAGGTGTAACAAAATCTATCAGCCTTGCCGTTAACTACGGTGGTCAAATGGTAGATTTTTACGGAAATACCAAAGCAGGTTTTGAACTTACAGGAAAAATCAACCGTAAAGATTTTGGTTTGAACTGGGGAGCAGTAACCGAAGCAGGTGGTGTGGTAGTAAGTGACGAAGTAAAACTTCACTTCAATATCCAAGTAGCGAAACAAGCGTAATGAGCATTGATAGAAAGTAACACCTCTCTTCATCAACCTACTAAAAAACAAAAATGGCGATTTTCAAATGAAAATCGCCATTTTTGTTGGTAATATTGGAGACCCTACGCCGCCAAAGGCGAAGGCATCTGCAAGTCTAAGCTACGCGACTCAGCCAACAGCGCTTTGAGGTCGTTGCGGCGGCGGTAGTTTAATCGGATGGCACGCCACCAAATGTAGCGCTGGTGCTTTTCCGAATTTTGTGCCAATTCGAGATCTGCTTTTTCCTCATTATAAGGAAAATGAAATACCCCTGTTCGTTTGAACGAAAGCGGTATTAGCTCTTCAAAGCCTGTTACCATCGCTTCATTGAGCGAAGTTACAACTTCCGCAAGCTGCAATTCGTTGGTAGCATTTGGTTTTACCTTAATTTTAGGTGGTGCTACCAAGCCCAAAGCCAGTCCAAACTGCTTCATAAATTTAACGAGAGAAATCTCTTCCAGGATCACTGGTGCATATACCTCTGGGCGCGTAAAGAGCTCTTTTGCCGCCAATACGCGGTAGAGATACTTACGGTTCTCGGCACTGATACGAAGTTTGTAATACCCCGTTTTACCGTGCCTACCCAAGTATTTTCTTACTTTGGTAGGCCCTGCGTTATAAGCAGCGGCTACCATCGACCACGACCCAAGTTCGTGGTACAGATTGACAAAATACTGACAAGCAGCGTGTGTAGATTTCACTAAATCTTCCCGCTCATCGACGTTTCCGTTGATGACTAAGCCCATCGCACGGGCTGTTTGTGGCATAAATTGCCAGTACCCATAAGCACCTCGGTGTGAAACTGCCTTTGCTTCAAGTGCACTTTCGACTACGCACAGGTATTTAAAATCTGAAGGGACTTGGTACTGCTTTAGAATCGGTTCAATCACACGAAAGAATTTCTGCGCGCGAGGTTTTATCTCGTGAAGGGGCATACTAGCTGTATGCATCAACGCAGATTGAAAATAAGTAAGTACCTGCTTTTCGTAAACTGGCAATGGTTCGTCACAAAAACGGATACAAGTAGATTCGTTAAAGCCCTCGGCTTGCGCTCCTACTGTGTACAACAGAAGTGTTGAAAGAATAAGACATTGTTTCCTTTTCAAAACAAATTTTGGTTAGTTAAACATTGCGACGTATAGTCTTAAAAAAGTCACAGGACGCCGCTTTTCCATAGCTGATTTTGCTTTGTTAACGTAAAGTTAGTAAAAAATTGTACAATTACCCAATTATTTATCGGTAGATTATCAGGTAGTTGCAAAAAACCACTCTACGTTTTATCACAAAGAAATCAAAAACCGTGCCTAATTCTTAGCTGTTTTTACGGGCAAAAATCAATAAAAAAAGGCTGCCTTTTTACAGCAACCTTTCTTCTGGCCTTTGGGGCTTTTATTGGTTATTTGGCCAAAGCATCGGCTATTTTTCGGTCATTTGCCAAACGAGGGACTTTGTTTTGCCCACCTAATTTCCCTTGCGAACGCATGTAATCAATGAACGCATTTTTGGGCAGGGCATTGATTTTAAGCGGCCGTAAAATACTTCCCGAAATTAAGTCATCGTAATAGACGTTTAATTTTGCCAAACGTTCATCAATATCTTTTGCAAACTGCTCCATGTTATTAGGAAGTGTTGCAAATTCAATGAGCCACTCGTGATAAGGTAGTCCTTCTGAAGGGGTCACCATCGGAGCCACGGTAAATTCTACGACTTCCGTTTCGGGGTGGCGCTGCATCGCGTATTGAAGTGCCTTTTCCACCTCTTCGCCAATGACGTGTTCGCCAAAAGCCGAAATAAAGTGTTTGATGCGTCCCGTTACCAGCAAACGGTAAGGGTCTTTGGAAACAAACTTAACCGTATCGCCAATCGAATACCCCCAAAGTCCCGCATTATTGTTGATAATCAAGGCGTAGTTTTTACCCACTTCCACTTGTTCGAGGCTCAAGCGAGTCGGGTTTTCGTTGAAAAATTCGTCGGCAGGAATAAACTCGTAAAAAATACCTGTATCGGCCAACAACAACAACCCTTCAGCATCTTGGGAATCTTGGTAAGCAATAAAACCTTCCGAAGCAGGGTACATTTCAATCGAATCAATTTTTTTACCAATCGAGTCAAATAATTTGGCACGATAAGGTTCAAAATTTACCCCACCATAAACAAACAATTGAAAATCAGGGAAAACATCTTTGATGGGTTTGCCCGTACGCGCAATGATACGGTCAAAGTACATCTGCACCCAAGGCGGAATGCCCGAGATAAGCGACATCGGCTGATGAATCGTTTCGTCGATAATACGCTCTAGTTTTTCTTCCCACTCCTCAATACAATTGGTTTCGTAGGTAGGCATTTGATTGGTGCGTAGGTAAGCGGGCACGTGGTGGTTAGAGATACCCGACAAACGGCCCGTGGGCACGCTTCCTTTGGTATCTAAAACAGGACTACCCGACAAGAAGATAAGTTTTTGGTCTAAAAACTCC
Organism: Runella sp. R0.1_18; assembly: GCF_057652155.1. Classification (NCBI taxonomy): domain Bacteria; kingdom Pseudomonadati; phylum Bacteroidota; class Cytophagia; order Cytophagales; family Spirosomataceae; genus Runella; species Runella sp. R0.1_18. The sequence continues at coordinate 90,697 of NZ_JBYFCK010000002.1, forward strand.
GCTTTGCCTGTTTCATGAATGTAATTCAAAAGGGCATTACGCGCCGAATCAATGTGATTGGAGATAGAGTCTTTACTAATAGGTATGTATTTAGTACCAGAAGTAGTACCCGATGTTTTGGCAAAGTAAATCGGTTTAGCAGGCCACAAGACATCGTCTTGCCCGTCGATGACTTGTTGGATATACCCTTTCAAGTCTTCATAATCACGAACAGGGACGGCTTGTTTAAAATCTTCGTACGAATATATATCCTTAAAAAAGTGGTCTCGTCCGAACACCGTATGTTTGGCTTGACCAATCAGGCGCTGACGCCATTTGTCTTGAGCGGCGGGTGCGTTGTACATCCACCCTTGTTGCTGGTTAGCGATATACCGAGCCAGCGGCTTACTAAGCGAAGAGCGAAAGCCCATTTTTTCGTAGTTATAATGGTTATACGGAAAGGCAATACACCTACCGACGCACCAAAAATAGACGATTTATGGCGTTTGCTCAAAAAAAGCGTTGTTTATCTGATTTCTACCACTTTAAATTCGGTTCTGCGGTTGCGTCTGTATTCGGCTTCCGTACAAATCACCCCATCAACGCACCCGTTTACTGGCATACTTTCGCCCATTCCCGTTGCTTTTAATCGCTTACGGGCCACGCCTTTTGCTACCATATAGTTAACAATTTCTTGTGCTCTATTTTGGGATACTGTTTTGTTGCGACTAGCTTCACCACGGCTATCGGTATGCGAAAGAATCTCCGCTTGCAACGACGGGTAACGCTTCATCGTAGCCACTAGCTTGTCCAGTTCACGGGCGGCGTCAGGGCTAATGGTGCGTTTACCTTGGTCGTGGTAGATGTTATCTAATTGCACAATATCCCCCTTTTTTAGTAACCCCACGTCGTTTGACAATACTTTTGGTGCGGTTTTCTTCGGTACTCTGGCGATTTTGAGGGTGTTTGTACCGTAGGTGTCTTTGGAGTAAATCAAGGTATAGTCGCAGCCTTCCAAAATCTCAAAATCATACTTACCATCAGGCCCTGTAATCGTTTCGTATATTTTTTTATCACATTCGTTTCGTAACCTTACCAATACTCCTTCAATCGGTTGACGGTCGGTTTCGGTTCGTACGATTCCCCTAACGCGCGAATGTTTGAGGTGTTGAAGCGAATCAGTCAGGGATGTTTTTTTTTTTTGAGGGTCTTCGTTTTGGCTCACCATGGTTTGAACTACCGCAGGATGTGCCAAACTAAGTTCTAGCCGTGTGGGTTTGTCGTCGGTCAGATGATGGGTAGAAAAACCGACCGTATTATCAATAAAACCCTCTTTTGACACCGTAAAAATGAAATCGTTATCCGACGCCAAACAAAGATGTGCCCAGCCATCGGCATCGGTCTGAAGTGTTTTCTCGGTTGACTCTCCTCCTATTTTGGAACGAATGGCAATCGTTGCACTGTCGAGGCGCTGCATGGTTTCTGCATCAAACACGCGCAATAACAGCTCCCGACATTCGTACAACGAGCTTTCACGCGTGAAGCGGTAAATATCATCGTCGCCCTCGCGGCGGTTGCTGCTAAAATACCCCGTAGTACGCGCCCCGTCGGTTACAATGCCAAAATCATCGGCTTTAGAATTGATAGGAGCATCCAAATGAATGACCTCAATCACCTTGGTTCCGTCTTTGCTCAGCACAGCATAGTATAAGTCAAGGCCACCCAATCCACCTTTTCTTCCTGACGTAGAAAAATAGAGATTCCCTACTTCATCCACAAACGGAAATACTTCATCTTGGCGGGTATTGAGTTCTTTCCCCATATTGACGGGCTTCGACCACTGTTCATTTTCCCAACGCGACACGTATATATCTTTCCCTCCCATACCTTTTGGCATATCTGAAACGAAATACAACAAATTGCCATCTTTGCTCAACGCTGGGTGGGCGGTAGAGTATTCGTCGCTGTTAAACCCAAGCTCCTGCACGTTCGTCCAGTCACCATTTCCCCACTGCGCTGTGTATAACTTTAATTTGATGTTGTTATCTTCGCTCATCCCTTTTTGACCTTCATTGAAGTTGTTACGGGTAAAGATGATGCGTGAGCCATCGGCACTAAAAGTTGCAGGGCCTTCGTGAAAGCGGGTATTCAATTCTTTGCTAAACGAAACTGGCTTCCCTGGTTTGGCCACCTCGCCCGTGGACGTAGCCGCTTCGGTGTTAAGTCCGTAGGAGTTATAGCTGCCCAAAGTACGTGAATCGTTGGAAGTAGGGCGCGTGTAGGCATCGCTGCCCAGACGGCTGCTTTTGGAGGCTGAGGCTGTGGGTCTGTTGGTTTCTTTGCCACTTGTTTCTGTTCCATCCGAATGAAGCGTGGTCGTTGCCTTGATTTCATCGCGATTAGGAATATAAAACAAATCGAGGTATCCTTTTTGAGTTGATTCCGAAGACACCGACGTCTTCCCCGATAAATACACCAAGCCCTCTTTATAGTACATAGGACTAAATTCGGCGTCAGAAGTATTAATTCCCAAGTAATCTAAACGGTACGTAATTCGTTTTTTGGTATAGGTTTGAGCACTTTGCATTTGCCGTCCTTCTTGCTGTTTTTCAGCTTGGTAGCGCTCAAAATACCGTTGCGATTCCTGCATCTGTCCAAGGTTGGCTAACACTTTTGCGTAGTGTAAATAGTGCGTAGTAAGCCCTCCCGAAAGCCCTTTTTCGGCCAATGCTTGCTGGTAAAAACTAGCTGCTCTTTCGCTATCGCCCAATTGGAGATACGCATACCCCATGTTGAGAAAGGTTATCTGACGTTGGCTAGCGGGAAGCAACCCATCGTCGATAACGTCTTGATACAATGCAATTGCCTTGGCGTAAGCTTGTGTATCAAACTGACGATTGGCTTGTTGGAGCAACGTCTCACGAACGGGCGTTTGTGCCATTGCTGAAACTGAAACCAATGCAGCTAAACAAAGATGCTTGAGTTTATTCATGGGTGGTTGCATTTTTACCCAGTAGGGTCCTCCTTAATAATTTTTTAACGAACGATACTTAACGGCTTATTGTCAAAAATCTTGAAAACTCGCGTCCATCGCTCAGTTTAATAACATAGAAATAAGTTCCTGTCGTAAGTGCCCCTTGCGGGCCTCCGTTCCAGTCGTTTTTATAGTCATCGGCCTGATACACAATCCCTCCCCAGCGGTTGTAAATCTCCACCGAAGCCTTGAGGGCGGTTGGCTTTTTAATCACAAAAAAATCGTTGATGCCGTCTGAGTTAGGCGAAAAACCTTCAGGAATAAACACATCTTTATCGTCACCACGGAGGGTATTTAAAGCGATGGGCGTTGGTTCTGCATCATCGGTAGGGTCTTCGTTTTGGTTAATGTCGGGCCAGTTGCCATTGGCAGATTTATCAGCGCAGAGATGGCCGTTCATGTCCAATGCTGTTACAAAAGCTGTGTTGTAGAAAACCGAGTCTTGGGCGTTGGTAAAATCTATGGTTGTTTTGAAATTGACCTCCCGTGCCTGCCCTGCCGTTAGATTACACTCTTCAGGAATCAGCAGTTCATAGTTGCCATTTCTACCCGTGAAGGTAGTGTCTAGTCCCCATTTTACTTCGGTGTTCGTGACAGGGTCCATCACCACCACCGACGGTTTTCCCACAATCACAGCGCCGTTGTTAAACACTTTGTCGAGGCTATCGACCATCCGCACTTCCACGAGGTCGTTGGCACCCATGTTGACTACCTGAATGCTGTATTCGATTTCGAACAAATTGGTACTGAGTCGTTTCCAACTTTTTACTACTTTATTAACCCCAACCATTTCTTTCGGCCTGTCGGTATTTGCATCTATTTTGAGCTCAACCAGCGACGAACCTGCCTGACAAGGGCCTGCTCCATCGGGGTCGTCGCTGCTAAACCGAATCGTCACTTTTCCCGCCTGACGATCTTCGGGCGAAGGGGCATAAATCACTGACAGTCCGTTGGTGGTATTAAACGTTCCTGTGCCATTGCTACTCCAAGTTCCCGAGCTGGCCGAGCCTCCGATTTTACCTTCAAGGTAGTGGTTTCCAATGGTTGTACGCTCCGTAATGGTAATGACTGCCGTCGCGGGGTTATTAATACACACTGCCAATGGCTTGTCGCAAGGCGTAATGCTCACCGCCACCGCCGCTGGCGCACTGTAGCAACCATTGGCATTACGTGCGAATAAATAGTAAGTGCGATTTTCGGAGATGGCTCCCACATCAGCTACCAACGCTGACGTAGGCGAGTTACCCATTCGGGCTTCGTAATAAACCCCTTCAGCGGCTTTTTGTTGAAGCGCGCTCGATAAATCTACCGTCACAAATGGGCAACTATTTTTGAGTTGGGCAACCACAGCGGGCGTAGCAGGGGCTTGGCTCTGTACCGAAATAACCACTGGCTGAGACACGCCACTCTGGCACTCGCCACGCACACAAATAGCCGTATATTGGGTTTGCTGCGTTGGTTTTACGGTAAGGGTTCGGCCTTGGGCATTTGTATTCCAAAGCACTGCACCGTTGCAGCTTTCTGCGGTTAATACTACTTCCTCTCCTTGGCAAATGACGGTTTTGGATGCTTTTAGTACGGGCGTTACGGGCGGTGCCACTTCCAGTAGTAGGGTACTTTCTACCGCTTTACAAACCGACGATGCACAAAACACTGAATAATTAGTGGACGTCTCGGGCTTGACCGTAATGCTCTTTCCGATTTCTCCCGTTGACCATTTTATTTGCCCGCTGCAATTTCCTCGGGCTGTCAGTGTACTGCTTTCGCCTTTGCATACTGCCGCTTTCGTTGCAGAAATCAGCAATGGTTCTCCTCCTACAACGGACACGATGACGTCGTCAGCAAAGCAACTTACGCAGCCTTCGGTACGGCAGGTGGCCGTATATTTTGTGGTGTTGATGGGTTGCACTTGAATGCTCGCCCCCAACATGCCATTAGACCAAATGAAGTTCCCTGTGCAGCCCGTGGCCGTCAGGGTAACAGTATCGCCCAAGCAGACGCTCGTTTTATTGGCTTTTACAACAGGCGTTGCTGGAATCGTAACAGTAATGGGGAGAGCATTTGATGAAGCACTTTTGCAGCTATCTTTTTGACAATAGGCGGTGTAGGTGGTTGTCTGTGACGGATATACCGTCAGTGGGTTACCTGTTTTGCCATTCGACCAAATCACGGTTCCACTGCACCCTGCTGCTTTCAAAATAATCGGCTGTCCAGCACACGTTACTTGCTTTTCACTACTTATCGTGGGGGCCGACAATCCATCGCAATCTTGCACACTGCTTGCCCAACTGAGCTGAGCTAGGAGTGTTGCCAAGAAAAACAAGCCGATTGGTAATGATACTTTCATAAATAACTGTAAACCCTAAAAATTTTCAGTTAATAAAAATATCATAAATCGTGCCAAAGGCATCTGGACAAAAAAATAGGGAACGCTTTAAGGCGTTCCCCATCACGTTTTGCCAACGTAAAGATTATATTTTCTTTACTTTCGCTGCATTCACGCCTTTTTTGCCTTCCACAGCCTCAAACTCAACGCGGTCTTTCTCACGAATGACAAGGCCGCCTAAAGCAGTCACGTGTACAAAAATTTCTTGTTGTTTGTCGCCCGGTTCGTCAAGTATAATGAAACCATACCCTTTTGCTTCATTAAAAAACTTTACTGTTCCTGTTTGCATTGTACTACTAAAATTAAGAAAAATGAGAAAATAATTTAAGGGATTGATTGCCAATCACCTCATTTATAAGAACATTACAAAGGCCCGACAAACGCTAATCAATGAGTTAAAAAGTAAAAGGCTCACTATCAGAAAAATGCCTTGACTATCTTTGCATTGCATTCACAATGAAGTTTTGATGCAACCTTGAAACAAAATTATAAAATAAATGTTACATGTCAAGTTATCTAACTTGTTATTAAAAGGCTTGACATTCACATTTTCGTTCTGTAATTTCGCTTCTAAACTCTTCTAAAACGCTATTATGTACCGTTTCCGATATTTTATTGAAAACCAAATCTTTGGCGTTTGTTCGAGGTTGGGCGAAGTTCTCAACATTTCGGTCAGCAGCATTCGCCTCTACTTCATTTATGCCTCGTTCCTGACGTTTGGCTCTCCCATCATCATTTATTTAGCCATGGCTTTTTGGATGGAAATTGGCAAACATTTGCGCCGTCACAAAAATCCTACCATTTGGGAATGGTAAGTTACTAATCAGGATACTTTTGTTTTTAAGAACGATTTTACGACTTCTAAGCCACGGTGAAAATGACGATTATTAGGAATAATCAGGTCTGCATCTGCTTTGGAAGGCTTGATAAATTGTTCGTAAGTAGGAAAAACGTGGTTTTCCCAACGGTAAAGCACGTCGGTCAAGTCGTATCCACGCTCCACCTGATCACGAATAATACGTCGCTTGAGTTTGATGTGTTCTTTGGCGTCAATATATATTTTCAGATCAAGTAACTCCGAAATTTCTTTGAAATAAAACACAAATATACCTTCGACCACGATAATGGGAGTAGGCCGAAAAGTTAGCATTTGCGGAATAATATTGGGATTGTTAAAGGTATATTCTAGTTTTTCAACTGGTTTGCCTTCTCGAAGTTGAATGATATGTTCGGCGTACGAACGATGGTTGATGGCAATAGGTAAGTCAAAATTATGAACCCCATTTTCATCCACAGGGACTTCGTTCCGAGGACGATAATAGTGGTCTTGTGAAATGAGACAAATTTCATCTTCTGAAAATGCGCCCATCAAACTATTCAAAAAATACGTTTTTCCCGATGCACTCCCGCCCGTGATACCAACGATAAAAGGTTTTTTCATCCGGTAAAGTTACAGTTCCATCCGCAAATACTGAACTTCCAGCACGGATTTTGTACACGATGCCACAACAAATTGTTAGTTTTGCATTCATTTATTCTATTTCTAACTATGCCCATCACAAAATTTACTATCGCCTACTTCCGATGTTGCTGCTAACCTGTTTTAAATTTTAGTCTAAAACTTGAATAGTAGCAACTTATATATCTCATGAACCAACCACTCAAAATTTATAACTCCCTCACCCGACAGAAAGAACTTTTTGAAGCCATCAATGCCCCTTACGTAGGAATGTACGTGTGTGGACCGACGGTTTATAACTACGTACACCTTGGGAACGTACGTACTTTTTTGACGTTCGACACGCTGTTTCGCTACCTTTCACACATAGGTTATAAAGTGCGCTACGTGCGTAACATTACCGACGTGGGCCACCTCGTAGGCGACGGCGACGAAGGTGAAGACAAAATAGGGCGCATGGCAAAATTGGAACAATTGGAACCCATGGAAATCGTCCAGCGCTATACCAACGATTTTCACCAAGTGTTGGACCAACTCAATTTCCGTCCGCCGAGCATTGAGCCTACCGCTACAGGCCACTTGATTGAACAAATCGAGGCGGTCAAAGACTTAATCTCGAAAGGATTGGCATACGAATCAAACGGTTCGGTTTATTTTGATATCAATAAATATAACGGCCAAGGCCACAGTTACGGAAAGCTTTCGGGCAGGGTATTGGACGAACTTTTGACCGAAACCCGCGAACTCGAAGGAACCAGCGAAAAACGCAATCCGCTCGACTTTGCCATTTGGAAAAAAGCCGCTCCCGAGCACATCATGCAGTGGGAATCACCTTGGGGCAAAGGATTTCCAGGCTGGCACCTAGAGTGTACTTGCATGAGTACCAAATACTTAGGAAAACAATTTGATATTCACGGTGGTGGAATGGACCTTAAATTTCCACACCACGAATGCGAAATTGCGCAAGGAACGGGCATCAACGGTACCGACCCTGTGCGTTATTGGATGCACTCCAACATGCTCACCGTCAACGGGCAGAAGATGTCCAAATCGTTGGGAAATTCGTTTTTACCGCGCGAGCTGTTTGCTGGCGACCACCCGCTGCTCGACCAAGCCTACAGTCCTATGACGAGCCGTTTCTTCATGCTACAGTCGCAATACAGAAGTACGCTTGACTTCTCCAACGACGCCTTAAAAGGCTCACACAAAGCCTATAAACGCCTAATGAATGGGTTAAAAGCCATCAAAGAAATGGTGTATATCCCTGCCGAAGTAACCACTAGCAGCGATGAAGTAGGTTTGAAAGTATCAACGCCTTGCGTTCAGGTGGATGAGAAGAAAGTCGCTGACATCCAGAAGTCGGTTCAAGGATTTTACGATGCCATGAACGACGACTTAAACACGGCCGTGGCTATCGCGCAGCTATTTAACATGTTGAAATACATCAACATGCTTTATTTGAATCAGCTTGTTCCTGCGGCATTGGGAGAAGACGGATTTGCTGCCCTCAAAAACAATTTTATCATTTTTACGGAAGAAATTCTGGGCTTGGTAGAAGAACGCAGTGAAAACGATGCCGTTTTGAATGGAATGCTCAACCTGTACCGCGAATACAAAGCCGCCCAACAATACGAGAAAGTGGACCAAATTCGTTCGTATTTCAAAGCTCAAAACCTAGTCATCCGTGACATGAAACACCGCATCGACTGGGCATACGAGGAGTAAGTCATAACCCAATCACATTCATGCAAAAGAGAAGCGCTTACTTCAGTTATATTTTGTTAGCCATTTTTGTACTGGCAGGGGTTTTGTACATCGCAAGACCTCTGCTAGTAGCAGACCCTAACGAAGCTGCACCAGTAGCCGACGCCCCTGCGCCATCGGCGCTCCCCGAAAGCTCGACACCTGCTACGGCTCCAGCCGCTACGAGCAGCGGCATTACGAAAGAAGGCGAAGTTGTTTTTTTACGTGGAGGTCAACAGCTTCGCAAAATCGACGTTGAAATTGCTGAAAACGATGCAGAACGCGCCAAAGGGCTGATGTTTCGGCCGTATCTTTCAGATTCGGTAGGAATGCTTTTTGTGTTTGAACAAGCTACACCGCAATCGTTTTGGATGAAAAACACGATGATTTCGCTGGACATTATTTACGTTGACGCTGGCAAAAAAATCGTCTCTATTCAGAAAAATGCAAAGCCTTATTCAGAGGAAAGTTTGCCTTCCTATGGCGAAGCACAATACGTAGTGGAAGTAAACGGCGGCTACTGCGACAAATATGGTGTCAAAGTGGGTGATACGATTGCTTTCTAAAAATTGGCGTAAATTTTGCTTGCTATTGCCCAATACTCGCCCCGACATCCAGTCGGGGCGGATATGGTTTAGCGTCTCTGACGCATTTTCCATCCAGTCGGGGCGGATACGGTTTAGCGTCTCTGACGCATTTTCCATCCAATCGGGGCAGGCATGGCGTAGCGTCTCTGACGCACTTTCCAGCAAAATAAATTCCCTTTACAATGAAAAGTTGGTTAACAGCGGTGGTTTTGGTGGTGTGTAGTATGAACAGTTGGGCCAATCACATCATTGGCGGTGACATTTCAGTGACCCGCCGTAGCACTTCTTCTAACGATTTCACCATCACGCTCACGCTCATTTACGACGCAAACCTCCGCAGCACTGAAGACAACGCCTTTGTGTCGATTTTTCGTAAAAGCGATAACAGCAGAATTGAAGATTTAACGCTCGTGCGCGTTGCAAAACAAGAACTCCCCTACACCAATGCTCGTTGCGTTGGCAGTCCGTCGGATGCTAAAAACACCTTGATTCGTTACACGGTCAATGCTACATTTTCGACAGCGGCTTACAACGCTGCGGGCGGCTTTTATTTGGCATGGGAAGAATGCTGTCGCAACGGCAACTTGCTTAATATTCAAACGCCCAGCCGCGTTGGACTTGTTTTTTACGCCGAACTACCTCCGCTTGCCACCGTCAACAGTTCCCCCGTTTTTAAAGCACCCGAAATAAAATACATCTGCGTAGGAAAAGATGTAGAAGCCGATTTCAGTGCCACCGATACCGACAAAGACGAACTTACCTACAGCATCGTCACGCCATTTATTGGTTCTACCGATGGCGGCGGGACTTTCCCTACCAAGGCGCAGTCAGGCCCGTACAAACGCACCGCTTGGGCCAATGGTTTTGACAGTACAAAAGCGATTTCTGGCAAAACACCCTTAACTATTGACCCTAAAACGGGTAAAATTACCGTCAACGCCTCGCAGCTAGGTTCGTTTGCCTTTGCCGTTCGTTGTGAAGAATACCGCAACGGAGCAAAAATCGGCGAAGTACGAAGAGAGTTTGTTTTCCAAGTCGTTGACTGCGTTTCCACCCCTCCTTCGGCTGTTTTTATCAACGTAAAATCAGCCACTTCTGGCGTCGTTCCTACGACTCAGTCCAACGGACACGTATCGGCATTAACCATGTGTGGAATCGACAGCGCAGTGCTAAAACCCGACGATGAAGACCCACAATGGGCTTACGAATGGCAGCGCGACGGAAAAAAAATAGAAGGGAATACATCAGCATCTCTAGTTGTGAAACAAGCAGGCGTTTATACGCTTCTCAAACGTTTTGCCCAAAGTTGCAGCGCTGAAGAGGTTACTACCAACACCACCACTGTCAACCTCAAAAGTACACCTTCTGTCAAGATAACCTCAAGCCGCCCACTTCCTTTTTGTGATAGCGATAGCACTAATTTGAGCATCGAAACGGCGGCAGGCTCTACCGTGGCTTGGAAATACAACGGGCAAGCCGTAGGAAGTAACGCCTCTACCTTATATTATGTCAAACAAGCTGGTATGTACCAAGTAACCGCCACCGACGGCGTTTCTCAATGCCAAGCCAAAGACAGTGTTATTATCAAATTGGTCGCTGGCCCACCTGCTCCCATTTCTATTTCGGGGCCGCCCATTTTTTGTACCAACGATTCGGTGAAACTCTCCACTCCCGATGTCAAAACTTACGAGTACGTTTGGTACCAAGACAGGGTTCCTATTTTTTCGGTCATTACCAACGAATTATACCCGCAAAAATCAGGAAAATACAGCGTGGCAGTGGTTGACACAGCTACACGCTGTGCCACGCGTTCGCTCGTTTTAGAGATTGTCGTCAAGCCTTCCCCCAAAGTTACGTTAGACTCTATTGCTCCACTTTGTACCACTACTCTCCAAGCCATCACCCTCCGAGGAACGCCCGCAGGTGGCGTGTTCAGCGGCAATGGCGTAACAGGCAATCGCTTTGTTTCACAAAACTTAGCCGCAGGTTCGTACCCCATCACCTACACTTATACCAATCCCGAAGGGTGTTCGGGCAAAGCCACTCGTTTGGCAAGGTTATCGCCCCCGCCCCGCATCGATGGTACTGACCGATGGATCATCGTGAAAGGAGACAGCGTAGAACTACGAATACTTCCCCCGCTCAATTCGACAGTTTCGTGGTTTCCGAGCATTGGCTTGAGCAATCCCGCTGCGCCACGCCCCTACGCAAGCCCCGATCGAACCACCACCTACACCCTCACCGTAAGTACACCCGAAGGCTGTGTTTCGGAGAAAAAAATCACCGTACTCGTCATTGACTTGAACATTCCAAACGGCTTTACGCCCAACAACGACGGCAATAATGATACGTGGGAAATTGGGGGAATCACGGAATATCCCAACTGCACCATAGAAGTACTCAACCGCTGGGGAAATGTCGTTTTTAGTAGCAAAGGCTACACCACGCCTTGGGATGGCCGCTGGAACGGCGAATTCGTGCCCGTCGGAATGTACTACTACCAAATTTATCTTCGGGAGGTAGCGCACAAATTCACGGGGAGTTTGAGCGTGATTCGATAATTTTATCGTAAAATCGCGTCAAATTTACTCGTTATTCATGCAAACATTTATTCGTACCACCCTCCTTCTCCTATTAGGGGCTACATTTTCGTACGCCCAAATCGACTATACCCAGTGGGTTAACCCGTTGATGGGAACCGACTCACGCCACGAACTTTCGACTGGCAATACCTATCCTGCCGTGGCATTGCCGTGGGGTATGAACTTTTGGTGCCCCCAAACGGGCAAAAACGGCGATGGCTGGATGTACATGTACACCGCCAACAAAATTCGGGGTTTTAAACAAACCCACCAGCCTAGCCCATGGATCAACGACTACGGGATGTTTTCTATCATGCCCGTGACGGGAAAACTCAAATTTACCGAAGATGCTCGCCAAAGCTGGTTTTCGCACAAAGCAGAAGTAGTAAAGCCTCATTACTACAGCGTTTATCTTGCCGACCACGACACCCAGGTAGAAATCACTCCTACCGAACGCGCGTCGCAGTTCCGTTTGACGTTCCCCAAAACCGACAGCGCTTTTGTCGTCATCGACGCTTTCGCCAAGGGTTCGTATATCAAGATTATTCCTGAACAACAAAAAATCATTGGTTACAGCACCCAAAACAGCGGTGGCGTTCCGCCCAATTTTAAGAATTACTTTGAGCTACGTTTCGACAAACCGTTTACTTACTCAGCCACTTGGTCAGACAAAACGTTGTCAAAAAATACCCTCGAAATGAAAGCCGATCACGCAGGTGGAGTCATTGGGTTTAAAACCAAAAAAGGCGAAGTAGTGACAATCAAAGTTTCGTCGTCGTTTATTAGTGCCGAACAAGCCGCGCTCAACCTCACCCGTGAGCTTGGCAACGATACCTTCGACGCTACCCTTCAAAAAGGTCAGAAAGCCTGGAACCAAGAACTCGGTCGCTTGGCCGTAGAAGGCGGCACCGATGCGCAAATCCGCACCTTTTACTCGTGCCTTTACCGCGCTTTGCTTTTCCCTCGTAAATTTTATGAGCTAAACGCCCAAAACCAGGTTGTCCACTACAGCCCCTATAACGGCCAAGTTTTGCCTGGCTACATGTTTACCGACAATGGTTTTTGGGATACTTTCCGTTCGGCCATTCCATTTTTCACACTGATGTACCCGACACTAAACGCCCAAATTATGGAAGGGTTGGTCAATGCGTACAAAGAAAGTGGCTTCTTGCCCGAATGGGCCAGCCCAGGCCACCGCGATTGTATGATTGGTTCGAACTCCGCCTCGTTGATTGCTGATTCGTATATCAAGGGGATTCGCGGATACGATATTAATACCCTTTACGAAGCTATTCTCAAAAATACCGACCACGCAGGTACGTTGAGTTCAGTTGGGCGTTTTGGCCACGAGTATTACAACGAACTTGGGTACGTGCCCTACGACGTGAAAATCAACGAAAATGCGGCCCGTACGCTTGAATACGCCTACGCCGATTTTTGTATTTTACAATTGGCCAAATCACTAAAACGCCCCGAAAGCGAAATCGCACTTTTTACCAAACGCAATCAGAACTTCCGTAATTTGTTTGACCCCGAAACCAAACTTATGCGCGGCAAAAACAAGGCAGGTGATTTTCAAAAGCCGTTCAATCCGTTTAAGTGGGGCGATGCGTTTACCGAAGGAAACAGCTGGCACTATACTTGGTCGGTGTTCCACGACGTGGACGGCTTGGCGTCGTTGATGGGTGGACGCGAAGCTTTTGCCCAAAAACTAGACAGTGTATTTGTATTACCGCCCGTTTTCGACGAATCTTACTACGGGTTTGTAATCCATGAAATCCGCGAAATGCAAATTATGAACATGGGCCAATACGCCCACGGAAACCAGCCGATTCAGCACATGCCGTATTTGTACAACTACGCGGGCCAACCGTGGAAGTCGCAGTACTGGATTCGCCAAATCATGGATAAGCTTTACCAACCTACTCCCGACGGCTACTGTGGTGATGAAGACAACGGACAGACTTCGGCTTGGTACGTTTTTAGTGCGTTAGGTTTTTATCCCGTATGCCCAGGCACCACGCAATACGTAGTGGGAAGTCCGCTGTTCAAACGCGCGACGATGACGTTTGAAAACGGCAAAAAACTCACCATCACGGCCCCCGAAAACAGCGACAAAAACGTGTATGTGAAGCAATTAGTCTTTAATGGCAAACCTCATACGCAGAACTTCGTGGAGCACCACGCCTTACAACAAGGCGGAAGTTTGAACTTTACCATGTCGCCCACGCCTAATCAAACCCGTGGTACGGAAGTGAGCAGTTTTCCGTATTCGTTTTCTAGGAAGTAGCTAACTCATTTATAGATAACACAAAAGCGTTATGTAAGCTAAGTCTTACATAACGCTTTTGTGTTATCTCCCATCCCCCATCCGTTGCGCAATCATACTCCCCACCATCAGCTGCAGGGCGTGGTACATCATCAGGGGCAGAAGCACTACTCCTAACAGTTCAGGGTTCGGAAACAGGACTTTGCCCATCACCGCCCCCTGTACCAAGGATTTTTTGGAACCACAAAATAAGACCGTAATCCGATCGGGTCGGTTAAACTTCAGGGCGTAACTGATGGCGTTCATGAGGCCAAACATTACGAGAAAAAATACCAACATACTCACTCCCAACTGGAAAAGCTCCGGCGCAGCGTGGTTGCTAAACATATTTCCCGTAAACGACTCGCAAAACGAAGTGTAAACAATCAGTAAAATGATACTTTGATCAAAAAGACGAAGGGCGCTGTTGTACTTCTCGGTCCATTTACCCATTTTTTTGTGGAGCAAAAACCCTAGCACCACGGGCAGCAACACCTCCAAACACAAGCGAATAATCACGTGCGTCACGTCAAAGTTGGCGTCTTGCTGTTCCAACACGCTGCTCATCCAAAGCGGCGTAATAAAAATGCCAATGATGCTTGAAATACTGGCGTTGAAAATCGCCGCAGGTAGGTTTCCACCCGCAATCGCCACCATGACGACCGACGATGAGACCGTAGAAGGCAAGGCCGCCAAATAAAACACTCCCGTCCACAACAGCGACGATGTGTCGATTGGTAGCACCTTGCCTAGCCCAATAATCACTAACGGAAAAAACACAAACGTCGTCAATTGAATCAGCAGGTGAAGTTTCCAGTTACTTAGCCCCTTTTTTAGCTTTTCGGGGCTTAGTTTCAGGCCGTAAAAAAAGAAAATCACCGACACACCGTATTCAGCAATTTGAGGCAAGTGAAGCGGGCTTTGTTCGGTACCGAAACTAGGGAAAAGATAGGCAAGCCCAATCATTCCAATCAGGCAAAAGAAAAAACCGTTGATGCCTACCTTTGCGAGTAACTGTATCATAGCTTATATAATCCCAAATGCCTTCAATTGGGCTTCCATTTCTTGCTGCATCCGTTTTGCTTCCTCGGTGGCTTTTTGCTCAAAATCAGTACCAGAAGAGGCGTAAATAATGCTTCGAGCGGCATTGACGAGCAATCCGCAGTCTTTGTTCATGCCGTATTTGCACACTTCTTCCATGCTTCCGCCTTGCGCTCCTACGCCTGGAATCAACAAAAAGTGGTCAGGCGCAATTTTCCGCACTTGCTTGAGCATCGGGGCTTTGGTAGCACCCACAACATACATGAGGCGGTCGGCACCTCCCCACTCTTGCGACACACGCAGCACGCGCTCAAACACGTATTCATTTTGATTTTCTACGACAATCTGGCTATTGGCCAACCCCAATTCATCATCGTCGTTGCGTGACAATTGGGGATTGAGCAAATGAGTCTGAAAATCGGCGCTTCCTTCATTTGAGGTTAAAGCCAACAAAATCACCCATTTGTCTTTAAACTCCAAAAACGGCATCACCGAATCGCGACCCATGTAAGGTGCCACCGTGATGCTGTCAAACGACATTCCCGACGAGTTTTTATCAAAAAAAGCTTGGGCGTACAGCGACGAAGTGTTACCAATGTCGCCGCGCTTGGCGTCGGCAATCGTAAAACAGTCTTTTGGAATGTAGGCTAAGGTGCGCTGTAAGCTATTCCATCCGCGCGGCCCAAGGGCTTCATAAAACGCGATGTTGGGTTTATACGCTACGGCATACGGCGCGGTGGCATCGATCAGGCGTTTATTAAACTCAAAAATAGCATCGGGTTCTTTCAACAAATGCTTTGGTAGTTTTTTGAGGTCGGGGTCGAGTCCTACGCACAAAAAAGATTTTTTTCGCTTTATCTGTTCAATCAGTTGGTCTCTGGTCATCGCTTGGTTAGGCTAATAAATGCGGAGGAACTAACTCTAAATGAGCTATATCGTTGTGTTTTTGAATCGAAAAAGTTTCGGTAGTATAATCGTAATGCAGGAGATACAGCCCCAAATTGGTATGTAAGTACTCATCCATTTCGTGCAATGGGCGCTTAAAGATGGTCGCCAACAGCACCCGCATGGCCCGACCGTGCATCGCTACTAAGACCGTTTTTTCTTCGGGGCGAGAAAGAATCAAATCAATGACGGGCAATTGACGACTTTGGACATCCACGGGGCTTTCGCCTCCTTCAGCTTGTAGCTCAATTTCGCCCTTTTGCCAACTTTCAATCAACCAACGGTAGTAGTCGTTGTCCATGCTGTTGGGTGTGCGCCCTTCTCTCACTCCCCAACTAATCTCATTGAGCCCTTCGTAGGCTTCGTGCGGCAGCCCTTTTTCCAAAAAACCTTTAACACTTTGCTTGGTGCGGATGAGATTGGAGGTATAAATTTTATCAAAAGCGACGTCTTGATAGATTTGGTAAAACGCGTGGGCTTGCGCGTGGCCGAGTTCGTTGAGTTCAGCATCTATTCCGCTTCCCTGCACAACTCCTCGTCGGTTGTAGTCGGTTTCACCGTGGCGGATGAGGTAAATAACTTTAGAAGACATGTAAAATCTACGTAAAATCCGTTTAAAATCGAATGAAATCGCCTAGTTTTGACGACACGACAAAAATACCCCTTTTAGCTATGTTCAACAAAAATAATGCGCTCGAACGCATCAAACAGTTAGATAATAATACAATTGCGGGTCATTTGGGCATCGAATACGTAGAAGTAGGCGACGATTACGTCATTGCTCGAATGCCCGTTGACCACCGCACGCATCAGCCCTTTGGGATTCTTCACGGTGGGGCGTCGGTGGTATTGGCCGAAACCGTTGGCAGTATTGCTTCGTACCTTATCTTACCCGAATCGGCGCATCAGTATGCCGTTGGTCTTGACATCAATGCCAATCACATACGCGGCGTCAAAAGCGGCTGGGTATATGGCAAAGCCACCCCGATTCACATCGGCCGTACCACGCACGTGTGGGAAATCCGCATCACAACTGAAGACGGCAAACTCGTCTGCATCAGTCGCCTAACGATGGCCATTCTTTCAACTCCATAAACAACAAACCCCTCCAAACATGACGCTTGGAGGGGTTTGTTCAAAATTGTCACACCGATTAAAGAACCACTACTGAGTTCTCGTCGTAAGATACACCCGTTGGAACGAACTTGTCAGCCGTTTCATCGTTGGCCCATGTAGTACCGTCGAGCAAATAACGGAAAGCATATTCTTTTCCAGTTTCTAACTCTACAATAGCTTTATATGAACCATCTTTTTGTTTCTTCAATTTTGTAGCGGCCTCGGTAGCCCAACCATTAAACTCTCCCAATAGAGCAACATCTTTTGCACCAGCGACTTCGTCAGCTGAAAGAGAGAACGTTACTTTACAAACAGGTTTGCTTTTCAATACTTGTTTTGCAATTGCCATAGCGTTATTTGGTTATTTAGTTCGCAGGGGCAAAGATATAAAATAAATCCAAATCAAGTCAATGATATACAGCCACTTACATTAAGATATTGTTAATATAATACAATAAAATAGTTCATCATTACAAAAAACAGCAAAAATAATTTACCAAAAACCAAAAAACTATTTAGTATATCGGCTACAATTCAGGCTAAAAATTTTGACTTTGAGGCAAATAACATCACTGATTCTCGACACGAACTTGTTCATTGACCTGCTGCACCCGGTTGTTCATAATGGTGGCAATACTGTATGCACGGTACTTGACATCATCGGCTTTTTCTCCTTCAAAAAGCTCATCGACATTTTGAAAGAATAGCGCCAGCCATCGGTCAAAGTGTTCGGGCGTAAGCGTGTATTTGGTCGTCAAGCGGAAGTGCGGCGGCATAGGGCGGCCGTTGTAGTTAAGCGTTCCGAAGAGAATCCCTTCCCAAAAATCATACATCTTGGGTAAATGTAACTCCCACGACACCTGTGCGACCTCATCGAAGATATGACCCAGCTCGGCATCTTCTCGTATTTTTTGGTAGAAACTGTTCACTAATAGTTCTACGTCAGCTCGGTTTTCAAGTTGTTTTCGCATACGTTTTTTAACAAAAGTGTCACAAAATAGGTGCCTTTGTCGCGAAACGAGTATGACAAAAGTCAGCACCAGCGTTCAAAATTGCGCGCTAAGTTATTCACTATCACATGTTTCAAAAAGCAAAACATTTCGTTATCAAATAACTTTTCGTCTCATTTATTTGGTAACAACCCGATAACCGCGTATTTTTCAACCGTATTTGAATCACAAACCAAACCTAATTTTCTAAAAACCAAATTCATATGAGTAATTCTATTTGGCGTAAAAAGCCCCTATCGGCCTTTGAAGCTGATGTTAAAAACAACCAATTAAAACGTGTACTGGGACGGTGGGAACTTACCTCACTTGGCATAGGGGCGGTTATTGGTGGGGGTATCTTTGTGCTTACAGGTATTGCCGCTAATCAGTTTGCTGGGCCTGCTTTGGCACTTTCTTTCGTGATTGCGGGCATTGGCTGTACTTTTGCGGCCCTCTGCTATGCCGAATTTGCCTCAATTTTACCAGTTGAAGGTTCCGCTTATGCGTATTCGTATGGCACCGTGGGCGAGTTTTTTGCGTGGTTTATTGGCTGGAACTTAATTTTGGAATATATGATGGGGGCCACGACTGTAGCCGTAAGCTGGTCGGGTTATTTAGAAAAATTCCTTCATCTTTTTAATGTTCATTTGCCCATTTGGCTTGTCAATGACCCCATCACAGCTGCTTCCAAAGGTTACGATGGAGGGTTTGCTTGCAACTTACCCGCTTTTTTAATTGCTTGGGTTGTAACTTCCGTCCTAGTAAAAGGCATTAAAGAAGCCTCAGGTGCCAACAACATCATTGTGGCCATCAAAACCACTGCTGTTATCTTTGTAATTGTAGTAGGTGCTTTTTACGTGGACACTGCCAACTGGACTCCCTTCATCCCTGAACGTATAATCGACGACGCTGGCCAAGGTCATTATGGTTTACAAGGTGTGGTAACCGCTGCCAGTATCATTTTCTTTGCTTATATTGGTTTTGATGCCGTTTCTACTTCGGCTGGTGAGGCTAAAAACCCCACAAAGGATGTTCCATTTGCGATTATTGCTTCATTGGTCATTTGTACTATTCTTTATATCTTGGTTTCTTTGGTACTTACTGGAATGGTTAAATTTGACCAACTTGACTTGAAAGCACCCGTAGCGCAAGCTTTTGCTGACAATGGCATCACATGGGCCGTATATATCATTACGATAGCAGCTTTGGCAGGTTTAACTTCGGTAATGCTCGTTATGATGTATTCTCAAACCCGCATCTTTTTAGGTATGGCTAAAGACGGTTTATTACCTAAAAGCTTTTTTGCAGCAATACACCCCACTTTCAAAACCCCTTGGAAAAGCACTATCTTAGTAGGATTTGTAGTATCTTGTGTGGCAGCCTTTACTCCCATTGACAAAGTATCAGAGCTGACCAGTTCAGGTACTCTTTTGGCCTTTGCAATGATTTGTGGCGCGGTTTGGTTATTGCGCGTGCGTGAACCAAACATCGAACGCCCTTACAAAGCCCCTGCTTTACCAATCATTGCAACACTTGGTATTTTGACAAACCTATACTTAATGTATAACTTACGTTCTGATACCATCATCGCTTTCTTTGTTTGGGGAGCGTTAGGGGTAGTGATTTACTTTTTATATAGTCGTAAGACAAGTAATTTGAATCAAGAATAACTTCTCATAAGCGCGCAAAAAAAGTGGATAAGGCTTGACCTCATCCACTTTTTTTATGCCCAATAAACTCAATTTTCTATCTCCCCAATGGAATCGAAAAACCTGCCAAGGCCGTAAAGCTCTGGTTATGTACAGGTACTTGCACCATTGGTGTATCATATACCCGTGTAAAACCGCGTTGATAACGACCTTCTACAAAAAGTTTGGCACCTCCCAAATCGAAGCTTAATCCTACCCCTCCTGCTCCACCTACTTCAAACCGATTGAAACCTCCCAAACCGATGCTCGTGCGGTTGGGCTGGGTACGGAAAATAATCAAATCGGCACGGCTCACGATTTTGCCATCGGCCAAATAACTAAACGTAGGGCCTGCTACCACGTAAGGTTTCACCCGATTGCCCGCATCTCCAAACTCATACTGCAACAACAACGGCGCTTGAATGTACGTAAGGCGCTGTTTGAGCGACCCGCCCAACGGAAGGTTTACACCTACCAAATCCAACAAATCGTTGGAAGAAATACCTGCTCCACTTTGCGTATAGGCGATTTCAGGACGGAATGACAAACCACCAGAGATGGGCACTTGCAAAAATACCCCGCCGTTTCCACTGACGATATAATTAAGATTTCCCGTGAAGTTTTCAATGAAACCACCGTTTCCTGTGGTTTTGGCCAACGATGCTCCGCCACGCGCTCCAATAGACACTTGCGCTTGGGTAGTCACGGCGAGGAACATCAATCCTACTATAAAAGCAACATTTGAACGAATAAAAGCGAAATTTTTCATGGCATCGAAGATGGTTTTGTAAACGATTATTTCCTAATTAACGACCTTTTGACGCTCCGTATTTTGGCAAGTAACGGCGCGCGTCGTTAATGATTGTTAACGATTACAAATCCGAATTCCCGCCTGAAAACCGAGCCAATTGGTCAAATCAAGACCATCGCGCAAAGTAGTGGCTGGAAGTGGCTGATACAGACGCGATAAGTCAGCCTTGACGTAACCAGGCTCCGCTGTGAGCGCCGTCCAGGTACCCGCTGCAAACAACGCCAGCTGTCTTGACAATTTTTTTTCCAATCCCAGACTCAGCCGATAAAACATGCCGTTTGAAGAATCAAAGCGGTTGGTCGCTTCCATGATTTTGTTGGCGGTTATATCCAAGTTTCCAGCCCAGCCTCGCCCAAAATACACCGAACTGCCGATTCCGTAGCCAAAAGTATAGAGGGGTTTGTCGGCCACTCCAAAACTACCTCCTAGCGTCACGATGTTATAAAAACCACGTACGCCCGTTTTAAAGGTTAGGTTAGCGTAGTTGAGTTCGTCGCTGCTGATTTCAAAACGACGGTAGCCATTGCGGCGGACGTAGCTAACAAGTCCAATCGGAATTGCTCCCGACGAGTCGGCATAGTTGAATAAACCTAATTGTAGTCCTTTTTCGTGAATACCCGCATAGTTGAAATACGGGCTGATTTGTACTCCTCTCAAACGACGGAGTGCGACGTTTCCAAAGCCGCTAAGTTGCATCCCACGCGTATTTCCGAGCACAACGTTGGCAAAACCGCTGACTTGAGCACCGTGCAAACTCCCAAGTGTCACGCTGGCAAAGCCTGCCGTTTGGAGGCCGTTGCTAAAACTACGTCCCGTTAGGTTAGCAAAACCTGCCACCTGAATCCCGCTGTGGTGCCCGCCCGTGAGGTTAGCGAAACCCGAAAACTGCATCCCTTCCACGTTTCTAAACGCAGCATTGCCAAAACCCGATACTTGCAAGCCATAGACATTGCGCCCAACGAGGTTGACAAAACCCGAAAACTGTGCCCCGTGGACATCCCAACGCACCAAGTTGGCCAGCCCTCCAAACTCCAAAGCATTGACCCCTAGCGAATAACCCGCTATCACATTGAACGACAGCGCATTAACAACATGTCCGCTCAACACGTGGTTGGTGCCAATAAACGGTAAAAACGACACTTGAAAGGGGCGATAGAGCGTATCATCCACGTTTTTGATGTGAACGGCTTGCTTGGCCGTCGTAAAAGCGTCCACGAAAGTTTCTTGGACTTTATCTAATCTCAACTCGCGTTTTTGGGCAGGAACATCGTTGGTATCTGCCGAAGCCACAAACACAGGCAGCGGTGCCACTGGCACTTTCACCTTGAAGGTATCTTTCCGTGCTACTGTCGTCGAAGGAAGCGTTTGCGGACGAATAGGCTCAGTCTTACCATCTATCTTCATGTGAATCAGGCCAATGTCCAACGACAATTGGTTGTTGATGGGCATACTCGTTCCGAGGTATTTCTCTTTCCGCACCTCCAAACGAGGATTGGGCAAGGCCGCTGGCAATTTCAACCGATAATAACCCATTGAATTAGACACGGCAGAAACCAGCGTTCGTTTTTCGTAAATACTCGCTTGGGCAATGCGTTCGCCCGTTTCTTGGTCAAAAATATATCCGTTGATAAATACCTCTTTCGGAGGCTCGATTGTTGGGGTAACTTTCTGAAGAATAACGTGATTACGGCGTTCTTTGTAGGTGGCTGTTCCTTTAAAAATCTCGTCCAGCACTTGCCTAACCGCCTTTCCCGACGTGCTCAATGACACGCGACGATTGAGGTCAAAATCACTGGGATTGTACGAAAAACTAAACCCATTTTTGTCTCCAATCATTTTGAGGGTTTCTTCCAAACGTTCGTTGGCAACGCGTACCGTAACGGGTTTATCTAATACCGATTTTTGGGCAAAACAGAAAAGAGAAACGAGACAAAACCCAATGGTTTGTAAGCAAATTTTCATGGCTGTCAGTTGGTAAACAGTTGATTGTGAAGCACATTATTCACATCCGCTTCCATCCAATAAGATGGAATTTCCCCGCCGAACGACCCGTAGGTTCAGCGTTTCGGCAATGACGGAAAGCGTGGTATCTAAACTTTCTTTTTCAAAACGCGCCGTCAACAGGCAATTTTCTAACCGACGACTGCTGAGGCGAATATCGGCGTGGTAACCTTCGCGCAGCGACGCAACGACGTCGCTCAAATTGGTTTTTTCAAACACAAACACCCTCGTTCGATAAGCCATTTCGTTGAAATTCAACGCAGGCATTTTGATGATGGTATCCGCTTCGGAAGTAGCGGCGGCTTCGTCTTTCACCAACACTACTTTTTGTTTTGGGGTCGAAAACTGCACTTTCCCGCTCGTGACCGCCACTCGAACGTGGCTGTCGTACGCTTTTACGTTGAAAGATGTCCCCAACACCCGTACTTCAGTACCGTTGGCATTGATGATAAAAGGCCGCGTTTCATCGCGTTTGACGTCAAAATACGCCTCCCCTTTCAGCGTGACCGTGCGCGTTTCTTCGTTAAAATCAGCGGCAGCAGTCAAGGTAGAATTTTCATTTAAAAACACCTTTGTTCCGTCAGGCAAGGTTTGCTCTAACGTATTTCTTTGGGTCTTCACCACAGCGATTTCGGCTTTTTCGATCGGGGTCATCCAACGATACCCCAGCCAACCCAAACCTAGCACAACCAGCACACTTGCTGCTACGCGCCATGCGGCAAAAGAGGGTTTTCGCAACGGCAACACTTTCGGCTCAAACTGCTCGTTTTTAACAGTTATTCGCTTATTTACCTTACTCCAAGCTGCCTCCACGTCCACCTCCATTGCAGGAGTGCGCACCTGCGCCGAAGCCTCCCATACCCGCTCAAAACGCGCCAATTCCTGCACATGGTCGGTCGATTGGGCCAGCCATGTTTTTACCTGCGCTTGCTCGTCGGGGGTGGTAATTCCCGCCACGTACCGCGCCAGTAAATCGTCCGAAATGGGTTCGTTTGCACTCATGGGTAAATTTTTGTCATGCACTAAATTTTCGTAAACCTCACAGATTTCTGGTCAACCAATAGATAATCGCTACCACAGGCAGGAAGTCTGCCAATTCGGCGCGTAATATTTTGAGCGCTTTCCCAATTTGGTTTTCGACGGTTTTGACCGACAGCCCCAATTGATCAGCAATTTCTTGGTAACGCAATTCCTCAAAACGACTTAACTTAAAAATCACCCGACATTGTTCGGGCAACTTCCCTATCGCTTTGGCAAGTTCGCTTTCGAGTTCGTTTTTATACACCGTCTGACTCACCGACTCGTACGCTTCTTCTTGGGAATAAAGCGTGTATTGTTGGTGTTCGTCGCGCACTTTTTGGTGTTTAATACGATTCAAACAGTGGTTATGCACGGCCCGATACAAGTACGACTTCAACGACTGGGTAATTTCTAACTCGGCGCGTTTCTCCCAAATACCCACAAATACGTTCTGAACAATCTCTTCTGATTCTTCCTCATCACGCAAAATCGACCGCCCGTAGGTACATAGTCCTCCGTAGTATTTCCGAAACATTTGTTCGAAAACCCGTTCGTCGCCTTCCCTAATGGCTATAAGTATTTGTGTGTCCGACAATTGCACGTAATAGGATTCCCTTCGTTTTGGCGCAAAAGTACGATTTTGCGGCCAACCTACTGTTTCTTTTTGTGACGAGTTGTCGAAAACGACGGATAAAGCACTCATTTGCTCCTATGACAACCCAAGTCTGGCCTTCCCCCTATGAGTCGAAGAAATATTTTTTGAAAAGAATGTTATCTTTGGTAAAATCAGGTTGAACGCACTACAATAAAAAGTCACTATTTAGTGCTCCAGAGGAGCTACATCTTAGTAGTAAAATGAATTAAATCCCCCTAATCCCCATCGGGGCGGCCGACGTTCGGGGAAAGATGTCACCCCAATGGGGCTTTTGAATGACCTTTGCCCTTTTTTCTACTAAGATTTAGCCTCGCTGAGGCTACTTTTTTTAAATGCGTTTAACCTGATTAGGGCTGAGATTACCCCTAATGAATGAAGATTTTTTTCCCCTGCTACGTATTTTACAAAGACGATTTTTTGACCTCAAAAGTAAACGTTTTGCTACCTGCAACACCTTTGTCGGTCAGGCCCTGTACAACAACTCGGTACGTACCTACTTGGTCTGAAGTGTAAAAATTGAGGGTTTGTTTGTTGCTTGTCGTCATTACCTGCGGATTCCAGTAGAGATGGTTACGAAAGTCGGGGACACGACTTTTAAGCTGCTCGGCCGCATCGTAACGCGGTGCATAAAACTCCCGCTTTCCCTGTACGCCTTCGTACGAAAGCACCAACGCGCGTGGGTCGATGGGGAAACCTGCCAAATCACCTTTGTAAGTAGAATAACTCACAATGCCTGGAAACGATACTGGACCAAGGTAGTAAAGGCCATCAATCACCTGTAAAGTTTTGATTTTTAGCGGATCAAAGGTCAATACTTTGTCGGTATCAAACATCGGCACGCCGTCCACCATCACAAGCGGCTCTTCCTCAAACGGGACATTTGACTGTAGTTTGTCATACACCCTATAAATAAACTTCCCTTGTCGGCGGCGAACAGCCACCCCTGGCACATACTCCCGCATTACCTCTTCCAACGTAGGGAAACGCGTGTAGGCATCTAGTTGATACTTTTCATCGGGTTTTCCAAAAAAGGCCAAAGTATCAGCCTCGGTGGTAATCATCTGTTGAGCCGATTTGGGCAAAAATGAATTACGGGTTTGCATATTAATGCTACGGGTCAGCAAATCGTTTTTCCACGACGCATCAAACGAAAACTTAGGCAATACATACGAAGACATTTTGTCGGAGTAAGGGCTGTTGATTTCGATGCGATAGGTGCTGTCTTTGCGGGTATTGGTCTGAACAATGACCTCTTTTGCCCCCAAAAAGTGCTTTAATTCAAACAAAATACGCCCCAAAGAATCGCTCGTTGAAACAAACAACTGAGGGCGTTTGCTTGGAGCGGCCAAATAAGTATCAATGTCAGGAACAGCCGCGCCCGTTTTGGCGTCCACCACTTTTCCCGTAATAAAATGCCCCGTCATTTCGGGAGGGAAGGCAAATTTTGGTTTGGTCTGCGTGACATCATCCCAAGTAAAACGTCGCCAACCATGGGTCAGCATCAGGTTATCGAGTGCGACATCATCATCGTTTTGAAAATAATAATGGGGTGACTCAACGTTGCCTTTGAGGTCGGAACTTAACCCTAAATAACTGTCGATAAACACAGGTGAAGGCGCAGGCAGTGAATCCACCAAAAAGACCGACACCGACAAATCGGCGGCAGTCGTAGTGGTGCCTATCTGCGCTCCAAGGTCTAGTTCTACTTTTTCGCGAACGTTGAACTGGCTTTTGCTCGCTTGGGCCGAAACCGTCAACGACTCTTTTGGACGCTTAAAGTACAAGCGTTCAGCAACGGGCATTTGGTTGTTATCAAAAATTGTCAAAGTCGAAGTGCCATCACCAAGCAAGTTTTTGTTGAGACTAAAGCGCGCCTGACCGTTTTGGAAAGTAGCCTGAGCGGCATGTTTAGCAATTCCTTTGGTATGTGCCAATAAAGATACAGCACCTTCTTTCCCTTGGGCTCGAACAATGACATCTAGCGTATTAGCCGTTGACTCGCTCACTTGCATGGCATACCCTTGCGCCAACGCATCAGGAAATCTATAAACAAACCATTGTCTCTGAGCATCTTGCAACAAAACACGGTACGACTGACCTGTTTGCGGGGCAAATCCAAAAGTGCCCATACCAAATTTATGCGGCTCAAAACGGGCTACAGTATCGTTTTGTTGATTGACAACCCGTCCCCGAAATGTTATTCCTTTTCCATCTTCGCCCACAGCCCTAAACGCCACTTTGCTTTCGAGTCCTTGCACCAAATGCCCTCCTTCGGGAAACAACTGCAAATCGTAAGGCGTTGTTGCTTTTGCCGTAGTGGGGGCGGCAGCTGGTTTGCTAAACGGATTTGCGATGGTGATGGGGCTTTGGAAATAAAATTCTGAACTGAAGTTTTTCATCCATTGCGTATAGCCACGCACCAAGTAGTTACCGCTGGCCAAAAACGGCGGAATGAACACCGAACCCACTCCTTTGCCACCGTCGAGCGTGATTTTGGTTTGTAACACAGGATTTTGGTCTTTGTCCAACACCTCCAAATAAGCCACTTTGCTCATGTCCAATGGCGTATGCAAGGCCGCATCCACGCAGTGCGCCTTAAACCAAATCATTTCACCCACCAGATACAGCGGTCGGTCGAGGTGAAAGAATAGTTTTTCTTGTGGTACTTGCTGACGGTAGTTGGTCAGCTGCTGCGTCGGGTTTTGGGCCACTCCTGCGGCTCCCCCAAGCAAAAAAATAGAATATAAAGTCAGTAGAAAACGGGATTTCATAGCATAAGGAGGTTTTTTACCAAAAACTAGGACGAACAAGCGTACCACCTTGTCTTCGGCAATCAGCACATTCGGAGGTACCAACGATATAATCAGGGAAGCGCGCGCCTTCTGGGTAATACTGACTCACAATAATATCCGTCCATTTGAGGGCATCGGCCAAACTAAGGGTATCTGAAGGCGGGCAGAAAACGGGAAATCCGAGCGTCACAGGGACGAAGAATCGTTTTTCTTGGGGCGAAACGGCGCTAAAATGTCCAAATACCAACTCCTGCACATTGGCCGTATTTTTGATGTTCCCTGTCACTTGCGACGGTTGTGGATCAAAAAGGCTTCCTGTTTTTTCGGTCGTCTTTGAAAGTGAATTCCAATACGCAAATCCATCTTCCGTCAGCCCGATTTGTTTTACTAAAATGCTATACCTTACTCGGAGTTTGTTGGAAGCAGCCGTAATCGTTGTCACAGGAAAATCGTTGATAACATCCTGCGATAATTTTGCGGTGGATGCCAACAAAATCGTAGAAGGACGGGCCGTTTGCCAACAAACGTTAATAAGAGAAGTACGATCTACGATGGCTTTGTTCTTGATTTCATAGACCGATATCAAGGGCGAATGATACTCCCAAGTTTCTTCAAAACGCCAGCGGTAGTAGCGGGTTTTGTTAAGGGGGTCGTGGGTATTGACTAAAACCTGCACTGAGCTTTTATCAGCCGCAATTTTATACGTTATGCTATCAATCGGGGGTGTTTGTTTCACCTCGACATAGTCCGACAGGTATTCCTTGTTGGCAGCAGTTTTGATACGAATCCGAAACTGCTCAGAGAAGTTGACTCTTTGAGCAGGAAGCCGATACAGTCCCTTCCCGATTTCGGTAAAAGTATAAATACTGCCTTTGTTGCCCTCCACAGTCACCCGCGCTCTGAGCTCTGTTGTAAAAGTATTTTTATTAGAAACTACTTGGGTATAGGTTAGCATCACGCTGCTACTATCGACTCCGTTGGTATTTAGAAAACCGTCCACAACCAAAAATCGGCCAGGCGTCGAGACCTCTGGAGGAGAGAAAGGCACCACGCACCCTTCAAGCGCCAAAATCCCTACTATTATAACGACAAACGAAAGTATTTTTTTCATGTAATTAGTGTGAAAATGAAGAGGTTAAAACCTAAAGTTATACGTAATGGTAGGAATCGGTCGGCCAAAAATCGACAGCATATACCCCTGAATGATGCCATTTTGCGAACGGAAATACACCGACGAAGGATTCTTTCGCCCCAGCAAGTTGTACACCGCAAATGTCCACGAGCTATGCGCCAACTTTTTGACTTTGTGGTTACCCTCTACGTTCATCGAAAAGTCCACCCGATAATAATCTGGGATTCGGTATTGGTTGCGTTCGGCATAATAAATACGCTGCACTCCTTCTAGCACGTACTTTCCGATAGGCGGGGTATAAGGCCGCCCGCTGCTGTAAGTAAAATTGAAGGACAAACTAAAACGGTGCGAAAACTTATAGTTGCTAACAAGCGTAAAATCGTGGGGCTTATCATAGTTACTTGGATAATAGTCTCCGTTGTTTGGTGCTTCTGGCGACGTGCGGTCGTCGGCCCTAAGTAAGGTACGCGCATAGGTGTAGCTTACCCAGCCGTTCAATTTTCCCGTCAATTTTTTGGCCATCAACTCCACTCCATAAGCTTTCCCTGTTGTCGAAATGACCGCCGCTTCGATGTGGTGGTTCATGATCAACGAGTCTCCACCTTTGTAATCCAAGAAATGTTGGATGGTTTTATAGTATGCTTCAACCGACAACTCTAGCTTATTGCCGCGAAGATTTCGATAAAACCCTACCGCCCACTGACTACCCAACTGCGGCTTAATGTAGGGGTCACTGAGTTTCCAAATGTCGGTTGGCGACATGACCATTGTATTGCTCAACAAGTGAATATACTGGCGAGTCGTGTTATAGCTTGCTTTAACTGACGTATTATCTGTTAGTCGATAACGGCCCGAAATGCGGTATTCGGGGCCTTGATAACTACGAATATTTTTGCCTTTTCCGTATTCGGTCGTACCATCTAGGTAGATTTTTTCAATGGGAAACCCTGCCGTATAATTATTGATTGTTTTAGGCCCCAAAAATGAATAGGTAGAAAAGCGCAGGCCCGCACTCAACGAAAGTCGCGAGTTAACGTCATAGCGATCTTCAATGTAAATTGCGCTTTCGACGCCTTGTTCTTGTTCTAAAACATCAGGAAGAATGAGTGATTTTTCTCCCGCAGGCGTGATAGTGCCAGGCGAAAGTTTGTATAAAATACTGCTTACCCCAAAATCAAGCGTGTGTTTTGGGTGGAGAAAATACGTAAAATCAAGCTTGGCATTGCTCTGCTGAATGTCGAAGGTAAGGTCAAAGGCATTGATGGGAACGCGCGAAGTGCCCACCGAATAATTATACTTACTAAATGCCCCCGTAAACGTACCGTACAGCTTGGAGTTGAAGGTATGTTTCCATTTAAACGACCCTACCTGATTTCGGTAAGCGTAGGCAGTATCGCCAAAGAGTTTAAATTTGTCATTGCTAAAATAACCCGAAAGCGTCAAGCTATTTTTTTGGTTGACCTCGTGGCTCACTTGGAGGTTGACGTCGTAAAAATTGGCGGTACTTTTGTTGAAAGCATTGTTGTCCAAACGTCTGAAAAGCCAATTAGAATAAGTTGAACGCCCCCCCACCAAGAACGATGTTTTGTCTTTGATAATAGGCCCTTCGACGGACAAACGCCCTGTCAAAAGCCCAATTCCACCCGAACCGACAAACTTTTTCTTGTTGCCGTCACGGCCATTGATTTCAAGTACCGACGACAACCGCCCACCATAACGTGCAGGAATTGTACTTTTGTAAAGCTCAATTTCTTTGATGGCATCGGGGTTAAAAGCAGAGAAAAATCCAAATAAGTGCGACGGATTATAAATCACTGCATCGTTGAGCAAAATCAAGTTTTGGTCGGTAGAACCTCCCCGTACGTTGAGCCCAACGCTGCTTTCACTGGCCGACTTCACCCCTGGAAGCGTCAATACCGCCCGAAGCAAATCCGTTTCGCCAAACGCCGTTGGCACTTGTTTCATGGTTTTGATGCTCAATTTTAATTGCCCCATTTGCGTACCTGCAATGTTGACATCTTTTCCTGCCACAACCGACACTTCCTTTAAGGCAGTCACGCTCTCTTGGGTTTGAATGTCCAGTTTCCCATCGCCATAAAGCACAATACGGCGGTAGGTGTCACGCATCCCAACGCTCTTTATTTTGAGGGTATGTTTGCCATTCGGAATCTTGAGCGCAAAAAAGCCAAGGGCATCGGTCGTAACTCCAATCGACGGAGACTCGATATAGACGGCCGCACCGATGACGGGCTCTCCCGTAACGGCGTTTCGCACATAACCCGAAATAGCCGACTTGCCTTCCATAATACGCTGGCGCTGAGGACCAATGTTATAGGTCTTACTTTCCGCCGTCGATAGCAGTTTGTCCGACTCGTCGGTGGTGGGAGCTACGTATTGATTCTGATCAGCAGGAGTGTCATCTCCTTCAAAGAGATTAGAAGGAAGCGCCGTGATGATGGCCTGATCTGAGGTAACAAAAACGCGTTGCTGCTCATCCATAGAAAACTTAAAATCGGTACCTTTGAACACCTGTAACAACGCACTCGTCAGCGACTGATTTTGAGCTTGAATGGTAATTTTTAGGCTATCTATTAATCCTTTTTCATAGTAAAAAAAGCAACCTGTTTGGCTTTCTGCCTCTTTCACAAACTGTTCAAAAGTACCTTCGGTGAGCGTAATACTAATTCGTTTTTCGGTTTTGTTTTGCGCCCATGTCACACTACCAAAGACACTGAGCAAGAAGAAAATAAGTAGCTGTTTTTTCATGGGTGGACAAGTTGATCATAGTGTTTAGCAATTGTAACGAGGGCTTCTTCGCGGTTTTTTCGGAACTTAATACGCTTTTCGCGGAGGTGTTTTTTTAGTTCTTTTTTATGTTCTCCAAACAAGGCCAATGCCGATTTTTTGGACGTAATAAGATGAAACTCCCCTTCTTTTTGAATATAAAAAAAGTTTTTGGGCAAAAAATAGACATTCACTCTGTTGCTCTCAATTTGTTCCTGCCGTTGCTTGGTCCAGCGGGTCACTACCTTGGTTTTGCCATCGTACAGAAAGTCATAAAAACCCGTTGGCACGGTCGTCCCGAGCGCTTTATTTTGCTCAATTCGCACAAAATGGTGATCGATATACGAAAAACGACTGACCCGTTCGCTCTGTAGCTGAATCAATCCCGAACGCCCTTGGTAATAAATCACTAGGAGGTCTTTGACGATGTCATACATGATTGGGATATTTTCAAAATGCTGCCCATCGTAGTCAAAACTTCCTGGCCGCCAATCTTCTACCTGAAAAAACTGATGGTCTTTTGAGCGACTGTCATAGATATGGTACCGCTGACCATTATACAGGTGCTGCGAAAGCTCCGTTGCATTTTGATAAAGAGTCTCTGTAATAGGCTTTTGTGGAGCAGTAGCGGCTACTTTGGCCGTTTGCCCCAGTACTGTAAGTGCCAATTGAGAAACAAAGAGAAACGAAAGGAAAAGTTTGCTCATGTAGTGTGAATAAAGGAAGTGCAAAATAATACCGAACTTAAAAGCTGATTTTATAGGATAATTACTGTAAAGCAAACACCCACAATATCAGCTACTTTTACGCATCTACTAATGTGGGTGTTGCAATTGATCCACTTATTTCTTTATAACAACGGAACTTCGATTAAAGGCAGCAAAACAACCCAACCCGTTTTTGATGTTGGACGGAATCAGCAAGGGCTCGGCAAACGGATTGTCTTCGTTAAAGTTTTCTATGGCCTCATGGTAATCGTAATATGTTTTGTCGCAGTTAATGAGCGACAGTTCTACAAAATGAAAAGTGAAAGGTGATGGAGTCGTGTTGGAGTAAAAATAATTAAAAAATCGCCCAGGACCAGAACTGAGTTGCCCACCATCTACATCCTTGTCAGTCATGAACTCGCGTGAGCGGTTATTTTCCCGAAAGCTCAAATTGCTGAAGCTAGGCTGATCGTTAAACTTCCCTGGACTTGTCTGGATTCGTTGGGTTTGGTAAACGTATCCACCTACGCGATAGTAGTTGGCCTGTCCTGCGGGGTCTTTCCATTTCAACGTATATAAGTAATCTTTGGGAGCAGCAGGGTTAGATGAGTTGCTGCGTGCTACCGAATCTTGAAGTACCTGCTGAATTGGCACAGCCTGAGGTACGGTACATGAAGCCTCTGCCACTCGGTTGTCTCGCTCCACTTTTAGCGTGTAAGTTTGCCCTTCTACGATGGGAAATTCGCTAGAGCGGATGCTATAATTGCTGGTTTTGGTACTAAAAGGGAGTACAATGCTCTTCCCTTGCGAAGACAGTGTTACGGTGGCATCGTTCATTGAAGTGGCTGGAAGACCGTAAAAAGAAGCATTCCCAAAAAAAGTATTACTATAATATACATGGATGGTGATCAGGGTATCTTGGGGTGACAAGTACCCATGCACCACGAGCTTCAAATCGGTTTGGGGCAAACGGTCGGGGTCAACGTCGTTGACGAGGGTTTCGCACGAATAGAAACCAAGAGCAAGAAGAATGATTCCGAAAATGCGTATATGTTTCATGTTTTTGTTGTTACGAGGTTAGAGGTCAGACGGTAGTCAGACCGTACGATACTTACTAGAGGTCAGACGGTAGTCAGGCCGTACGATACTAGAGGTCTGACTACCGTCTGACCTAAGTTTAAAATTTAAAATTATAGCTCACCGTTGGCACAATTGGGAAAATCGAAATGCGCTGTAGGACATTTTGGCTACCCGTAGGACGCCCATTGGCATCATAGACAGGCCGTGAGGTAAGATTATAGAAAAACGGATTGCGTCGGTTATACAGATTATAAATGCTCAACTCCCAAGTACGTTCGTGGTATTTCTTTTTCTTGTGAAACTGCAAGCTCAAATCAAAACGGTGATAAGGCTCAGCCCGAAAACTATTTTTAGGCCCATAGTCGTTGACCGTACGGCCGTAGCTAAAAGGCGAATTAGAGATGAAGGGGGCATAGGTACCATTGCCCGTGTCGGTGTATTGAACCTGCGGTGTTAGGGTATGTTGATACGCCTTGTAATTGCTCTGCGGTAGCGTCAGGGCATTGCCTGTGCCATATACCCACGTTCCTGAAAGTGTAATGCGCGGACTGATTTCGTAAATACCAACCACCGATAAATCGTGGCGACGGTCGTAACGCGGGAAGAATTTTTGTCCAAAATTAAGTTCAGCAAACTGCCATTGTGTCCACGATAGGGTATAACCAATCCAGCCCGAAAACTTTCCTGTTTTTTTCTGTAACAACACTTCCGCGCCGTACGACCAGCCGCGCCCGCTGGTGATGTTATCGTCCCAACGTACTTTATCGACACTCGACGGGTCGTCAATCAGTAAAAAGCTAGAGCCTTCCTTGTAGTTGACAATGTTGTTCATGTTTTTATAGTACCCTTCTATGGTGAGCGCAAGCCCTTGTTTTTCAAAATCTTTGGCAAAACCTGCGGCTACTTGACTCGACTGCTGCGGAGCGATTTTGTCGGTCGATGGCACCCACAAATCAGTAGGAAGGCCAATGCCTGTGTTAGACAACAAATGGATGTATTGGTTCATGCGCGCGTACGATGCCTTAAACGACAAGTCGGGGCGGAGCATAAAGGCGGTCGAAATGCGTGGTTCGGGGCGGAGGTAATGCTGGTTTTCAGCTTTGAAATAACTCAAACGTAACCCTGCATTCATCTTGAACCAAGACGTAGGTTTCCACGTATCTTCCACATAAACGCCCGATTCTAGGTTATCGATGGCTTCAATTTCTTTTGAAAAACGGTCGATGTCTGAGTCTTTTACCACCACTGCACTGGGCGTAAATCGGTGTAGGGTTGACGACACCCCAAATCGCAAGGCGTGCTGTGGGTTAGGGAAATAATCAACGTCGTATTTTAATCCCCAATCCCTCACCCCCGACGTATAACGAAGTTCGTATTGGTTAGTCGTGGTAGCGTTTGTTTCGCTGTCTTTGGCATAAATCTGAAACTGATAATTACTAAAAATTAACGAGGCATTGGAGAATAATTTTTCGTTAAAAAGGTGATTCCAGCGCAGCGTTCCCGTGGCATTTCCCCAATTGAGACCGCCTTCGCTGGTGGAAGAAGTACTTTTATCGCGGAAGAAAAAACGGTCTTTACCAAAGTACCCGCTGGCGTAGAGTTTATTTTTTTGCCCAAAATCATAATTCAACTTGGCGTTGAGGTCATAAAAATAATAGCCTCCCGAACTCGCTCCGTTACTTTCGGCTGCAATGAGTGGCCGAGCTAGTAAGTCGAGGTAGGTACGCCGTCCTGAAATCAAGAAAGAAGACTTGGCTGGGGCTGATTTGCGAAACTTGAGCGGGCCTTCGAGCGTCAAACGGCTGGCAATGAGTCCGCCGCCACCTTCGCCGTGTAGTTTTTCCTTGTTCCCTTCTTTCATATTCAGTTCCAACACCGACGAAAGCCGTCCGCCAAAACGCGCAGGAAATCCACCTTTGGTGAGTTCGACGCTTTTGAGGGCATCGCCGTTAAAAACCGAAAAGAACCCAAATAAATGGCTGACGTTATAAACGGGCGCGTCGTCCAGAATAATCAAGTTTTGGTCAGGGCCACCGCCGCGCACATAAATGCCCGTTTGTCCCTCTGACCCTTTTTGAACCCCTGGCATGAGCTGAATAACCCGCAACACGTCTTTTTCGCCCAGAAAAGCAGGGATTTTTTTGATTTGCTGCACAGGAATGTCGATACGACTCATTTGGGGCGATTGGCTCACTTTGTCGGCTTCGCGTTTGCCAGAGACCACCACTTCGTTGAGCTGTCTTCCGAGGGCTTCGAGCGAAATGTTGAGTTCGAGGTTTTTTTGAAGTTTAACCGTGCGGATTTCGGTGTTGTAGCCAACAAAGGAAAAAGCCAGTGTGACCGAATCGGCTGCGGGGAGGGTAAGCGAGTAAAAGCCGTAGGTGTTGGAGGTGGTGCCTGTGGTCGTTCCAAGCAAGTAAACATTGACACCGATAAGCTGTTCTTGGCTACCAGTTTCGCGGACGTAGCCGCTGATGGTATAACGTTGTTGTGCATACGTAGATAGAGAGAGCAGGCAAGCCCATAAAAATAAACGCATAAGGTGATGGCTGTTTAGTGAATGAGTGCTAAGTTTGACTTCAATTTCTTTAACGAGCTTTTTTGTTATATAGTATGGCTACGCTTCTAATTACCAATGCACGTCTTGTCAACGAGGGCAAAATCACCACGCAAGATGTCTTTATCAAAGACGGTTTTATCGAACAAATCGGGGCAAATCTGAGCCATTTATCAGCCTCGCAACTGATTGATGCCCAAGGAAAATACTTACTTCCAGGAGTCATCGACGACCAAGTGCATTTCAGAGAGCCAGGTCTTACCCACAAAGCGTCGATTTATACCGAGGCCAAAGCGGCAGTAGCGGGTGGAACAACTTCATTTATGGAAATGCCAAACACTGTCCCTAATGCACTGACACAGGGGCTGTTAGAAGACAAATACCAAATTGCATCCAACACGTCGTTGGCCAACTATTCGTTTTTTATGGGCGCTTCCAACGATAACTACGACGAGGTAATGAAAACCATTTGTCCCGACGTTTGTGGGATAAAAATTTTTATGGGCTCCTCCACAGGAAACATGCTCGTCGATGCTCCAGAGGTACTCGAAAAACTGTTTGCCAACGCTCCTTGCTTGATTGCAACGCACTGCGAAGACGAAGATACTGTCCGTAAAAATGTTGAATATTACAAAAACAATGCC
The DNA here is from genome assembly GCF_057652155.1 of Runella sp. R0.1_18. Classification (NCBI taxonomy): domain Bacteria; kingdom Pseudomonadati; phylum Bacteroidota; class Cytophagia; order Cytophagales; family Spirosomataceae; genus Runella; species Runella sp. R0.1_18. The sequence goes on from NZ_JBYFCK010000002.1 coordinate 126,737, forward strand.
CCCGTTGGGGGATGGGGACCTGACATTCACGCGCTGGTACGCAACGAAGAAGCCTGCTACAAATCATCGTCGATGGCGGTAGAATTGGCCAAAAAACACGGAACGCGCCTACATATACTTCATATTTCGACGGGTGAAGAAACCAGCCTGTTTGAGGTGGGGGCTTACGGAGACTCAACCGTGGCGATGTCCGAAAAACGTAAAAAACGGATTACGTCGGAGGCGTGTGTGCATCACCTTTGGTTTGATTCGGAAGATTACCGCCGCTTGGGAACACAAATAAAATGCAACCCCGCGATTAAGGCCGCGCATCACAAAGCTCAGATTTTACAGGCGGTGCTCGATAACCGCATCGACGTTATTGCGACTGACCACGCGCCACATACGTGGGATGAAAAATCGAAAGGTTACTGGGAGGCCCCGTCGGGCTTGCCGTTGGTACAACATTCACTCAATATGATGTTGGAGTTTGTACAACAGGGTAAGATTTCAATCGAACGCGTAGTAGAAAAAATGAGCCATGCCGTTGCTGACGTATTTGCCATCGACCGCCGTGGTTACATCCGCGAAGGGTACTGGGCCGATTTGGTATTGGTGGACTTGAACGACACTATGACAGTGACGAAAGAGAACATTCTTTTCAAGTGCGGTTGGTCGCCTTTAGAAGGAACAACGCTTCATTCCCGCGTAACGCATACCGTTGTATCGGGGCATTTGGTGTATGCCAATGGCGTTTTTGACGAATCAGCAAAGGGGAAGCGTTTGCGGTTTGAGCGGTAGGCTAGCCTGTGCGCCTACGTAAGTAAAAATTTTCGTCTCTCAACGACTGCATATCAGTTTGAAGCTCTAGCATAATACCTATCAGTTGTTGAGAGACCTCTTGAAGACGAATTAACGCTTCTTGAATCGTTTCATTCTCATTAGGCTTGTTGTGTAATGACAAGTGAATAGCTGCTGCGCACCGAAACTCCTCAGTAGTTGTATTAAAAAGCCGAGCGATTGCTTTAAGTTCTTCTTGAGTAACTCCTTCTTGGTTGTTTTCGATACGACTTAATTGTGGCTGCGAAATACCCAATGCAGTAGCCACATACTTTTGTTTCCAGTTCAATGACACTCGTTTTTGGCGGAGGGCTGCCCCTATGTAATATCTCATACGTAAAAGGTAGATAATTGTTTGACACAGCTTCAAGGGGAGTTTTTCATTTCTACAAATTTTACCAATAAATCATTCGTTGTCAATATTGCCTTTGAAAGTTCCAAAACAGCCCTTATCTTCTGCTCTCTAACACCTCCAAAACCGTGAAATCTACATTTCAGCCCGTGAAACCTATATTTTTTGCCGTGAACAAAATGTGTTTTTCTGAACCATGGATACTATACGTACAGAAAAGATTCTTGTTTTATTTATACTATATATGCTTTATTATAGGTAGATTTGATAGTGATGTTGTCAATAACCAAAAACCAATGAATATATCCACTTATCTACCTGATAATCAGCGTATTTTTTAGATATATACAGAATATTCATCTTTTCTGAATATATCCATGCACCGACACCTTGTTTTTGTATTAGCGGCCTTCTACTTTCGTCTTGCCTTGTAATGGTGCAAGGGGGAAAATAAACTTTAAAAAATGCCATATCAACAACAAATGCTAAATACTCTGTGTTTAAGAACAGAGGAGGCAGAACGTCAGGAGTCATTGACGGTTTAAGAAGTGATATTAAGGTGCTTGTTGATGGTAAGATTATCTCAGAAAAAGAGAACCAAATCTTACTACAGACTTTACAAATAATTGAAGAAACCGATAAATTAGGGGACTACAGTAATTTTTTACCTCAGTTACAAAAAATTAAAAATAATTGGTTGAGTTCTTCATTTAAAATTGAGGAAGGAGAAGGAAGAGTATCTTCATACATGATTTCAGTCGCAGAAAATTCATATAATTTTTGGACATCAACTCCTAATGGTAGAGTTTCTGGTTCATTAGCAGTACCATTATGGGTAGGTTTAGATGCTGTGGGGGCATTAGCTGGTGCAGGCTCTTCTCTGTGGAGTCAAAGAAATAATCAAGATACTGATTGGTGGGAGGTAGGTGGCCAGGCTGTCATATGGGGAGCTGCTGGTTCAATTCCAGGCACAAGGGCATTTTCAAAAATTTTTAAGTAGCGTTAAATCATCTATGAATTACGGATACTTTTTATTATCAGTAGGTGTTTTATTCATTAGTATATCTAATGCAAAAATATCCGATTCTTCCCAACGAAAAGCGATTGCTTACGGCCTTCATTTGTGCCTGATTGTCCCTGGAGCTTACGCTGTTGCTAGGTCTTTCTTTGATCCTAAAAGCGACTTTTTTGTATTGTTGCTTACAACCCTAGCTTTAGTCATTATCGCTTATGGTTTGATAAATAGTATCGGTAGGTTGGGGAAAACATAATGTCATCCTTCAATCCTTTTTGGTTGTCTTCTTTTAAAAGTGACTTTTCCATGAATCTGTCGAATTGCTAAAAAGAAAAGCGGTTTGAAAGGTAGTTATTTTGCAACCATATAAGACATATAAGGGCATATAAGTTGAGAACATCAAACCATCTTATAATCTCTTATATGACTTATACGGTTTTTATAATTTAAGATATTGATTATTTAGCAGTCATCAACCTTCCTCAATGCGATTATTCCATTTTCTTTTTAGCTATCTCTCGTTATTTACCTCTGCCTACACCCAACAGAATCTAGTAGGCTTATATGAGGGTATATTCATGGAACAGCCATGTGTGTTGTTACTCAAAGCTTCTAAGGAGAAGGTCACAGGTACGCTTCACACCAGTTATTACAGCAATCATGTTTTAGAGGGGACTTTAATGAACGGGGAGTTAAAAACCCTTTTACATCATAAAACGCTCGGTACCTCCCCTCTGGCGGGAACAGTGAGGAGCGATAAATTGGACGCGAATATCGTTTTTTTGAACCACACTCCCCCTTTTCAAGAAACGACCGTCTCGCTAAGGTTAGAACGTAAAAACAACGATACTACCTTCCATTTAGAAGCGTATTTTGCAAAACCCAAGCTTGATACCGATTTGGTAGGAACATGGAAGGTTATCTCTGAGACAGATTATAAAAATGAACTGCCTCGTAGCCACACTAAAAAACACTTCTTTAAAGAGGGAGAGATGCGAATAGAAGGCACGGGTCTAGGTTCAGAAAAAGATTCTCTTCCCCTCGAACTTAGGTGGTACATCGTAAATGAGTATCTCTATTCTGCCATTTTTATATCGGGAGCATTTGTGCTTGAATCAAAAGAAGGACGGTACAACATCAACAACGATGTATTGACGGTGCTGGGGGAAAGAAAAATCATGTACGTAAGAGAACCCTAACCTATTCACCTCAACAATCCCTTTTTCGTTTCACCCAGCATTTTACCCGATTCATCGGGCAGAAGAGCCAGTTTGTCAAATTTTTTTGGTGTGATGCAACCTTTCGTATCACCTTTGCATCATATAATCGACGCCGCTAAGGGCAACGGTTATTGGATGAAAGGAATTATTTCAGTACAAAAAAAATAGCTTACCATTCGTCCTTAAAATTTGCCGCTTAACACGATTCAAACAAAAAACAAGGTACTTTGTATTGCATAATACCAGACAAAACATATATCTTTGTTTCAACGATTCGGCGTTCCGACATTCAGCCATAGAACAAATCAACCATTAAAATCACAATCAAAACTCATACAGTCATGAAAGCCATTACCTTCGCCGCCGTTCTGTGTTTGTTAAGTTCTTCCGCCTTTGCGATTGGCCGCCCACACAATGTTTTTGCTACCCGCAAAGCCATGCAAGAGGCAAGCCAAGTCAAAAAGGAAGTAGTGCAACAGCGTTCGCTTTTGAAAGAAGTGACGCAGCAAGCGCAGAACGGTGCCGCAGGCACTCGTCAAGCGGTTTCGACGGTTTCTAAAATCGTTCGGTTTCTAACCACCCTTGCCGACTAATCATTTGTATCCTATTTTTTTAATGTAGTTAGGTTTAGGATTGCCAATAGACGCTGCCTTTGTGGGTGGCGTCTATTTTTTTGCCCTAAAAAACACCTCACTTCCCGCGCGTGGTGGAATAGAAGCAGGAGCTAAATCAAAGGCAACCTTAAAACCAGCTTTGTCGAAAAGGGTTTGGTACTCTGCCACACTTCCGCCAAAAGGTGGCCCACCTTCAAATGTACGGTTGAACAAAAGCCCCGCGAGTAGTCCATCTTCCGACAGCAATTCAGCCATTTTCCGAGCATAATCCCCTCGCAATGAGGGCGAAAGGGCGCAGAAGAAGGTTTGCTCCACAATGAGGTCGTATGTGTCTGAATGTTCAAAAAAATCAGCACAAACGACTCGTAACCCTTTTTCCCCATAGCTATCCGTCAAGCGCTGACATACCACTTCCGAAATATCAACGACAGTGACATTCTTAAAACCTTGCTCAAGTAGATAGACAGCCTCGTAGCTATTTCCACCCCCAGGAATAAGAATACGGAGGTGCTTGTCGGTAAGCGTATCAAAATACTGCTTCAACGCAGGAGATACGTGGCCAATGTCCCAGCCCGTTTGCCCCAGTAAATAGCGTTCGTCCCAGTAGTTTTTGTTTAGAAAATTATCCATAGTTTTCAATCAGTCTTATCACTCATCTCTCATAACTCATCGTTTATCACTCATCTCTCACAACTCCAATCTCACTCATACACTTTCTCGCCTTTGTTGAGCCACACGCCCCACACACGGGAGTAGGCATGAACTTTTTGGGTAGGTTTGCCTTGGTTATCCACGATGGTATTACCCTGATTGACCCACTCAAAAATGCTCCCGTACAAGTTGCGAACGTTCTGAAAACCTGCGGCTTTGAGTTTTTCGCCCACCCGTTCACTACGAACACCCACTGTACAATAGACCACAATTGGGGTGTTTTTCGGCAAATCAGCCACGGATTTTGGATTAAATTCATCGTAGCCTACCCAACGCGCATCTGGAAGATGGCTTACATCGTATTCGTTTTTGGCGCGGGTATCGAGTAACACAACGTTTTTAAGTTCTTTCTTTAACTCATTACAACTCAGCGTAGGTACTGTGTGTTTGTACATTCCCTCCAGCATTACTTTATAGGCACGGCTGTTGGTTTGAGCGTTGGGTTTCAACCACGAAAACATAAGTAAGAAGCAAACAAAAGCGCGCATCAAATATCAACGGCTAAGTGAAGATTAAGAATGTTTTGCTCGTCAAACTCCACATTGGTAGCCCGACGACCATGAATGAAGGTATAACCTGTTTCGAGGCTAACTCGTTCGCTTAAGCTCCACAAAAAACTGCCTCCGAGCCAAAACTGATGAAAACGAAACGCCCGTTGATTAGGAAGCAAAGGCGGGTTGTGGAAAAGGATTTCAGTCACTCCATTCAGGCTCATAAAAGGGGTAAGTTCGTACCGAGCAGTAGCGCGGGCGCGTACCCTGCCTACCGGTCGATAATTATTGGCTTTAAAAAAACGAAATTCCTGCATGAACCGCTCCCTGAACGTAAATTTAGAACCCTCTTTTTCTTGGTTAAATTCTATCCCACCTGCATACCTAATTTCTTGCCCGATGGGGGCATTAAAATCTTCCGTTTTACCCAATAACTGATTGGTTTTCATATAACTGACCTGAGCAATGTGTACCCAAAATGTATTCGGTGTATTGCGGTAAGTTAGCTGTGTTTGCCCGCCCACCATCAGCGGGTTCGTCAGGGGATTGTGAGGGTTATCAGTGTAGTTGTTTTGACGTCTCCAGAGGAGCGTGCCAGAAATTTTCCAGTTGGGAGTAGGTTCTTTGGCCAACTGAATCCGCGACCACAAAGTAAAGTGCGGATAATGAGCCTCTTGCGAAAGCCCGTTGAGAGATAGGCAAATGCCAACTAAAAGCAGTAGAAAAGAGCGCAAGGAAATACGTAAGGGTTTGAGTCGTAGGAAAATGTGCCGCTCTGATAAGTGATGAGCGACACATCTCTAATTATAATTTCAGGAAATTTTCAAAAATCCGTTGCCCTACATTTCCGCTGATTTCGGAGTGAAACTGAGCGGCGAAGAAATTGTCTTTTTGCAGCATCGCCGAATACTCCAAAATGTAATTGGTTTTGGCGGCCGTTTGCGCACAAAGGGGGGCATAATACCCGTGGTTGTAATACACGTAGTCGTGCTCGTTGAGTCCTGTACAAAGTGGATTATTCAACTCATAAATATCGTTCCAGCCCGTTTGGGGCACTTTAAAACCCGATACGCGCGGAAAACGCAGTACGTCCACGTCAAAAATCCCCATGCAAGTGGTGTCGTTTTCTTCCGAATAGCGGCACATGAGTTGCATCCCCACGCAAGTGCCCAAAACGGGTTGGCGCAGGGTCGGGATGAGCTGGTCGAGTTGGTGTTCTCTCAAATAGGCCATGGCCGTACTGGCTTCGCCTACGCCTGGGAAAATCACTTTATCAGCCGCCAAAATGGTTTCGGGGTCGTCGGTCCATTCGTACGCCGCCCCGATACGGTCGAGGGCATACATCACCGACTGCACATTGCCCGCGTTATATTTGATGATGACAGTTTTCATGGGTAGTTAGTTAAGACCTAACATTTTGATGGCAGTGATGGCGGCTTCATCGCCTTTGTTGCCGTGGATGCCTCCCGCACGGTCGAGGGCTTGTTGGAGGGTGTTGGGGGTAAGTACGCCAAAAATAACGGGCTTGTTGTATTTCAAGGCCACGTCGGTGAGGCCATGTGCTACGGCGTTGTTGATGTAGTCATTGTGCTTGGTTTCTCCCTGAATCACGCAGCCAATGGCAATCACGGCGTCCACATCGGCTTTTTGGGCATATACTTGTGAGCCAAAACTAAGCTCAAAACTTCCTGGAACATTGGCACGAATGATATTTTGGGTTTGCGCTCCGTGGTCAACAAGCGTTTTGTAGGCTCCTTGAAACAAAGCTTCGGTTACTTCCGAATTCCACTCGGCTACTACAATCACAAATTTTTTGTTGGTGATGTCAGGCAAACCGTCGGTGGTAAAAACGCTCAGATTTTTATCAGCAGATGACATGGGTGAGTTGGTCGTTTACGATGTTTGGGGGAAAGAAAAACCTATCCCTCCGCAAAATTAGGGTATTAGCGTCAACATTCCATTTTTTATCAGACCAGCCTCCAAGATTTGTAAAGTTTAGCATCATCTTTGCTCAGAGCTAAAAGGTGAATAACAACAAACGATGAGCAACCTTTTCAGCAAAGTTTTATTAGTAGTCGGTATATGGATAATGGCTTTTGAAACAGCGCAAAGCCAAAATCGTTACTTGGTTTATTTCAAAGACAAAACAGGGTCGTCGTATTCTACGGCCAATCCACAGCAATACTTATCGGCCCGAGCCATTGCTCGCCGTCAGCGGCAACACATTGCCGTTTCCGAACGCGATTTCCCCCCGAATACTTCTTACATTCAATCAATCAGAAACTTAGGCGCGAAGGTTTTGTACAAAACGCGTTGGCTCAATGGTGTGCTCGTCGAAACCAACAGCACCACACTTTCGCAAATTTTGGCATTGCCTTTTGTCAAAGGCATAGAAGGCAACGGCGACATTCGCAACGCACGGGTATCGGCTGAAAATCTTTCCAACAATAAAACGGACAAGTGGGGAACAACCACGACCGAAGGGTACGGTTTTTCGGAAAATCAAGTAAAAATGCTCTGTGCCGATAGTATGCACTCGGCGGGGTATCGGGGCGAAGGAATGCTCATTGGCGTACTTGATGGCGGATTTCAGAATGCCAACCTACACCCAAGTTTGCAGCCATTGTTTAACGAAAATCGGGTGCTTACAACCTTTGATTTTGTCGATAACGAAACGAATGTGTACGATGACCACAGCCACGGTACCAACGTGCTTTCGTGCATGGCAAGTTATATGCCCGATACGCTCATTGGCACCGCTTATAAAGCTTCGTATGTATTACTTCGCACCGAAGACGATGCCACCGAAACTAAGATAGAAGAAGCCTATTGGGTGTTTGGCGCAGAGTACGCCGACAGTCTTGGGGTGGATGTCATCAATTCTTCTTTGGGCTACAGTGAGTTTGACAACCCTGCCCAAAACTATACCTATACCCAAATGAACGGCGACGTAGCGCTCTCCACCCGTGGCGCTGATTTGGCCGCGCAGGCGGGTATTTTGGTGGTGGTTTCGGCTGGAAACTCGGGAAGTTCCCCTTGGCAATACATTACTGCACCAGCCGACGGTGATTCGGTACTGGCAGTAGGCGCGGTCAATCCTGCGGGTATTCGAACCAGTTTTAGCTCCATTGGTCCGTCCGCCGATGGGCGAGTGAAGCCCGATGTAGCCGCGCAGGGTAGTTTTGTCGTCGTGGCTACGCCCAGTGGTAGTTATGCGTACAGTCAAGGGACGTCTTTTGCGGCACCATTATTGGCAGGGATGGCAGCGGGTTTTTGGCAAGCGCATCCCAACCTGACCAACGTTCAGGTAATGAACTACCTCAAACAATCGGGTACGCAAGCCCAGTCACCTGACTATTTGCTGGGTTACGGCATTCCCAATTTTAAAAAAGCCGATGCGCTTGCGAGCGAATGTGTCACTCAAAAATGTGTACCTGTTACGGCAAAGATTGTTAAGTAGGGCGCTCATTTTCGATGCCCCGCTTCGTAATGGGCTTTGAGAAGGTCTTCGCCCCAGTCGTTGGTTAAATCGCGAACGACGGTATGAACGTGGTTGGCGTTGTTTTGGGTGTTGTCGTATTCAATCAAAAACGTAGGCCCATGAATGCGGTAATAATGCCCTCGACCTGTGCCTCTGATAGGTTCTTGATCGCCCATCCAACAAAAGGCAATGGACGCTAAATCGGCTTTGCTGAGCTTCTTGAGGGCTTGGTTTTTGAGCGTAACGTGATAACGTTGAAAATATACTTGGAGTAACTGGGTGAAAAGTTCTTGCTGATGGGCTGTCATTTCTCCACAAAGCATCCCTTCGCGTTTTTCGAGCATGACACGCCGTGTGTTGGTTGAGACAATATCGCTTGGTGCTTTGTCCGAAAGTACCACTTTGGCAAGTTGCGCGGGGGTCAACGAATGCAAAAGGGCAAACGCAGCGTCGGCTTCTTCTTTTAGCACTTGTTTTCCTTCTTGGACAAAACCAGGGAGCACCAGGGCAGGATTGCTCCCAAAGAAACTGGGTAAAAACTCAATCGCCTCACCCACGAGGGTAAAATGCAGCGATATATGATGCCCTTCTACGCTCCATCCCCAAGGCTGTTTGGCTGAGGGTGTACCAAATACCAAAAAAGCATAGTTCTCAGGGTCGCGATAGGTGTCGTTTTCGGGGCGTTTTTCTACTTGACGCAGTACGTATTCGAGCGCTATGATGTCGTTGACTTTTGCTTTTCCCACTTCACTCAAAGCCACTTCCAACAACTGCATAGCGGCTTTTCGCTGGGCTTCGTTCATCTTTTTGAGTGGAAGCCCCTTACGAGAACGCGGGGTATAGTTCCAATCATAACGCCAGTCCGAATCAAACGCCAGATTGGCTTCATTTTTCTGCTCGGCTGACAAGCTATTAAGAAACGCCTCGGCGGAAGTACGCATCTGTTGACCAAGCGAAGGCTGGCCAAACACCTGAGAGTATGTCCAGCCAACGAGTAGAAAGAGAAATACAAAAACAGACTTCATGGTTCTTTTTAGACTGAAAATCAGTTTGTTAAAACTTTCTACTCGCTCGCACAAAATTACCATTTATACCCAACTCCAATTTGAATGAGTTGCCCTGGAGAATAACGCTGAATGATTTGGTCACGGGAGCGTTCGTAGCGCCCATTCTGATTACCATCTTGCAAAATAACGGCGCTTTGATTCAATAGATCATCTATGCTCAAACGAACCAAAAATCGTTGATTGAATTGTTTCGTAAGGTGAATATCTACTACATTTCGAGGCATTTCGTACCAATCAGGATACCCCTCAAAACCAACCGCAAAAATTCGTTTACCCATCACATTGTAAAACAAATTGGCACTGAAATCACGCGTTGAGTTTGTATAATTAAATCCCATATTGATGAGAAATGGAGCTTGCCCCTGAAGTGGCCGAGCTGTCGATTGTCCCAATGCTTTTTCCCCTAAACTTACATTACTTGCAATGATTGAGCCGCTAAAAACAAGATGTAAGTTTTTAAGTAAGGCCGAAGAATGATTAGGAGCGAGCGACTTTCGGATTTCGACCTCTATTCCTGCGTTGGTTGCATTTCGGGCATTGGTAAATGTAAATGTTTTGGAACCTCCTGTTCCTCCCCCGCCAGCTTCAACGACTGTTTCGATCGGATTTTGGAAATATTTAAAAAAAGCGGCAATACTAATAACTTCATTGGGAGAGGGGTAACGTTCCCAACGAACATCAAAGTTGTGAATTTGGGCCTGTTTCAGCTCGTTTCCTCTCACTATATAGTTATAGTCCCAGTCAAAAAAGTTGAAAGGAGCAAGTTCTCTAAATTCAGGTCGGTTGATGGTCTGCCCGTACGCCAAACGCAACAAAGTCGTGGTGGAAAGATTGTAAGTAACATTGACAGAAGGAAGGATATTTAGGTTGTCAAGGGTGCGTACAATGGCTTCATTACTAACTTCATTACTTGTAAGCTGTTGAAGACTTTTTTCTGTTCGTAAGCCCCCTATCACACTTAGTTTTGTCGTCAGAGGCAAGCTTAGTTTTGCAAATCCTCCCAAAAGTTGCAGGTCTCCTTTATAGCTATCACTGGCATTGGTAAGTTCATCCATCCGAATGCCTGTCACGGGATTTTGATTGGCAGGGGCAAAGAGCTCGTCGATAGAACCAGCGAGCAGTTCCGTGGAAAAAGTGGAAGTAGCCGAGCGAATATATCCCAAATTTCGAGCCGCAAAAGAACGCGTTTTACGTTCGGCAAATACCCCCACGCTCCACTGCCCTTTCCGTCCCTCCTGTTGATTGAGTAAAATTTGCTTTTTTAACGCAAGGTTAGCTGCGATACTGTTGTCGGTTTGGAGGGAAGAAAAACGTCCCAAGAAAAATGAAAACGCCCGCCCAGTGGGAACGTACAAGGTACTTGTAGCAGTGGATGGTTCAAAGTCGGAGCGATAACGCCGAAAATCAGGCTGGTTTCGGTGAGAATAGGTATAACTTACGCTCCAATCAACAGAGGCGGTATTTTCGTCATTCAACGGATGATTCCCCTCGAGCTGACCCAAATAATGTGTTGCGTAAATCTGGTTAAATGCGTGGTCATTAGGAAGATAATTAAACTCGATGTGCTGCCCCGTACGAGCTACATATCGCCCAATACTCGACTGAGACAATAAGTGGTTAAAATTTATACGAGCTTTGTTGAATTGAAATGCCCAGTTATGTAAAATTCCCAATCGAATAGTTTGGTTGTATTGGGTATCATTGAATTGAAAAATGGGAGACTCTGTTCCTCCCTGATTTTGGTTATAATCTCCCCGCTCAATTTGAAATTTACTGTATTGATTTTGATAACTAAACGCCGAAAAGCTACCTATTTTAAGCCTTGGAGTGTCGAGTAGTTTTAGCCCACCCGATAAAACAAGCCGCTGATTAGGCTGGGCTGTTGATGCGTTAGCTACCCAGTTATTTTTCAACAAGGTACCAACATTGGCCAATGCTTGGGTATTCCCCCCTAGAGAATTAAGGTTTTTGGGGAAATTGGTAGGAATATCTTGGTACTGGTTGTTGAATCCTAATGAATAATGCGGACCATTGTCGGCTTTTCGAAAAGCTGAAAACGTACTCCCCTGGCGATAGCCCGCGGTAAGTTCCACTTGGAGTGAATTTTGGACAGGCATTGTTTCGGGACTAAACTGAACAACACCTCCCGCAAAATCGCTCGGAAGTTCGGCAGAAGGACTTTTGAAGACGGTAATCTTTTCGAGTGCTTGAGCTGGTAACAAATCGAGAGGAAATGACTTGGTGTCGGACTCGGTTGTCGATAGAAAAGTAGTAGAAAACTGGAAATTGTTGTAGCGAGGGTTTAGGCCACGAATCGTCAAGAAACGAGCATCGCTGATGGCTAATCCAGGAATTTGGCGTAGTAAATAAGAGGTTTCTTGTTCTGCTGCTTTTTGAAGTTGCCCTTTGTTTAATCCACTCACGATAGATTGAGCAGCTTGACTCTCGGCGATACTTTCTGTTTCTAAACTTGCATAACGACCGAGTTGTCCTTTTTGGATATAGATAGGCTCAAGTACGATATTGACGTTCGTAATTTGACTGGGCTTTACACTAAGGTTAGGCACCGACCTTGTTCGATAACCTGGCGCCGAAAAATCAACTCGATACAGTTGGACTGGTAGGTTGGAAAGGGTATAATACCCGTTTTCATCGGTAAAAACACGAATGCCTCTTTCTTGAATTTGAACATAGCCCTCCTTAACAGGTTGTTGCGTATATGCGTCACGCAAAACACCCCGAATTGTACCGTTTTGGGCAAAAACAGCGGATGAAAGTAGGGTTAAAATACCTAGAGTAAGTAAACGAGAGTTCATAAGTATGTGGGTTAGTAGTTTTCAACGTAGGGGTATAAAGAAAAAGACTGAGAACAATCGCCCCCAGTCTTTCTTATAATCTGACACCAATATGAATTTATTCCGACGTGATACCTGAGTTATTTCTAGGTACCCATTCGTGAATGTTTTTATCGTACTTGAGGGTGGAGTCAGGCCACTCAACGTACATCTTCATGGTCAAGTATTTGTCGATATACATTTTTACTTGGTAAGGATTGCCTTCATAATCCTACACTAAGACAAAAAAACAAAGAACGAATTTGACAAATTGTATTTCATAGATTTCGGGGAGTTCACGCAAAAACTCCTTGAAAAAGGGCGATTATATGTTGTAATTGGTTGTACCTGGGCTAAAATTAGACCAAGTAGCCGTCCAGTCTTCTGAGCCAAAAGCACCGATAAACGTAGCAGGCGACCAGAAAGCCCCCGCTGGTACAAGCCCACCAGTAGCTAATAAACCGCCGTTGGACAAGGTAAAAGTAGGAGTACCCGTTGCGAACAAACTAGCACTCAAACCGCTCCCATCATAACTATCCATGACTTTATTGCCTGTTTGGGCAGCAAACCAAGCCGAGGGTTTTTGACTACCAATGTTATTGAGTGCCACAGGCGTTGTGTGCGTAGAAAAGTCGCGCACAGGAAAGCCGTAAGGAACGCTTTGTGTACCCGATGTTGCCAAACCGAATCCGTTTGCCCCCCAACCTTTTACCCCCATCACCCAAATCCGATTCAATACTAACGAACCATTGGCAGCATTGGCCAAGGTGTTGTTACCTTCAATTAAAACGCCATTTGGATAAGCGGTGACGGCACTATTGTAGATTTTTACTTTGCAGTTGCGACGCAAGTGCATACCGTTCTGAAACTGTGCTGAAATCACTGTTTCAGCAGTTGCTTTGGCACCAATCAATGTTGCGTTTGAAATAGTAGCGGCGGTAAATGGGATATTGGAGGTACTTTGGGCATCGTTATCTATTTCAAAGCCATTTGAACCAGATTGATCGGCCAATGCAGCACCACGGATACCAACCATAAACTGTAGATTGCCTCGGTAGCCCAAATCAAGGTCTAAATCGTCGTCCAAACCATGGTAAGCAATCAAATATTTGGCGTTAAAAGTACCACCAAACCATCCAAAAGAATCACCTAAACCATAAGATGCCTGCAAAAATTCTATGGTTGTGCCGCTACCTACCGAACCAAAAGTGAAAGAGCTTAATTCAGTGCTGGGATTGAGCGGTATTCCCGCAAATTCTACGCGGACATATTTCAAAGAACCCGAATTGTCGGCATCGTTTGTATCCCCGTGGAAGCCTTTGAAACTACCTTCCAATTGTACTCCTGTACCTTGGTTGTTTACGGCTTTTCCACAAATTACCAAACCACCCCAATCGCCTGGTTCACGCTGACCTACTGGACGCTCCGAGGTGAACACAATAGGAGACTCTGCCGTTCCGTTTGCAACGATTCGGCTACCACGCTGAATTATTAATGTACCTTTTGAGGCACGGTCGCCGATGATAACGGTACCTGGTTCGATGGTCAAAACGCCCGTAGCTACGTTGGAAGGAGTATCGGACAAAGTGTCGCCACCTACCCGCACAAAACCAATTAGTTTATAGATTTTATCTTTTGTCCATGTAATTTTACCCGACAATACGCCTCTTATTTCCTCCACTTGCTTGGTTGGCACGGCCGATACCGTTACCAATTGCGTAGCAATGGTTGAAGATTGATTACGCAGGTCGGTGGCTTGCAACGTAAACACAACCGATGTGCTTGCGGGCAGGTTTTCAATCACATAATCTTTGCTATAAGAATCGGACTTTTCGGCGTTGTTATACAATTTACGGTCAAAAACCTGTCCATCTTTCAATACAACAAGGGTTTTCAAGCCTTCGGGGGCGTTGATGCTGGCCGTAATTTTAACAGTAGTACCAACAAAGCCATTAGCAGCAATACCTGCCGTGAGGATTGGGACAGGACCAATAGGTTCTTCTTTTTTACAGGCGTTGAAAGCTAAAGCCAGACCCAACACTACCATCGTAACTATTGAACGGTTTACGTTTATAAATTCCACTTTGGTTATCATTGATTGGCTAAGAATCTTTACATCTATCTAATCTAAGTCCACCACTGATTTCCGCGCAACGTTTCTGGTTGTTTTAAGCTCCATTGCAGCACCACACAAACGAACAAAAACACCTCATATTCAACTAGTTTAATACTATAAAAAAGCCAAGAGCAAGGCCCTCGACTTTTAAGAATAATCTGACACCAATATGAATTTATTCCGACGTGATACCTGAGTTATTTCTAGGTACCCATTCGTGAATGTTTTTATCGTACTTGAGGGTGGAGTCAGGCCACTCAACGTACATTTTCATGGTCAAGTATTTGTCGATATTTCCTTCTTTTGTCATTGCTTTGAACAAAAATCCGCCTCGTTCAAGTACCACGGTTTCCTCCTTAAGATGAGGTGTACACCAAAGCTCTTCGTACTCGGTGGGCATCAACTTTGCCCCTAATTTAAACTTCCCTCCTACTCCTCTTCTAAACATCCCACTGCCTACGGGACGGGTGATAAAGAAATAATGCGTAGAGTCGGGTGCAATGAAATAGTTAACCAACTTATACTGCGACAACCGACCTACATACTCCTGACGAAACTTGGCATCGAAGCGGGTGGCATTAGTCGCTCCACGGGCGTATTGACTCGTATAAGTAATGATGTTGGTCAACAACGTATCTTGTTCGGCTTGTGAAAAGTACGTTTTTGCTTGGTACGGGTCTTTTTTACAACCCCCAAAAAACAGGGCGCTTAAAGCAACAATAAAGAGAAAGAACGCGGTTGAAAATTGTGTTTTCATAGTTTCGGAGAGTCTGGATAAAAAGACTCCCCGAAATATAAGAAGCAATTATTATTTGCTATAATCTGTTGTACCAGGGTTGAAGTTAGACCATTTTGCAGTCCAGTTTTCCGACCCAAAAGCACCAATGAAAGTTGCTGCCGAGAAAAACGAACCTGTTGGCACAACGCCACCTGTTGCAAGTGTACCGCCGTTGCTTAAAGTAAGAGTAGGAGTACCTGCTTGGAATATAGATTGGTTTAAACCTAAACCAGCGTATGAATTTTGAATTTTGTTACCAGCTTGTGCAGCAAACCACTCTGATGGCTTCGCAGTACCAACTGTAATAGCCACAGCAGGAGTCGCAGTATTTACATCACGTACCGCAAAGCCGATAGGAGCTACCGTTGTTCCTTGACCAAAACCGTCTGTACCCCAGCCAGCAACCCCAGCTAAAACGACACGATTAAGAACCAAGTCACCTGAATTGGCATTCGCTTGAGTAGTTGTTCCATCAATAAAAATACCGTTAGGATAACCAGTTACAACTGCGTTATATACTTTGATTTTGTTGTTACGACGCAAGTGCATACCGTTTTGGAACTGAGGGCTAATCGAAGTTGCATTGGTTTCTTTTGGTCCAATCAAAGTTACGTTTGAAATTACAGGAGACGTAAAAGGCGTTGCCGCAGTTCCTTGACCGTCGTTGTCAACCTCAAAACCATTTGAACCCGATTGGTCAGCCAAAGTAGCACCACGCATCCCAATGATAAACTGAAGATTTCCACGGAAACCAAAATCCATATCAAAATCATCATCTAAACCACGGTAAGCGATAAGATATTTACCATTTACGGTTCCACCAAACCACTCAAAAGAGTCGTCCAAACCATAAGAAGCTTGTAAGTATTCCATTGTGGTACCACTACCAACTGAACCGAATGTGAAAGAGTTTACTTCTTGGTTAGGGTTGATAGGCACCCCAGCGTATTCTACACGAACATATTTCAACGAGCCAGAGTTATCGGCATCATCCGAACCACCGTGCCAGCCTTTGTAGCTACCTTCCAATTGAATTCCTTTATCACCAGTCGATTGGTTGTTTACGGCTCTTCCGCAAATCACCAAGCCACCCCAGTCACCCGACTCACGCTGACCAGCAGCACGCTCAGAAGTGAAAACGATAGGAGCATCTGCAGTTCCGTTTGCAATGATTTTGCTACCACGCTGAACAATCAATGTTGCTTTTGATGCGCGGTCACCAATGATGGTGGTTCCTGCTTCAATTGTCAATGTACCTGTTCCAGCGGTCGATGAGAAAGTCTCAGTCGTGTCTGCGCCTACGCGAACAAAACCGATGAGTTTATAAATTTTATCTTTTGTCCAAGATACGTTTCCAGTGAGTACGCCTCTTACTTCTACCACTGTTTTTGCAGGTACTGCCGAAACTGTCACTACTTGAGTCGCTACGGTTGAAGTTTGGTTTTTAGTATCAGTGGCTTGGAATGTAAATACAACACTTGAGCCTACTGGCAAGTTTTCTACTGTATAATCTTTGGTATAGCTATCAGCTGTTTCACCTGCCGTGTATGCCTTACTATCAAATGCTTGGCCGTTTTTCAATACTGTTAATGTCTGAAGACCTTCTGCGGCATTGATGGTAGCAGTGATTTTGGCAACAGAACCTGCTACTCCTGTGAGCGCACTACCAGGTGAGATTACTGGTGCTGGTCCGATTTCTTCTTCTTTTTTACAAGCATTGAAAATCAATGCCATTGACAGAACCCCAAGGGTGAGGACTGTGTGGGCTAGACGACGAAAGTTCATCGGTTTGTTTGTTTTGTGTTACTTACTAATTGATTTATAAATTATAAAAGGCGATACGAGAAGCCAAGGCTAACCAATTGGCCTGTGCGGTACTTCTGAACAAAGAAATCTTTGTCAGATTCAAACTTATTGTCTTTGTTAGAATCTTGCATGATGCGCCAAGGTTGATTCAATATATCTTGAATACCTCCTTTGAGCGTCCAACGCTGGCCTAATCCCTTCGAGAAAGTTACGTCTAGGATATTACGTGGCATTTCATATAAGTCAGGGTATGCTTCAAAACCTACAGCGATGATACGACGGCCAATAACGTTGTAGAGGATATTAAGCTGGAAGTCTTTTTTCGTGTCGTTGTAGTTAATACCTACGTTGACAATGTAAGGTGATTGTCCTTGAAGCGGGCGGTTATCTGATTGGCCAACTCCACGGTCGCCAAGGCTAACACGGCTACGAATGAGTGCCGTATTGAACAACAAGCTCGTTTTCTCAAAGATACGTGAGCCTGGAAGTACATTTCCTAATCCTTTTTTGATTTCGATTTCGATACCTGTACTGTAAGCACTTGCGGCATTGTTAGTGATAAACGTTTTAGAACCT
Organism: Runella sp. R0.1_18; assembly: GCF_057652155.1. NCBI lineage: Bacteria > Pseudomonadati > Bacteroidota > Cytophagia > Cytophagales > Spirosomataceae > Runella > Runella sp. R0.1_18. The sequence continues at coordinate 144,617 of NZ_JBYFCK010000002.1, forward strand.
AACCCCGTAGAACCCAAGTCAACCGTTGACTCGATAGGCGTGTCGAAGTACTTATAGAAAGCAGCTACGCTAATAAGCTCAGATGGAGTAGGATAGTGTTCCCAGCGTAAATCCATGTTTTGGATAGTCGCAATTTTGAGGTTTGGATTTCCTTCGTAAACGACGTTGAAATCAAAATCAAAGAATGAGAAAGGAGCTAACTCGCGAAACTCAGGACGGTTTACAGTCATGCCGTAAGCTGCTCTCAAAAGGGTCTTTTCTGTAAAATTATAAGTAAGGTTTGCAGATGGTAGTACACTTGTGATTTTGTTATCAACTCGTGCTGCTGCTCCTCCTAAATACGTACTATTCATTTGCTGGCGGTTATTTTCAACCCGCACACCTACGATAGCATTGAACTTTTTCGTGAATGGAATATTGACAGAACCATAGCCCGCAAGTAGCGTATTAGACGATGTGTAGGAGTCGTTGGGGTTGGTTTGTTCGTCGATACGGATACCACCATCGTTCCGAATATTCTGGAAAAGCGTATTAATATCGCTACCAGCAAGGGCAGGATTAAAGTTTCCGCCACGAACGTATCCTAGGTTACGCGCTTTGAAAGTACGGTCTTTCTGCTCAAAGAACCCTCCAAATTTAAGCTCAATTTCTTTGTCTCCCGCTCCAACTTTCTGCGTTAGGTTGGCCGCACCTGTCAATCCTGTTTCGTCCATTTGTGAACTAAAACGTCCCAAGAAATAAGCTTGTGCTTGCCCTACTGGAATATAAATCTCGGTTCTTCCCGTAGAAGCATCTAAAACATCCGAACGATAGCGCTTGTAGTCGGGTTGGTCACGGTATGAATTATTATAACCAGCTACCCAATCAATCACTGTTTTGTCATCGTTAAATTTGTGTTTACCTGTCAACTGACCTGAGTAAATACCACGATATACTTGGTCGAATGAGTGGTTGTTAGGACGGTAGTTTTGGGCAATGTCTTGACCCGAACGGAACACATAACGACCATTGCTGATTTGATTAAATAAGTTTTTAAATTCAATGGTGTGATTGCTATTAAAACGAAACGCCCAGTTGTGCAAAATACCTACGCGGTTATTGCGGGAATACGATTGGTCGTCGTACTCAAATAATGTTTCGATAGAATTACCCGCGCCAATATTGTAATCGTTACGATCAGTGGCTGTAAACTGACGTGTTTCACTGTAATTAACAGTCGTAATATTACCGATTTGAACCTTGCCAAGTTGCATTCTAAAGTTTCCTGTAAGAGAAACACGTTGATCAGGCGTGGCAGTAGAAGTTACTGGCACCCATTCGTTACGAAGCGAGCGGCCTGCTAATTCTATTAAGGCAGGGTTGTTGCTCACAGCACGCAAGTCTTTAGGAAAATTGTTTGGAAGATCTAAATAACCGTTGTTAAAACTTGTCCAATAATTGGCGCCTTGTTTTGATTCTTTAAATTCTCCGAAGGACGTTCCTTGACGAATACCTAAACTGTAATCAAGGGTAATGCTATTTTGATCAGGAATGCTTTTGGTATAAATTTTAACAATTCCTCCCGCAAATTCGCCAGGAAGGTCTGCCGAAGGTGTCTTATAAATAAGAAGACGGTCGATTTGGCCACTAGGAATAACATCAAACGAAAATGCTTTCACGTCGGTTTCCATTGAAGGCGTGAAGGCATTGTGAAGCATCACGTTGTTATATCGCGAGTTAAGACCACGAATCGTGATAAAACGATCACCTACAATGGTGATTCCTGGCACGCGTTTTACTACTTGCGCCGCGTCACGATCGAGCGAACGAGCGATTTGCTGCGATGAAATACCACTAACAATATTTTGTGAAGCTTTGATTTCGCTAATGACCGATACTTCAGTATTGGTTTGGCGTCTTGCTACTACTTTTACTTCGGCGAGGGTAGCGGCAGACTCGATGAGTGCTGTATTGACTTCCGTTACTTTATCAGCCTCAATCTTTACGTTTGAAATCGTTTCTGTATTATAAGAAACGTAGGTTACTTCTACGCTGTAGCTTCCTGCGGGGACTTTGGCAAACGAAAAGAATCCGTTTACGTCGGTGGCAGCGCCCAATTGGGTTCCTACAACACGAACGGTAGCGCCTATGAGTGTTTCTTTTGTTTTGGCATCGGTGATGGTTCCGCGAAGTGTTCCTGTTTGGGCAAAAGTGGCAAAACTCAGAAGAAGCATCGCCAATAAGGCAGTAAATTGTCGTAACATTTTTTGAATGGTCAACATTTGTGAGTTGTAATATTTGATTCAATTTGGTGTCATAAATCCTTTATCAGGATTGCGCTGCAAAGGTAGAAGTGCAATATTAAGTCAATGTTAACCCAGTATTACGGCTAGGTTATATTTGAAAAATTAGCGGATAAGTACCTATAATTCAACCTGTTTCAAGAAATGGCGCATTGGTTAAATTTAGTTTATAAATAATAAACAGTTCAGGTTAAATTGTACCAGAATATCGGTTTTGTACAATTTTTGTGGAGAGGTTTTAGTAACTTTGTAGCTATTTTTAAATCAGTGAAATGAAGATTTTTTGGACGAATTCTATTGCAGGAGTGATCATAAGTGTGGGCGTTGTGATGGGGCTAGTAGGCTCTTATCACAAAGAGGCAGACGAAAAGCCTACGCAATGGGCGCTAAAAGAAGACAATGCTCCCTCGAAAGCGGTTTTTGAAGCAAATCGCTGGGCAGATAGTGTCTTTAGCCAAATGACCCTTGAAGAAAAAATCGGGCAGGTTTTTATGATTGCCACCTACTCAGACCGTAATGAAACCTATTATCGGCACGTGGACAATCTCATCAAAAATCATCATATCGGCGGGCTCATTTTCTTTAAAGGAGGGCCTTCCCGCCAAGCAAAACTCGTAAACCGTTATCAAGCACTCTCAAAAGTACCCTTGATGGTGGGCATCGACGGCGAATGGGGGCTGGGAATGCGCCTCGACAGCATCGACGATTTTCCCAAACAAATGACCCTCGGCGCCATTCAGGATAATCAATATATTTATAAAATGGGGCGGATGATTGGCCGTCAGTGCCAGTTAGCGGGTATCCAAGTCAACTTCGCACCCGTGGCCGACATCAACTCAAACCCGCGTAACCCCGTGATTGGACTACGCTCGTTTGGAGAAGACCGTGAGAATGTAACCGCAAAAGCGGCTGCGTATATGAAAGGGCTTCAACACCAACGGGTGATTGCCACTGCCAAACACTTCCCTGGACATGGCGATACGGGCACCGACTCCCACTTTACCTTACCTGTACTTTCACACTCGACCGACCATTTAACCCAAACTGACTTATATCCTTTTCAAAAACTGATTGCCGACAGCCTTACGGGAATTATCACGGGGCATTTATACGTTCCTGTTCTTGACAATCGTCCTCACCTTGCCTCTTCGCTTTCTGAAAAAATAGTAACCGATTTACTCAAAAAACAAATGGGCTTTCAGGGATTGGTCTTTACTGATGCCATGAACATGAAAGGTGTAACGCGTGGCCGAACGCCCGTTGAAGCTAACATAAAAGCATTGGTAGCAGGAAATGATGTACTGCTGTACCCCGAAAGCGTGATTGAGTCGGTGCGGCGTATCAAAGAAGGGGTATCGAGAGGGACGATTCCTGTGGACGTCATCGACGAAAAAGTACGAAAAATATTACGGGCCAAGTACTGGACAGGCTTGCACCTTATCAAGCCAATTCCTGTTGTCGCCCTCAACGCATCACTGCAAGCCCCCGAAGTAAAAGCCCTCACGCGTGATTTGTGCGAACAAGCCGTTACTTTGGTACGAAACGACAACCAACTCTTGCCACTTTCATCGCTCGACACTTGTAGTTTTGCCTCGATTGCCATCGGGGGCGGCGGTATCAATCTGTTCCAACAAACTTTGAGCAAATATGCCGCGTTCAAGCATATTGTGTATGCCGACAAACCTACCACCAACCAAGAGATAGAAGGTCTGGTGGCACAAGCAGCCAATGCCAACGTGGTGATGGTTAGTTTGCACGATACCCGACGCAACTTTAATCGTCCTTTTACCATTACGCCAGCCACGGTTGAGCTTCTCAACCGCTTGCAACAAAAAGCCAAGGTGATTGTGAGCATTTTTGCCACTCCTTACGCCTTGAAACAACTGCCCATTACCTCCGCAGTAGTATGTGCCTACGAGAACCTCCCCGATCTTGAAGTAGTGGCTGCGGAGCAGATTTTTGGAGCGTTGCCATTCAAAGGCAAATTGCCCGTTTCCGTTGAAAACACGTATGAGTTAGGAACGGGTATCATCACCAAACCACTCAACCGCCTACAAATCGGCTATCCCGAACAAGTCGGTATGAGTACTGAGGTTTTGAACAAAATCGACACCCTCGTCGAACGCTCGATTCAGGCGCGCATTTTCCCTGGCTGTGAAGTAGTAGTGACGCGCAAAGGACGCATGGTGTTTCAGCGGAGCTATGGCACCTTGACTTACGATAACCTCACCGAAAAAGTAACCAACGAAACCCTCTACGACGTAGCGTCGGTGACCAAGGTAGCGGCTACCCTCCAAGCCGTGATGTACTTACACGAAGAAGGTGTTTTGGACTTAAAACAAAAAGCGGCACACTATTTGCCTGAACTTCTAGGAACAAACAAAGCGGCAATTACCATCGAGGACTTACTGCTGCATCGGTCGGGCTTGGTATCATTTTATCCCAAACTTTGGGAACGTACCAAAACAGGCGGCGGCGGGCTGATGACCGAGTATTACAGCTCGATTCGAGACAGCGTCTATTCGATGCAAATTGCCCCCAAGCTTTTTGCCAAACCCGCCCTGCGCGATTCGGTCTGGAAAGGCATTATCCAGTCGCCGATGCGCAAAGAAGTCAATGGGAAGCATTCGTTTGTGTATAGTGATTTGGGGATTTTGGTGCTACAAAAAGTGGTAGAACGAATCACCAATCAGCCGTTAGATGAGTTTTTGAGTCAAAATTTCTACGAACCACTCGGAATGATGACGACGACCTATTTGCCCTTGGGGCGTTTTCCAGAAAGTCAGATTGCACCTACTGAAAACGACTTTTCGTACCGAAATCAGTTGCTTCGGGGTACAGTTCATGACCAAATGGCGGCAGTTTATGGCGGAGTTGCAGGCCATGCGGGTTTGTTCAGCACAGCCTATGACTTGGCCATTTTGATGCAAATGAACCTACAAAAAGGACACTACGGCGACCGTCGGTATTTTCAAGAAGAAACCCTACCCTTCTTTTCTAAAATGTACGACTCGGCCCATCATCGTGGGTTAGGCTGGGACAAAGCTCCCACCAGCGGGGAGAGCAATTTTGTGGCGGCGACTGCTTCATCTAATTCGTTTGGGCATTCGGGTTTTACGGGCACTATGGTGTGGGTTGACCCTAAAGAAGAACTGGTATTTGTGATGCTGTCAAACCGCGTGCATCCCAATGCCGAAAACAATGAAATCAACCGAAAACGAATCCGTCGGAGGGTTCACGAAATCGTCTATCAGGCCATTCTCAAAGACGGAAAATAAATCTCATTCTTTGAAAAGTGATGATGTATCAATAAAGAGGTAATTTTAAGCGTTTTTATCAAAATCAATACATTAACGGATTATGTTCAAAAAACTACTTTTTCTAAGCTGCGCCGCTTTGCTGGTTTGTGGGGTAATTTTTGAGAGTGCAGCTCAAAGTATTAGCTCCGTTATAGTCACCAGTACGTCGGGTGTCATCCCTGCGGGTGGCTATTGCGCTGGCCAAGGAGTACGGGTATCGTTTAGTGCAACAGGCTTTGCAGGAACTCCTACTTTTTCGGTGCAGCTATCGGACGCTGCGGGGGTCTTCCCTGCTACTCCCAACGTCATTGGCTCGGGCAATACTAGTCCCATTTCGGCCAACATCCCCGTGGGTACAAGTGCAGGATCAGGTTACAAAATACGCGTCACTTCAGGGCTGACTACTTCGGCAGGCAGTGCGTCATTTACGGTCAACCCCGTTGCCACCGTAAACCCTGTCGGTAATGTAACCGCTTGTAGTGGAGCAGGTGTGAGTGGTATTTCTTTTAGCAGCTCTAGTGCTGGTGCAACGTTCTTTTGGACAAGTTCCACCAACATTGGCTTTGGCACATCGGGTTCAGGAAATATCCCTAGCTTTACCGCCGTCAACAATGGAACTTCAAATGTCACTGCTAATGTGACCGTTGTCCCTTCGGTCAATGGCTGTGTAGGACTTGCTTCTAGTTTTGATGTGACCATTCGCCCCGTCGCAACAGTCAACGCCGTAGGAAACCTCAATGTTTGTAATGGCACGGCCAACTCGGCGATTAATTTTAGCAGCCCAACTGCTGGTACGACCTTCACCTGGACCAGTTCGGCCAACGTAGGATTTGGAAACTCTGGTTCGGGCTCTATCCCTGCTTTCACCGCTACCAACCCAGGTACTTCTTCGGTGACTTCGACCGTCACCGTGACCCCCAATCTTAACGGATGTCCAGGGCCAGCCCAGTCATTCAACGTGACGGTCAACCCGACCAATGCTACCGTCAATCCTATTTCAAACCTTTCCTATTGCGACGATACATCAGCACCTTCCATCAACTTTACCAGTTCTTCGCCAGGTGCTTCGTTTGATTGGACATCGTCTGCCAATATTGGGTTTGGCACTTCGGGTTCGGGTTCAATCCCTGCCTTTATTGCCAATAACAATAGCAATGCTGACGTCACTGCCACCATTACTGTTACACCGCGCGTAGGTGGATGCTCAGGTACTCCAACGACTTTCACGGTCACGGTCAAGCACAAACCTACCGTCAACACCATTTCAAATGTGATTACTTGTAATGGAAACAGCAACGCTGCCATCGCCTTGACAAGCTTCTCGGCGGGTACAACATTCGCATGGACTAGCTCAGTAAACGTCGGCTTTGGTACCTCAGGCACTGGAAATATCCCTTCTTTCACGGCAATTAATGCAGGAGCAAGTACACAAGTAGCCACAGTCACTGTCACCCCTTCGGTGGGAGGATGTACAGGCAACAGCACTTCTTTTAGCGTCACTGTCAACCCCACTACCAGCGTAAATACCGTGGCCAATGCCGCCTTTTGTGGTGGAATTCCAGTAGCAGGGATAAGTTTCTCTAGCCCTGTGGCAGGTACGACCTACAGCTGGACAAGCACCGCAAATGTGGGCTTTGGCACGTCAGGTACTGGCAATATCCCTGCCTACACCACCATCAGTTCTAACACTACCCCCGTCGTTGCGACGGTGACAGTTACCCCTAGCGTTGGAGCTTGTCCAGGCACACCAAAAACTTTCACTGTTACTGTCAATCCCGCCCCAACGGTCAACACCATTACCAACGCCGTCTATTGTAATGCGGCTTCGGGTTCGGCCATCACATTTTCTAGCCCTGTTACAGGCACGACCTACACTTGGGCAAGTTCAGTAAACATAGGATTTGGGGTTTCGGGAACGGGCAATATTCCTGCTTATACCGCCACCAATGCCACCTCAAACCCTGTTATCAGTACTATCACTGTCACACCGAGTACAGGAACATGTACTGGCCCAGCGTCAACTTTCACCATCACTGTCAATCCTACGCCCGTTGTTGGCACCGTCGCGAATGCCGTTTATTGTGGCAATGCAGGTGCGAGTGCGATTCCGTTTACCAGTTCCACAGCGGGAACTACTTACGCGTGGGCAAGTAGTTCCAACGTAGGTTTTGGAACGGCGGGTACAGGAAATATTTCGGCTTTTACAACTGTTGATAGCGCCTCTGTCGTTTTGGGCAGCATCACCGTTACGCCTACTGCCAATACCTGCGTAGGAGCCTCTAAAACATTTACCATTACCGTAAACCCCTCGCCTAAAGTAACGACCGTAAACAATGTGGCCTACTGTAATACTGCCCCAGGCGCCGCCATTGCTTTTACGAGTCCCACTTCGGGAAGTACCTATACGTGGACATCTTCGGCCAATGTTGGATTTGGAACGTCGGGTTCGGGAAATATTGCAGCATTTACAGTAGCCAATGCCGGTGTAGCACCCATCATTTCAACTGTGAGTGTTACGGCCAAAACCGCGACGTGTACTGGCCCTGTAAAAACATTCACCGTCACTGCCAACCCAACGCCAGTGGTCACGACGCTTAGCAATTTGACGTATTGTGGAACGGTAACTGCTCCTGCTATCTCTTTCTCAAGCCTTACCTCAGGCACCACCTACGCCTGGACAAGCACGACTAACGTAGGTTTTGGAACAACAGGCACGGGTAATATCACAAGTTATACAGTAGCAAACCCTATCGCTGCCGCCACAACCGCTACGGTAAGCGTCATCCCAACCGCCAATACCTGCGAAGGAACAGCCAAGACGTTTACCATTACAGTCAATCCAAGCCCAGTTGCTAGTAACATCGCTGATATTACCCTTTGTGCGGGAGAAAAAGGAAACGCTATCGCATTTACAAGTGCAACGCCAAGCACGACATTTACTTGGTCAACTCCTACCAACGTCGGCTTTGGCGTGGCAGGCACAGGAAATATTGCGGCTGGATTTAACGCTTTAAATAACTCGCAGGGGGTAGTGTCAACCACCATTAGTGTTGTTCCAGCAACCTCTCTTTGTACTGGAAAAACAGCGACCTTTGCCTTCGTTGTCAACCCAACTCCTGCCAACCCAACCTCCGCTTCACCAGTTGTCTATTGTGCAACCGCCAACGCCACGGCTTTGGTCGCCAATGGAAGCAACATCAAATGGTACACCGAAGCAACGGGTGGCAGTGGAAGCGGCGTAGCCCCTACCCCATCGACCAACAACTCAACCGATAACTCCATCACAACAAGCTATTACGTTACGCAGACCAATCAATATACCTGCGAAAGCCAGCGTAGCCAAGTGCAAGTAGTCGTAAAACCCCTCCCTCCTTCGGCCCAAGTCACAAAGCAAGAATACCTTCTTTGCCAGTTTGACCCCGCCATTCAGTTGGATGCCAAAGTGCAAGGAACGGGCGAGTCGTTGCTTTGGATTTATCCTAACAGCAGCGAAACGGGGGTTATTCCTACCATTACCACTGACACGGGCTTTGAAGGAACTTATTCGGTGTTACAACTACGCGATGGCTGTCGAGGCCCTCGTACTGACATTCGGGTGAACGTACGCACGACGCCATTGCCTACGGTAAGTCAAGTGCCCATCGTGACTTGTCAGAATGCCACTCCACAGGCACTATCTGCTACAGGAACCGCCTTAAAATGGTACAATACCAACAAAACAGGGGGCACGCCTCAGAGCACACCGAATATTCCACCAACACAAACGCCAGGTACTTACAATTTTTATGTGACCCAAACAGGCACCAATGGCTGTGAAAGTCCACGTGCCGAAATTGTAGTTGTCATTCAGCCACTCCCAAGTGCAACCATTAGCGGCGAAGGCACCATCACTCAAGGCCAGTCGGCGCCATTGTCAATTGCATTTACAGGCCAAGGCCCTTGGACGTACACGCTATCAAATGGGCTGACCTTTACTTCGTCTCAAAACCCGACCAACATCACAGTGAGCCCGTTGGAATCTACCATTTTTACGGTAACAAAAATTACCAATAATTGCGGTGAAGGGAGTCCAGCGGGAAGTGCTACCATCAATGTACGGGTAGCCACCATCGACGTTGGTAATCCAAGTGCTACTACCGTATGTGCGGGGCAAACGTTCGATATTCCCTATTTTTCATCGGATTTCTTCCCATCAAATACCCAGTTTCGCGTCCAAATCTCAAAGACAAACGACGATGCCAGCTTCCAAACCATTTCGACGGAAGGCTCAAGTACGCCATTAAAAGCCACAGTACCCGCCACGGCCACGGCAGGAACCTACTTTGTGCGGGTGATTGGGGTTGCCTCTAACTTTACGGTAAAAGGAAAAGTAAGCCCTGTACAAATTGTAGTGCGGGAATTACCAACGGCGACCATTTCGGGGCCAGCGAACATTTACGAAACTGAAAGCGCCAAACTTTCGATTGCCTTTACGGGAGAAAATCCTTGGCGCGTGACCTACCGTGATAGTTTGGCCCAAAAAGACACCACGTTTTCAACGACCGTCTCGCCTTTTGAGTTTACCGTACGTCCTGCAAAAACAAACCTCTATCGTATCGTTTCGATTAGCAACGGTTGCGGAAACGGCCCAGCCACCTCGCGCCTTACCTTAACGGTCAATCCGTTGCTGTCGGTCAATCCAAACCAGTCAAGCGATTGGCTGAGCGTCTATCCTGTGCCAGTTCAAACGCGTTGTACCATCGAAATCCAAGGAGGTGCGCCTGCGTCGATTACCGTCACCGATGGCTACGGGCGCGTTTTGTTACGGCAACAAACGGCCACCAGCAGAGACGAGGTTGACTTTACGACGCTTACCCCAGGGGTTTATTTCCTAAATGCAGAACAAAATGGGCGCATAGCGCGACGAAAAATCGTAAAAGTGCAGTAGAATTTAAGTACTTCGGAGTTTGTTTGTCGAAACAAACGTACCTTTGCAAAAGGTAAACAAGTAAGCCGAAGCACTTTTGACTATGAAAATACGCATTGCATATCAAGCCGGCTGTCTTCTTTTGGCAGTCGGTTTTGCTTTTTCAGTACATGCCCAAAAAAATGGCATGACCCAGCTCCCCACCCACGAAGGAGGAGCGTTTCAACTCACAGGAAGCTGGAAGTCAGCACAGGCGGTGACGATGCACCCCGACAAAAAAGATTTTGTAAAAACAACCGCTCTTTCTGACAAAGCAGCGGGGATTTTGGTCGGCAGTTCTGCGGCGAAAGCCACCACTGAATTAGGCGCAGGCGATGTGGTTCTGCAACTTGATTTTATGTTATCGCCCGCAGGAAGTGCCGTAGTGAAACTTCCAGGTGGCTATGACATCCAGCTGAGCGATAGTTGGAAAAATCCCAAGCTCGATGGTAGCGCAAGTGGGTCGATAGCAGGACTTATGCCCCTTCAAAATGCCAGTAAAGCACCTGGACTTTGGCAGCAATTATTGGTTCAGTTTAAACGCCCCACCAAAACGTCGGCAGCACAAATCGAAAAACTCACCCTCAATGGGTCGGTGATTCAAGAAAACACTTTTTTAAGTGCAGCTCCTTCTTCTCAATCAAGCATTGCTTTGGAGGTTACCTCAGGCAATGTGGCGTTTAAAAATGTGTATTATCAATTGCTGAACGATACGCACCCATTGACCCTAAAAAACCTCACTTATACCCTTTACAAAGCAGGAAACGACCGCCCGAAGGCATTGTTGAGTGAAAATATTCTCAAAAAAGACACAACCTCTATCCTGACCAGAGAATGGGGTGTTGGCAACAACAGCTTTTATTTGGTTTATGAAGGAAACATGGACGTAGTCCAAGAAGGCGACTACCTGATTCAGCTTATCTACATGTCGAATGCTTCGCTGGAGATAGATGGCAAACAAGTACTTCCTTACCAATGGAATGATTTTCAGCAAAACTACGTCCCAGCCACAGTGCATCTGACCAAAGGTTCACACCCATTCCGCCTAGATTTCCACAAATTTACCTGGCGCCGCCCTGCCCTTGGCATGATGGTTTCGACCCAAGGCGTCCGTCCGTACCCACTTCACGTATTGTCGTCGGTGCCCGAACCACAGCCCATCCCGACCATCGAAGTAACCGCGACGGGAGGCAAAGCTGAGTTGGTACGCTCGTTTATCCAACGCCAAGGCGAAAAAAACAAACGCACCCACTGCCTTTCGGTAGGCACGCCTGAAGGTGTACATTATACGTTAGACCTCAATTGGGGTTCATTGTTGCAGTTTTGGAAAGGGCCTTTTGCCAACGTTACCGAAATGTGGTACGAACGCGGCGAACCGCAAATTTTACACCCAATGGGCACAACAACAACGACCAAAGGTCAGGTAGATTGGGCAGTGCTGACCGATATGAATGCGGCTTGGCCCGATTCTCTCTCGCAGCTCACCTACAAAGGATATCGCTTATCGCCCGACGGTGTACCAACCACCACTTATCGCCTCAATAATGCCGATATTACCGACGAAATAACGCCCGATAATGGCGGTTTAACGCGTACTATCAACGGAAACCTTCCCAACGGCTACGTACGTTTGGTGAGTGGAAATAGCATTTCACAGCTCGAAAAAGGACTTTACGAAGTAAATGGACAAAGTTATTTTGTACGAATAGACCCTAAGAGTAAGCCCGTAGTTCGCAACGTTGGTGGACAACAAGAATTGCTTTTACCACTCAATGGTACCGTACGTTATTCATTGATTTGGTAAGTTTTATGGGTTGAGCAAACCATTTTGCACGAAATTTGCGTTTTATGCTCAAACGAATTGACAATCTAATTATCTAAACCGATGCAACGTTTCATTTTTGTTCTCGCCATAGCCGCTGTTTTGTTTACAGGCATGGCAGCGACCACTCCCTCTGCGCCTGCACCTTCTACCACTGCCCCTAAAGCAGATGGCATTCAATTTGTGGATTTGCCTTGGGCCAAAGTGCTCGAAAAGGCTAAAAAAGAGAAAAAAATCATCTTTTTTGATGCCTACGCAAGCTGGTGTGGCCCATGTAAAATGATGCAAAAAAATGTATTTACGCGCAAAGACGTCGGCGATTATTTCAACGCTACGTTCATCAACGTGAAAAAGGACATGGAAATCGGCGAAGGCCCACAATTGGCCAGCCGCTACCCCATCGAAGGCTACCCTACGCTTTTCTTTGTGGATGGAAATGGCAAATTAGTTACCACGCACTTAGGCGCCATCATGGACGGCCCAGAGCTTATTAAATTCGCCAAAGCGGTGACTGGCAAAAAGTAATTTGGTACTTAACCCGACAAAAAAAGCCGTGAGTTTCACGGCTTTTTTTGTCGTTAGTTGTATTTTTTGGAGAATATATGGCACAGGCTTTGTTGGATTTATCAAACAACGAAATATGCCCCTTTCTCGCATTAGTAAGTCATTTTTTTGGTTAATTTGCCCGATGGTTAAAAAAACAACCATTAGTGCTTTTAGTTGATAACGAACTTTAGTATGTCTCAAATCTTGTCTTTTATAGAAGAAGAAATCTTGGATCAGTACCTTGCAGAGGACGATAATCGCCCGTGGATTATCGGATTTAGCGGTGGTAAAGATTCTACCATGCTTTTGCAATTGGTCTGGAATGCGTTGAAAAAAATACCTGAAGGCGTTCGTTATTTTCGGGATGTGTACATTGTGTGTAATGATACACTGGTAGAAAATCCACGAATTGTTCAATTTATTGAACGTACTTTGCACCGAATCGAGGAAGCGGGCGTCGCACAAGGTATGCCCTTTAAAATACAGCGCACTACGCCTGTATTGGAAGATACTTTTTGGGTAAAACTTTTAGGGCTAGGCTACCCTGCTCCTAGTAACTCATTTCGCTGGTGTACGGAGCGCCTTAAAATTGACCCCACTACGCGATTTATCAAAACGCAAATAAGCCAAAAAGGTGAAGTAATTATTTTGTTAGGAACTCGTTCGGCTGAAAGTGCCAACCGTGCTCGAAGTATAAAAAAATACGAGGTAAAAGGGCAGCGTCTCCGTAAGCATATTTTACCTAATGCTTTTGTGTATGCTCCAATTAAAGATATTGAAACCAATGAGCTGTGGCAATACCTGATGCAAGTCCCGCCCCCGTGGGGTGGTACACATAAAGAGTTGGTAACACTCTACCGTAATGCAAACAGTGGTGATTGCCCCTTAGTAATTGATGATACAACTCCTTCTTGTGGTAATAGCCGTTTTGGTTGTTGGGTATGTACCGTGGTAAATCGGGATAAATCAATGGAAGGATTGATTACCAATGGTGAAGAATGGATGTGGCCGCTGATGGAACTGCGCGACGAACTCGTACTCAACCGTAATAACCGCGAAGTACGAGAGGTATTTCGTCGTCAAGATCGGCTTAAAATCCGAGAAGCAGACAAAGAGGAAGATTGGGGTCCCTACACAGCTGACTATCGTGCTAAAATACTTGAAATGGTATTGAAAGCACAACGCGAAATACAATTACAGCAGGGTGAAACCTTGCAACTTATTTCACATCAGGAACTCGTAGCGATACAGGTGTTATGGTACCGCGACGGGATATTCAATCATAAAGTATCTGATATCTATAATCGCATTTACGAAACACCGATTGATATGAGTAAGCACGAAGACAAATTTCGGGAAGAGGAAAAGCTACTGCGCGAGGTCTTTCAGCCCGACCACGTAGAACTGATTCAGAAATCGCTCAAAATCATGAAAACCAAATCACTCATGGTTAAAAAACGCGGCCTCCAAAATGACATTGAAAACCTCTTGGATGAATATTTGTTGAAGAAGAAAATGACGTATGCCTAACCTCGTTCAAATTTTAGAATATTACATTCACGCTTTCACGCATCTTCACCGTGATTCAAAAAAAGGCGGTGCTCCTCACAAACCTATTTTACTTCTTGCCATTATTCATGAATACGAATTAGACCGAATTACGGACAATCGTATCTTTATTACACCAGAGTTAACTCATTCTTTTTCAGTATTTTGGAATCAACTTGTAACAACCAACCACGACCAACGATTTGCTTTACCATTTTATCATCTGTCGGGCGAAAAAGGAAGTTGGTGGCAATTAATCCCTAATGTTGGTTGTGAAATATGGATTGAAAACCCAGGCTCCATGCGAAGTTTTGGTAATTTGAGTGCCGCCGTTGCTTATGCTGAAATTGACCAAAATTTGGCCTCATTGCTTTTAAATAAAGAAAGTCGAGCAGTTTTAAAACAAATGGTTTTAAAAACATACTTTCCCCAAAAATCTACACAGCCGATTGAAAATCAAGAAGATGGCTATTTAGATAATTTAAAAAACGAAGTTTATGAACCTTCCGCTGAATACAAAACCAAGTTACTAAACCTCAAAAAACGTCTTGACCCCGAAACATATCAAATCGAAGTCTATAACCGAGGGACGATTTTTAGGCGCGAACTGGTGAAAATTTACAACGAATCATGCTGTATATCAGGGCTTCGGGTTTCGGCTTTGTTTACAATTACGATGGTAGATGCTTGTCATATTGTACCATTTGCCAAAAGTTTCGACAATAGTCTGAGCAATGGAATTGCACTTTGCCCCAACCTTCATCGCGCTTTTGACCGAGGCTTGATTTCGGTCAATGACAGCTATGAAGTGATACTTTCCCCTTCCTTCAAGGAAAATACTCAAAGTGAGTATAGTTTTTCAAAAATTGAAGGTAAAACAATCTGTCTGCCAGACGATAGGGATTTTTGGCCGTCATTGGCTAATTTTGAATGGCATCGAAAAAATGTGTTTAAAAAATGAATAAAGAAATTATAGATTCTCTGAAATGGGAAGGTGATGTTGCTATTGGAAAACAGGGAGATAGCTATATTATGTACCAAGTTTTTGAAAATGGAGAACTATGGATTTCAGGGCCAAAATGGAAGCAGAAAAAGGACAAAAACGGTCAACCAATTATTCATCCAAATAGGATTTCAAAACTTGACACAAAAGAACATGCTATTTTAATAGCCGAAAATATTAACAAACTGCTTAATTCTGAGCCTTTTACCAGCTCATACGCTGAAAAGATAAAAAAACAATAAAACCTTTCCTCTTCAAGTCTTTCCCGACATTCCTGCTGACTTCAAGGTATTACACGATTATTCAGACTCGCAGCGCGAGGCACTCAATACGCTTTTGCAAAACCTCAAACTTTCGTTTCGTGAGAAATTTAAGCGTATCACCCAAAACTACAACCAGGTACGTAACGATTATGTACAGGTACGCCGCCGCATTGCCGATGCCGAAGCCATTGCCGACGATGCCGTTGTGAAGGCTGACCGCGACAAAAAAGTAGAATTGGAACGTCAAATCGCTGAATTAGACGGACGTATTCGTGAGTTGGAAATCGAAATTGGGGTCAAACACAACGAAATCACCCAAAAAGAACGTCAATTAAGCGAGTTGACCAAAAAGTTTGACATCTCAGCACGCAACCAAGCCAAAGACAACATTTCGGATCTTCTGGCCAACGGTCTGCGTGAGTACGTCGCGAAGTTTAAAGAACGTAAGAAGAAATCGTTGGAAACGCAGATTCTGAAAGGGCTGCAAATGTTGATGCACAAAAAAGGGTTTGTCCACAAAGTAGAGGTCGAAATCATTGGCGAAGACATCGACATTCACCTGCTCAACAAACGCAAAGAACGCATTCGTAAAGACTCACTTTCCAAAGGCGAACAGCAAATGTACGCCACCGCCTTGCTACGCGGATTGGTGGAAGAATCTGAAATTGAGTTTCCAGTATTCATTGATTCGCCGATGCAGAAGTTCGACGAAGAACACGCCAGAAATATCATTCAGTTCTTTTACCCGAGTATTGCGGAGCAAGTCATTATTTTCCCGCTTATCAACAAAGAACTCACCGAACGCGAATATAGCTTACTCATAGAACATGTGGCAGGGGCGTATTTCATCGTCAATCGTACCTCCGACCATTCGGAGTTTGTACCCGTAGCACCCACTGAGTTGTTTGAGAAATATAACGAGTTGTATAATTAACCCCACCCTAACCCTCCCCAGTGAGGGAGGGAATTTGTCGCCATGCTTATCAATATAAAAACATCCGAAGCCAACAAAACCGTCGTAACGGAACTCACCCGCAAATTTTTTCCGCAGGGTGGTCCCGAAAACTTTGTGGCGAGGGTTGCGCTATCGTATTCACTCTCTAAAGGCATTCGGTTTGAATCGCTCGAAATGGCCAAAGACAGCCGAGGCAAAGAATACAAAGAAGACATTCTGTTTGGGGCGTACCGAGATTTGTACGTAGCGTTGATTTGTCAGCATTACAACATTCACCATACCGACCGCGACATTCCGAAGTACCTAAAAATGCACATTGACGACGGTTTGGAGCGTTTGTTCAAGATTTTTGCCGAAAATCGTCAATACAGCGGCTTTGATTTTTTGATGGAACACATCGAACGTGGCACCGACGTACTCGCCGAAGTCAACGTGTTGGGCAGTGTTCCCAACAGTTCGCTGCGTCTCCAAAAAGGCGCGTTTGATGGCCCACTCAAACTGCACGTAGGTACGCGCTTAGACAACAACGAACCCGTTTACGTAACGCTCAACGACAAAAGCATCCGCAACAATGCCCACACCGCCGTGGCAGGCAGCAGCGGCACGGGCAAAACCCAATTTGCATTGGAACTGTTGCGGCAGTTTTCGGAGATTTCGGGCGGAACTATTAATTTTATGTACTTGGACTTCAAAGGCTTAAAGCAGGACGATGTAGTACAAATGCGTCCATTTTTTGAACGTACCAATACTACCTTTATCAACGCCCCGCAGCAGCCTTTTCCACTGAATCCGTTGGCATTCATCAACCTTATCAACGAGAAAGAACGCCTGATGGGCATCAGCAAGTTTGTGGACATCGTAACCACCTACGCCCCTCGCATTGGGGCGGCACAGGCGCAAATGCTGAAAGACGCCACCAAAGAAGCCTTTGCTTTTGCCAAAGCAGGGACTTACCCCAGCTTAGGGGATATTGCCGAACGCTTGTTTTTGGTAACGGGCCAAAAACCCGACACGCTGACCCAAATCATTCAAAGTTTGAGCGAATACGAGTTATTTGATTCGCAGCCCACGCCCAACCACAACTTTCTGAATCAAAATTACTATTTTAGTCTCTCAGGCGATTTGGACAAAACGGTACGTTTTACGGCGACGTTTTTGGCGATAAACTACGTTTATAACACGTTTATGAACATGGAAAACGCCCCCCTCAACGGCGACTACCAAGCCCTGCGCTACGTATTGCTGATTGACGAGGCCCACGTGTTGTTCAAAGACAAAAAAAGCCACGGACTCTTGGAAAGTATGCTCCGCGAAATCCGTTCTAAGGGTGTAGTGGTGATGTTGGTATCGCAGGGAATTGAGGAGTTCAACCAACCGAGTTTTGATTTTTCGAGCGAGTGCGAAAACGCTTTTTTGCTCAACATCAAAGACAAAAACCTCAAAACCATGCAGCGTTTCCTCGGCCTCTCCGAACGCGAAGGCACGGTCTTAGCCCGCAGCATGGAGCGCATCGAAAAAGGCCAAGCGGTATCGAATTTAAAGGAGTTTTCGCGTGGGGAGTTGTTTGAGGTGGGGCAGTTTTGGAAGAATGTTTAACTGTAAATTGAATTATCCATGGAAAAGGGTTTTTGGGGCAATTTATTTGAACAAATATTTTATTTTATTATAGCTATTATGGTATTCAACTCTATTGGAGTATGGCTACCTGCTGCTATTGACTATTATAACTCTACGACGGTTTCAAAAGCAGTTTATGAAAGTACGCCTTTAAATTTAATGACTTATTTTCTTGGCTTAATTACTGTTGGAATTATTGATAGGATAAAAAAACTGTTTAAAATGACCAACCATCCGTTTAAAAGTATTGAATTTTATGGTTGGATAATCTTTGTAGTAATTATCACCATTGTTGTGTTTTTTTTAATGAAAAATGTAAAGGATAAAAATACATCAAAAGCCATTGACTGTTCTATCATAGGTTTATTCGCGGCTTATATAGTTTGGTGGATTTCTTATTATATGCCCCCAAGTTCCGACCCTTACAGTTCTTTAGGGGGGGACCCAACTAAATAATTTCCTTTAGATATGATATTTAAAGAAATATACGCTTTAAAAGTTTCACAACCAATTGGGGACTTTTATGTTACTAAAATGACTGCTGAAGATTTACTAAAAGTAACATTTTCTGAAGCGTTAGAGTATCGGAGAGATTCTGGAAAGAATCTTTTAGGAGGTTCTCAAAGAGCTGAAAGCGATAAACGCTTGAAGGAAATCGCAGATTATATTGATTCTGTGGAAATGGCATTTCCTAATTCCGTTGTACTTGCAGCTAATTACACACCAGATGGTCGCAGTTATTTTGGTTCGGATGAGGAATTCGAAAGTAACCAACAAGATGCAATCAGTGAAAGCACCACTGAAGCATCTTATGAATGGACAGTTGAAATAATTAATGAAGAGCAAGGTCTTGTTAAAATCATTATTCCTACAGATAGACCTTTAGCTGCTATTATTGATGGTCAGCACAGAATTCATGCTTTTGAAAAAAGTAAAAATCCAGAAAGGCTTGACGTTGAAATTCCATGTTCAATATTTTTTGGTGCGGATAATGCTTACCAAGCTTTCCTATTTGCTACAATTAATGGTAACCAAAAGAAAGTAGATAGAAGTTTAGCATTAGAACAATTTGGTTTTAATGTTGAAGAAGAACGATCTGATGCGTGGACACCCGATAAACTGGCCGTTTTTCTGGCGCGAAAATTAAATATGAAGTCAGATTCTCCTATTTATCGAAGAATTAAAGTG
This sequence comes from Runella sp. R0.1_18, assembly GCF_057652155.1. Lineage (NCBI taxonomy): Bacteria > Pseudomonadati > Bacteroidota > Cytophagia > Cytophagales > Spirosomataceae > Runella > Runella sp. R0.1_18. The sequence continues at coordinate 164,085 of NZ_JBYFCK010000002.1, forward strand.
GCTCCCAGAGATCCAAAAGGGCTGTTTAAAAACAATTCAAGCTGGTATGTTTCAATGGCCACTATAGTAGATGGAATTCTCAACTTAATATCTGCAAATCCGAAAAGAGACCGTAATGAATTGACTAAAAAGAAAACATTCCCTTTTGGTATTGGTGGTGGAAGAGAAAGGCAAATGCTTAATGATATTAAAGACAATTCTCCTTTAAGACAAAAGTATCTTGCAATTCAAGACGATAGTATTTATGAAACTGTAAAATCCTTTTTTAAAATTGCTGCCGAAAAACTCTGGGGAAAAGCATCAGAAGGCTCATATATCATTAAAACCGTTGGCATTTTGGCTCTTTTTGATTTGTTAAAAAAAGTTTTAGAAATCAATCAAAATGAAAACGACTTTAATAAATATTTGGAACCTTTAAAAAATGCAGATTTTACTAATAATTATTTTCAAGCTTCTGGTGTGGGTCGTTCACGTTTACGTAAGCTAATGCTTTGGGCAAATGGCTTCCCTGTTACACTGAAAGAAGGTGAAGAAGAAATTTTAAGTAAAATATTAAATCGTAAAGATTAGCTTTTACAGTTGGTTTGCGTTTGTAACGCGAACCTGTGAAAGGTGCGTTTTTAACGCATAACACCTTTGTAAAAACGATTTCAGACGCTTGCAGCGTGATAAAAATTAGCGAACCTCATGCCACCCCTACGGGGCTTCTTGGAAGGGGAGAATGGCTCTTTTCTACTAAGATTTCGCCCCGCTGGGGCTGTTGGATGATTGGTTTGCATTCCTCCCGTAAGCATTCGGGGCGAACCTCTGAAAAATGCGTTTGTAACGCATAACTCCCTTCCCACAACGATTTCAGACGCTTCCAGCGTGACAAAGGCGTAAAAAATATTTGTTTACCCCCCACTCATCGCCCGCAACTGCCCCACCACCTTCTTTACAGCCTCTACTACCTGCGGAATTTCATTGGCCTGATTAAACCGCCCCAAGCTGAAACGAATACACGAAAACGCCTCGGTCTCAGTCATTCCCAAGGCCATCAGTACATGCGAAGGTTCAACAGAAGCCGAGGTGCAGGCCGAACCGTTGGAGACAGCGATGTTTTCTAAACCCATGATAAGTGCGTCAGAATCACAGCCTTCAAAAAGAATATTGGTGACATTGTAAAGACGGTGCGTTTGGCTGCCATTGCGACGAGTGTTAGGGATGGCTAAGAGCGCATTTTCGAGGACATCTCGCAGTTGTCCAACGCGTTCGGCATCTGTGTTGAGTTGTTTTTGGGCAATTTCCGCCGCTTTACCCATACCTACAATGCCAGCCACGTTGAGCGTACCCGAACGTTTCCCGTTTTCGTGCCCTCCCCCGTGCAAAAGTGCTTCTAATTTAACACGATTTGGTCGTCGCTGTCGCACAAATAGCGCTCCTACACCTTTAGGGCCATAGAATTTATGAGCAGACATTGGCATTAAATCAATTCCCAACTCGTCCACATTCAGGGGCATTTTTCCCACCGCTTGCGTGCCGTCGGTCATTAGCAATGCCCCAACTGCCCGAGCTAATAGCGTGATTTCTTTTAACGGTTGAATGACCCCAATTTCATTATTGACGGCCATGACCGCTACCAAAATTGTGTCTTTACGAAGTGTGCTTTTCAATAAATCAAGATCTAGTAACCCGTCAGATTGAACAGATAAGTAGCTTATTTCAAAACCTTTGGTTTCTAGGTATTGACAGACGTCCAATACCGCCGAATGCTCAGTTTGGAGTGTGATAATGTGCTTTCCTTTGGCTTGGTATTGTTCGGCTACCCCCTTGATAGCTAAATTGATGGCCTCCGTAGCCCCCGACGTAAATACAATTTCATGGGTTTGGGCACCTATTAAATCCGCTAATTGTTGGCGGGCTGTTTTAACAGCTTCACTTGCTCCAACGCCAAAAGCGTGCGTACTAGCAGCATTGGCAAAATTATCGGTTAGAAACGGCATCATTGTTTCTAAAACACGAGCGTCGATTCGGGTAGTAGCGTTGTTGTCTAAATAAATCATCGAGAAATAGCTTACTTCATCAACATCACAACACCCGTGTACGTGTAGGGGTTCACTTCGGGGGCGACGAATTCGATGGTAATTTTGTATGGAAACGTACCTACTCCTAGCAACTGCCCCAGGTATTTACCGTCCCACCCGTAGGCGGGTTGCAAAATCAGCACCTTTGCGGATGGTTATGGGTATCAAGCTGGTTTGCGTTTGTAACGCGAACCTCTGAAAGATGCGTTTATAACACTTGACACCTTTCCCACAACGATTCCAAGTACTTGCAGCGTGACAAATTAGCGAACCTCATGCCACCCCTACGGGGCTTCTTGGACGGGGAGAATGGCGCTTTTCTACTAAGATTTCGCCCCGCTGGGGCTGTTGGATGATTGCTTTGCGCTCATCCCGTAAGCCTTCGGGGCGAATCTCTAAAAAACCAAGTTGGTTTGCGTTTATAACGCACAACTCCCTTCCCACAACGATTTCAGACGCTTCCAGCGTGACAAAGACGTAAAAAATATTTGTTTATCTCCCACTCATAGCCCGCAACTGCCCCAATACCTCTTTCACCGCCTCTACTACCTGCGGGATTTCATTGGCCTGATTAAACCGCCCCAAGCTGAAATGAATACACGAAAACGCCTCGATCTCAGTCATTCCCAAGGCCGTCAGTACGTGCGAAGGTTCAACAGAAACTGAGGTGCAGGTCAAGCCGTTTGTTTGCAAGACGCCTGGGTCGATTCGAGTAGTAGCCTATCCTTACTTCATCAACATCACAACACCCGTGTACGTGTAGGGGTTCACTTCGGGGTCGGTAAACTCAATCGTGATTCGGTAGGGAAACGTACCTACTCCTAGCAACTGCCCCAGGTATTTACCGTCCCAACCATACGCAGGCTGAGAAATGGGAACATTGGCTTGGTGAAAAATGACTTCGCCCCAACGACTGTAAATCGTCATTTCTTTGATTTGTTTGACGCAATCGCCCGCTTGGACAAAGAACACATCGTTTTGGCGGTCGTCGTTGGGGGAAAAAATATCGGGCGTATAAATCCCACACTGACTAACTCTAACGCGGGCTTCGGCCACTTTTTGGCAGGTATTATCCGCATTGGTGACTGTCAGCTTGTATTTTGTCGTCATTTCGGGGTAAGCCCAAGTCACCGCACAGGTAGGGCACGAAAGCCCACGGTCAGGCTCCCAGCGATAGGTATAGTTGGCATTGGCAAAAGCCGAAACCAGCGTCGCACGTAGCTGGGCGCTATCTCCTTCTGCCACTACTACTTCGGTGGGTTGTATAGAAAGTTCTATTTTGTCCACCACCAACGTCGTCGTAACGATACTGTCACAAAGTGAAGGACGCGAGATGGTCGTTGTATAAATCCCCGCAGTCGTATAATTAAACGTTCCTACGGTCAGGCTTTGCCCCTCACAAATTGTCACTTTTTGGGCATACCGCGTCAGGGGTTTAACCGTGAGATTGAGCGTGACCGTACTGTCGCAACTTTCCCCACGGTCTATTTTTGTAACGTACTTTCCTGAGGTTCGATAAACCGTAGTTCCCACAGTGTAGCTGTCACCCTCACAAATGGTTTTGGTAATGGTCGTGTCTGCTTTTTGGTGTTTGACAGTATAATCCAACTGTAACTCACAAGACTCATCCAAGCTCGACGGCGCTACCACTTTCACGAAGTACTTATCGCCTATTTTAGGCTTAATTTTAATACTCGTGCCTGTTTGGCCCGTATTCCATTTGTAGGAGGCAAAACCGTTGGGAGCAACGAGCGTCAAATCGCCGTTTGCGTCGGGGCATACCGAGGTAGGTTTGATTTCTGCTTTTAAACATTGAGCATCAAAATAAGCATAGCCATAGTGGCCTCGTTGTGTACACCCGTGGGCTGTCACCTCAACCGTCAGTTTTCGCCCAATGTAATTACGAAGATCAATCGCACCCGTTGTCCAAGGGCGGTATTCTACCGTGGTGCTCTCTACTTTAAATCCCGCAACTACCCCTGCTCTAGTTAGTTGCACATCGTAATAGCTACACGCAATCGGCGTTTTATTTTCATCATAAATCAGCAAACTAAAGCCAGGTTTTTGGTGGGACAGATGGGTATCATCCCTGTCTTTGTTAAGAACCACCGCAAATTGATACTGGAAAAGGGTGTTATCGGGTGAAACAATGAAGGTGGTTTTAATTCGGTCAAATTTCGACCCACGGTTAGCTGTGCCGTTCCCAATCCGAATCGAATATTGGCTCCCTGGCGCCACCATTGGCAAAGCCTCACGTGTGACGTTGGGGTCATTGCCATCGCTTCGTTTGGTAATCAGGTGGCCATTGTCGTACGTACCTGCAACTTCATTTAGATAAATAAGCTGAATGCCTGCAAGACCAATGCTTCCGTTGGTCAATGTCCAACCTTGGGTTGTTCCCGTCTCAAAACCGATATTTCCACAATCTACCTGACCATAGCTCCACAGCCAACCTCCCCACCAAAACCCTAATATCCATAGAATTTTCTTCATTGCCGTCGTTTTTTGAGTGCCCTAACAACCTATACGCACATCTCAAAAAAACTGTTGCACGTGAAGGCATTACCACTTCTTAAAGATAAAGAAAACAGCAAGTATAATCAAGGCAAAGCCCACAAGATAGTTCCAACGAAGCTCTTCTTTGAGGTAAAAAACGGCGAACCCTACAAACACAGTCAAGCTGACCACTTCCTGTATGGTTTTAAGCTCAAAAGCATTGAATTCGTACGAGCCGATGCGATTGGCAGGCACTGCAATACAATACTCCAAAAAGGCGATTAGCCAGCTAATAAGGATGACTTTCCACAACGATGTTTCTTTGTATTTGAGGTGCCAATACCAAGCCGTTGTCATAAAGACATTGGAAAAAAACAACAAAACAAGTGTGCGCATGTAAGAATGAGTTTGAAAAACCAAAGATAAGTCACAAAAAAGCATCGGCCAGTTATTCACCGACCGATGCTCAAAAATTATTGGTTTGGAAACCTATACGCTAGTTTAGAAATGCCAACGAACAAATGCTTCCATCGCCTCGTACTCAGCCAAGCCAAGTTGGTCGTAGAGTTTGGCGGTTCCGCTGTTGCGTTCTTCGGCGCGTTGCCAAAACTCACGCGAGTCTTCGCCTTGGAACACCACCCCGTCTTTTTGTGATTGGTGTTTGAAGATACCCATCCGTTTCTTCACTACTTGGTCGGGGCTCATTGGTACGGCCATTTCGATTTCGTGAATATCCCACTCCGCCCAAGCGCCACGGTACAACCATACCCAGCAATCTTTCATGAAGTTTTTGTGTTTCAATTGTCCCAAAGCAGCTTCGATAGCATCCCAACACACTTTGTGCGTTCCGTGCGGATCGGCGAAGTCGCCCGCCGCGTAGATTTGATGTGGTTTTATTTCTTCAATCAAATCGGCAATGATTTTAACATCCTCTGGGCCAATTGGCTTTTTCTGTACTGTACCTGTTTCGTAGAACGGCATGTCAAGGAAATGGAAATGCCCCGTTCCAACAAAACGGCAAGTTGCTTTTGCTTCGCCACGACGAATTATGCCTTTTACATAACGTACTTCTGGCGTATCTATTTCGCTGTCTTTTTTTGTTTTCAAAAACGCTTTTGCATCTTCAAAAATCTTCATCGCCGCAGGGCTTTCAATGCCGAATTTCTGGTTGTAATCCACCACAAAGTCGATAAAGCGAAACGCTTCATCGTCAGCAACGGCAATGTTCCCTGACGTTTGGTACGCAACGTGAACTTCGTGTCCCTGATCCACCAAACGCTGGAAAGTCCCACCCATCGAGATAATATCATCGTCGGGGTGTGGGCTGAAGAGAATCACCCGTTTTTTCGCAGGATGCGCGCGCTCAGGGCGGTGCGTATCATCGGCGTTTGGTTTACCACCTGGCCATCCTGTAATGGTATGCTGTAACTGATTGAAAACGTTGATATTAATATCGTATGCCGAACCGTGGGCAGCCAACATATCACTCATACCATTGTCATTGTAATCTTTGGTAGTGAGTTTCAAAATTGGTTTTTGAAGTGTCAACGAAAGATGCGTTACCGCCTTCTTAATCATTGAGTTGTCCCACTCAACAGTATCCACCAACCACGGTGATTTCACTCGGGTCAGTTCTGAAGCAGCTCGCGTATCTACAAAAAACGCCACGTTAGGGTGTGCTTGCAAGTACGACGCAGGCACAAGCTCACTCACGGGGCCTTCTACCGACGACTTAATCATTGGAGCTTTGCGCTCACCCCAAGCCAGCAATACCACTCGTTTGGCGTTCATGATGGACGAAACCCCCATCGTAATCGCTTTTTTCGGTACATGGTGCAGCCCTCCAAACTCCATGGCCGCCGCAGCGCGGGTAGAGTGGTCGAGGGTCATCAAACGAGTACGTGAATTAATCAACGACCCTGGTTCGTTAAAACCAATGTGGCCGTTTCCTCCAATTCCAAGAAGTTGGAAGTCGATACCACCCATTGCGTTCATTTTATTGTCATAACGCTGGGCAAAATCAGCGATAAGTGCCGAAGGTACCGTTCCGTCAGGAATGAAATAATTTTCCTTTGGAATGTCCACGTGGTCAAACAATTGCTCGCGCATAAAACGCACGTAGCTATGAATCGAATCGGGCTGCATGGGGTAGTATTCGTCCAAATTGAACGACACTACGTTTTTGAAACTCAATCCTTCTTCACGGTGCATTTTGATAAGTTCGGCATACACCGTTTTAGGTGACGACCCCGTCGCCAAGCCTAACACACAATTTTTGCCTTCCTTCTGCTTGGCCCGAATCAAATCAGCGATTTCTTGCGCCACGGCGCGCGAAGCATCTTTGGCATCGGCGTAAATCTGAGTCGGAATTTTTTCGTAGGTGATAGCCTGACCTACCATACCGTTTGACAAATTGCTGTCAGCGGCTTGTGCTTGAATCATTAAAGGTTCGGTAATCATGTTTGTCAAAAGAAGGAGTAGTTTACGGCTACAAAGGTATCTATTTGTAAGATAATAAGCGACTTAAATTAATAAAAAAATTTAATAATTGTCTTTTTTATCATTCACAGCTTCAACTACTGACCTGATTTTGAGCGCATCACTGTAAATAATCTCGTACTCGTCGGTGGGTAATACAGAAGCCATGCTCACCCCTTCCTTCTGATAAATCATTTGGCCTTTTCGAGCGGCCTTGCCCGTTAGGTGGAGCGCTTGCACGCCTGTTTGCGCCAATCGCACAGCATTCATAACATTTACTCCACTTCCTGCCATTAAGTCTATTCGTCCTGCGGCTTTTTTGACTAATTGTGTTAATAACTCCGCGCCATCCAAAGCCGAATTTTCTTGTCCCGACGTCAAAATACGCACTGCTCCCGTCCGAATAACCGCCTCTAATGCCTCAAATGGCTCTTTGGCCACGTCAAAAGCACGGTGAAAAGTTACTTGTAAGGGTTTCGCCAATGCGACCAATTCGGCCGTACGTACTTCATCCACTTCGCCCGTTGGTAAAAGCAACCCAAACACGACACCATCTGCCCCTAATTCTTTGGCCAATTCGATGTCTTGTTTCATCACTAAAAACTCTTCGTCATCGTAGCAGAAGTCCCCTCCTCTGGGGCGAATCATGACGTATAGTTGAAGCGTTGTTACTTCTCTGGCTCTTTTTATCAACCCGTAACTGGGTGTAGTTCCTCCTTCGTATAACCCGCCACATAACTCAATGCGGGTAGCTCCCGCCTGCTGGGCATTCAAACACGACTCAATCGAAAAAGCACAAACTTCTACCTGCATTCTTACTTATTTTTGGTTTGTTTTTTTATTGATTCATTGGGCTACTAAAAAAGGCTTACCTCCCTAATTAAACCTTTTTTATATACCTTTGTCTAACCTAAAATGCTACCAGCAAAGTACCCTTTAATCACTATCTACTATGCCAGTGTGGGATGTTTCTAACGCCAAACACCTGCTGTCTCGTTGCTTGTTTGGTTATTCTCGCAAAGACCTCGACAAAGCGCTATCATATACAACGCTCAACGACTTTGTTGAGAAGGAGTTATTGGCCGACCGACCTCTTCCTCGCTCTCCAGGAGACTGGGTAACAGAAACGCCTGTGAATAACTCACTCGAAGGCGACCGCTACCGCGCCATGACGTACTGGTGGTACGACCTTATGCTGTCGGAAGGTACAAATATGCGAGAAAAAATGACACTTTTCTGGCATAATCACTTCGTTTCGGCACGAGATAAGGTCAACTACCCGCAGCATTTGTACATTCAAAACAACTTATTTCGGCGTTCGGCATGGGGAAATTTTAGGCAATTAACCAAAGACGTTTCCATCGACCCTGCCATGTTGATTTATCTGGATGGCCGCTTGAGCAATGGCAACACTCCCAACGAAAACTACGCCCGCGAAATCATGGAGTTGTTTACCCTTGGCGTTGGGAATTATACCGAAAACGACATCAAACAAGCCGCACTTGCTTTTACGGGTTGGCAAGTGAATGGGCTCAATGCAGTATTCAACCAAAACCGCTTTGCCAATACCAATAAAACAATTTTTGGAAAAACGGGCAACTACAAACACGGCGACGTGGTGGACCTGATTCTCGAAAAACCCGAAGCGGCCGAATTTGTCTGCCGTAAGCTGTTCAAAGAATTTGTGTTTTATAAACCCAACGAATCTTTTGTCAAACAGATGGCGGAGGTGTTTCGTAAAAACAATTACGAAGTCCGCCCCGTATTAAAGTTCATGCTTACTTCTGAGGAGTTTTTTAATCCACAGTACCGAGGCGCCAAAATCAAAAACCCCATGGAAGTCACCATTGGAATGCTCAAAGCATTTGATTTAACCAGCGAGCAAGTAAATACCTCCAACGATTGGCCTTACATCTATACGCAAACGCAAGCACTTCAACAGCAGCTTTTTTATCCCCCAGACGTGCAAGGATGGGTAGGGCAACGCGATTGGATCAGCTCAACCACCTTTGTCACGCGCGGCAGCCTTTCCGATTATATAGTCAACACCATGGGTAATGCTAGAGCTACCCAATTTAAACAAATCAATACGCCTGTTTCCTACGCTCGTACGTTCAAAACATCGGAAGATGCCACCAAGTTGGTGGACGATATGGTGGGGCTCTTTTTGCAGTTTCCTGTAAGTACTGCCAAAAAACAATCGCTCCTTGCGACATTGCTGGGCGGTACAATTCTCGCTAACTGGTCCACGAGCACCCCTGGTGCCGACAACCAAATCAAAGCATTGCTCAAGGCGATTATGCGTTTGCCCGAATTTCAATTTGCGTAACCCCCTTCAATCCTGAAAACAACTTATGAATCGGAAAGAATTCTTACAGCAATTAAGCTTTTTGTCGGGTGGGGTCGCTTTTGGAATGGGCGGAATGTCCGTCAAAGCTTTTGCCCATAATCCATTTGCCATCGACATGGAAGCAACCAACGGAAAAATCTTGGTGCTAGTCCAGCTCGCAGGTGGAAACGACGGCTTGAATACCGTCGTGCCTTACGAAAACCCGTTGTACTATAACAAGCGCGCCAACATTGCCATCAAAAAGGAAAACGTGTTACCCCTTACAAGTCAGATGGGGCTCAATCCTGCGATGGCGGCTTTCAAAGAACTGTACGATAAAGGCAAACTGACTGTCGTCCAGAATGTTGGTTATGCCAACCCGAATCGTTCACACTTTCGTTCTACCGATATTTGGCTGACAGGCTCCGACGCCGCCGAATTTTGGGACGAAGGCTGGATTGGGCGTTACCTCACCAAACTTTACCCAGGATTTCCCCTGCAAATTCCCAAAGAACCCATGGCCATTCAGCTTGGTTCGGTGGAGTCATTGTTGATTCAAACAGACTTAGGGTCAACGGGGGTAGTGTTTAGCAACCCAACCAATTTTTACAACCTAGTAACAGGAACGTCCATCGACAATGAGCCTGTTCCAGATACGCTTGCGGGCGACGAACTCCGTTTTATGCGGCAAGTAGCGACCCAATCGGTGGCTTACTCGGGCATTATCAAACAAAAGTGGGACAAGTCCCTCAAAAATCTTTACACCTACCCTACGACAAACTTGGCGAGTCAGCTCAAAATTGTGAGCGAGCTTATTGGCGGTGGGCTTCAAACTCCTATCTATCTTACCACGATTGGAGGTTTTGATACCCACGCCAACCAAGTAGTAGCCAATGCCACCAACACTGGTACGCACGCCAATCTGCTCCGAACTGTATCAGATGCCGTCGCTGCTTTCCAAAAAGATTTGGAAAAACGCGGCTTGGCCGACAAAGTGGTGGTCATGACGTTTTCGGAGTTTGGCCGACGGGTATCACAAAATGGCACTATGGGTACCGACCACGGTTCGGCAGCACCTTTATTCGTGATTGGCTCGGGCGTTCGGGGTGGAGTATTGGGGAAAAATCCAGTATTGAGCGACCTCGATGGCAACGGCGACATCAAGTTTGAGTACGATTTTCGGCAACTTTACGCCAGTATTTTGCAAGACCACCTCGGCGTCGAAACAAACACTGTACAAGGCATTATGGGAGGAAAAACTTTTTCAACGCTTCCCATTTTCCGCCAATCGACAAGTGGATACGTGGCTACCAACCAAGAGTTTACGTTTGACCAAAGCGGAGCCAACCCATTCACGACCTACACCACTCTTTTGTACTCACTCAAAAAAGACATGTACGTCAAAATCAGCCTATATGACATGATGGGGCGTGAAGTAGGCACCCTAAAGGAAGGCAACATGGCCGCGGGAGTATATTCAGAAATTGTTGAAGGAAGTTATTGGACGCCAGGCCCTTATTTGTGTGCAATGAAATGCGACGCAGGGCAAAAAGTGATTCGCATTTTAAAAGCATAACGCCAGAAACAAGAGGAATAATTGGGCACACAACAAAATCAACGGCGCAACGTTCTAAAATTTGGTATAATTTTGGCAAATGATTCGTTAGTTTCGTATCAAACACGTAGAATTACCATGTTTTTGCATTCGAGTATGTCCTCTTTCCGCTTTGTTCCTGCATTTGTTACGCTTTGTTTGGCATTTACAGCTGCTGCACAAGAGCAAAACCCTTCGTCGAGTAAAACCAAATCACAACAACTTAAAGAACGAAAAGCGCAGGCTGATAGCATGCTCCAAAAAGCAGGCATCGCCACACCTAACCTTGGAGTTGGTGCTACTGTCGGAGGAAAATCCGTCAAACCGTCAGATGCTAAAGAGTTTTTCAGTGAAACGCTGCCCGACCTTGGCCTCAAAATCAAGGATATTAAGAAAAAAGAAAAGGCGCGCAGGCAGAAAAAGAAAAAATACCATACCGATTACGAAGGACTTGCCATCAACCGCATGACTTCTAGCACGGGGAGTGGCGACCGCATTACCCAAATCGAATTTCACGTTTTGAAAGAGTACCGCCAACCTCGTACCTACGATGGGCTGGACGTGTATTGGTACGATACCCGCAACCGTATCATTACCAAATCTGTGATGAAAGACAAAGAAGCGGCGCTGATTTTGCACGGCCCGTACAAACGCTACGTGTCGGGAAATTTGGTCGAAGAAGGCAATTATTACATCGGCACCAAAGATGGACGCTGGGAAAGTTACGATGGTGATTATAAATTGTTGGACAAAAGCAAATGGAAACATGGCTTTCCTGCCGAGTCGAGGGTGACATATTATGATTCGGCCCACACCAAAGTGCGGGAAGTGATTCCAATTCAATTTGGTAAACGCAAAGGTGATTATTTGATGTTTTATGACGGAGGCCAGCTCATGGTCAAAGGCCAATACGACAACGACTTCCCCGTCGGAACCTGGAACGAATACTACCAATACCGCCGCCAACGCAAAAAAGTAACCCGCTACCCTCGCTACTGGTACGAAGACGGCGAAGCAGTGGTTCTCAACGAATGGGACGATAAGGGCAAACTCATTTATGAACGCCCCAAAGACGCCGACACCGCCGAAGAGTCTGAAAAATAAGCTAAAACCTGTTGGAACTTCTTTTTAGAAAGAATTTCGCCAACAGGTTTTTTAGTGAACTTTTTACAGTTGCAACTTCGTTGCAGATGAAGTACTTTTGTCCAAAATGAATAAAAAAGAACCTCCTTCTTTCCCAATATTCCCACTGCACCCGACGCGCACAAAACGCCGTTGGCAGCATCAATTCTTCGCTGGATGGGTTCTTTTTTTGTTGTTTCACTCCGCTTACGCTCAAACCACGAAAGATTGCCACTGTCTCATCAAGGGAGTAGTCAAAGACCGTGAAACCCGTCAACCCATCGTTGGGGCTATTTTACGCATCGAAGGAACTTCCTTTTTTGCCACAACGGACACTTCAGGGCGTTATAAAATCGACCAAATTTGCCAAGGAAAATACACCCTCGAATGCCGAATTGTTGGGTACAAAGTCATCAAAACGTCTATTGTTCTTGAACACAGCGCCGAAGAAGACCTCAACCTGAGCGAAGATGAAGTTCACCTTCAGGACGTCGAAATTGTGGCACGGCGCATCCAAACGCCTCTTTCACAGAAAAGTAGCCTTTTAGAAGGCCAAGCCCTCGACCTCACACGCGGTGAAACCCTTGGCGATGCACTCAAAAAAATATCGGGCGTCACGACCCTCCAAACTGGGGCGACGATTAGTAAACCCGTCATCCACGGTCTGCACAGCAATCGGGTCGTCATTATGAACAACGGGATTCGCCAAGAAGGCCAACAATGGGGCTCAGAACACGCACCCGAAATCGACCCATTTATTGCCAAACGCCTAACCGTCGTCAAAGGTGCGGCGGGCGTTCGCTACGGCTCTGATGCCATTGCGGGCGTTATTTTGGTTGAGCCCGACGAGCTGCCAAAAAGCCCACGCCTGCGTGGCGAAGTGAATGCTGCTGCATTTTCTAATGGCCGCGTTGGGGTTGTATCAGGTACATTGCAAGGAGGATTACCTCAGTGGAAAGGCTGGGCTTGGCGTATTCAAGGCACGCTCAAAAACGGTGGAAATATCCGAACGCCCGACTATTTTATGGCCAATACGGGCGTGCGAGAAAACAACTTTTCGGTCACAACAGGCTACCGAAGCAGCCGCTTTGGCGTTGAAGCATTTTTTAGCCAATTTCAGAATAATATTGGCATTTTTTCGGGCTCGCACATTGGGAGTACTTCCGATTTATTAAACGTCATCAAAAACGGCGAACCATTTATCAAAACGGGCTTTACCCGCCACATCGAACGCCCCAACCAGCTCATTCTCCATAACCTTCTTAAAGGAAAAGCATTTTATAATTTTAACGGCAACCGACTTAGCTGGACCGTCGGGCGGCAATTTAACCGTCGGGCCGAGTATGACTTGCACGGCCCGCAAGCGGCCACTATCCCCGCGCTACTATTCCGTATCACTACCCTTAGCAGCGACCTTGTGCTTGACCACAAGCCACTTGGCAACGGTAAAATGAGTGGACAACTTGGATTAAGTGGACTGTATCAGTACAATTTTACGGACGGGCGGCCACTGATTCCTGATTTTGAGCAAACCAATATCGGCATTTTTGGGCTAGAACGTTGGGTATTTCAACACTGGGAGTTGGAAGCTGGCGCTCGTTTTGATTGGCGTCAATTGGATGTATTTCGCTTCGTTGGCACTACTCCTGACCCGCGCCACCACTCATTTAATAATGGTTCGGGCACCGTTGGCGTAGTTCATACCCCCAACGAAAAGTTGTCGTTTCGAGCCAATTTCGGGACAGCTTGGCGTCCGCCTACGCCCAATGAATTGTACAGCAAAGGCGTTCATCACGGAGCGGCCTCGTACGAAGAAGGCGAAGAAACCCTTCGACCCGAAGTGGCTTATAACCTCATCGGAAGTGTAGAATACACTAGCCAACGTTTTAAGGGGGAATTGGGAATGTATCACAACCAAATTTCTGATTTTATTTACCTAAAGCCCCAAGCCGAACCCATTTTGACCATCCGTGGCGCATTTCCGTACTTCAAATACACTCAAACCGACGCTACTTTTACGGGTTTTGACCTTGATACTCAGTGGGATGTCATCCCACAACGCTTTTCCCATAGTTTAAAACTCTCTTATTTACGCGCTTACGACCGCCGTGAGCAGGGATATTTGGTGTTTATTCCCGCCAATCGCATCGAAAACGAACTGCGTTGGAACGTTGGTAAAGTGCTTTCTTCCAAAGATACCTATGTAATGCTCAGCCACCTTTGGGTGGACAAACAACGCCGTGTACCGCCTAACAGTGATTTCATGGAACCTCCTTCGGCTTACCATTTATGGAATATGAACATGGGTGGTATGCTTTCGCGCAGAGAATCGTCGCAATTACATTGGACTTTTTCGGTTCACAACGCGCTTAATACTTCGTACCGAGATTACCTCAATCGGTTTCGCTACTTTGCAACCGAACAAGGACGCAATGTCTCCCTGAAACTTCGCTATACGTTTTGATTCCTCCGCAAAAAATTCTGACTAAAAGTTAATTGCAACATTGATGCAATTAAAACTTTAACTACATTTGCAACACTATTGCAAAAACTCTCATTAATGATACAGAAAAAGTTGCCCGTAACCGTGCTGTCAGGTTTTTTGGGGGCAGGTAAAACCACCCTACTCAACCACGTACTTCACAACAAAGAAGGACTTAAAGTCGCGGTCATTGTGAACGACATGAGTGAAGTCAACATTGACGCACAACTTGTAGCGCGAGAAAATACCCTTTCGCGCACCGAAGAGAAACTCGTTGAAATGTCGAATGGGTGTATCTGTTGCACGCTCAGGGAAGATTTGATGATAGAAGTAGAGCGACTGGCCAAAGAAAACCGTTTTGACTACCTGCTCATTGAAAGCACGGGGATTTCTGAGCCTGTTCCTGTGGCGCAAACTTTCACGTTTGTGGACGAAGAAAACGGCATTGATTTGTCTCAATGGGCACAAATCGACAGCATGGTCACGGTGGTGGATGCCTTCAATTTTGCCAAAGATTTTGGTTCAGTAGATACACTTCAAACACGCCAACTCAGTGAAGACCCACAAGATTATCGGACGATTGTCAACTTGTTGACCGACCAAATTGAGTTTGCCGACATCATTTTATTGAACAAAACGGACTTGGTCACCAAAGCGCAACTGCAAGAGTTGACCGCCATCATCAAGTCCTTAAACCCTGTTGCGAAAATTGTTCCAACAACTTTTGGCAAAGTACCTCCTTCAACGATTCTGAACACGGGCCTTTTTGACTACGACAAAGCCGAGCAATCGGCAGGCTGGATTCAAGAGTTACAAAACACCGCATCGGGCAAAGGCCACACCCCCGAAACCGAAGAATATGGAATCAGTTCGTTCGTATTTCGCGACAAGCGCCCTTTCCATCCAGAGCGTTTTTGGAACTACCTTTCCAACGATTGGCACGCGGGTATCATCCGCAGCAAAGGGCTTTTTTGGCTAGCCTCTCGTCCCGACGAAGCCATTAACTGGAGCCAAGCAGGCGGCTCACTCCGCGCCGAAAGCGCGGGTGTTTGGTGGTGTAGCATGCCTTTTAACGAGCGAATCCGCTACTCTGCTTATGTTGCAAATAAAAAATCAATCGAAAGTAAATGGGATAAACGCTTTGGCGACCGCCAAAACGAACTTGTGATTATTGGACAAGACTTAAACCCAAAAACGATTGAGCAAGAACTCATTGCTTGTCTTTGCACCGAAACTGAAATCAAAGAAATGGAAGCCAACAAACGCTTTTTTGACCCATTTCCTGTTTTATAATTTTCATTAAACACATCCATCAAACTATGTCACTTTATCACACCCGACTTTTCATCTTACTAGGTTTAGTTTTAACGCTTGGAAGTTGTAAAAAAGAAGAACCTGCTCCAGAAGACGAAAACGAACTAATCACAACTGTACGTTTGAAATTTACCGAAAACGGAACTACGACGGCACAGACCTTTGAATGGAAGGATTTGGACGGAGACGGTGGTACTGCCCCAACTATCAGTGCTATTTCTTTACGCCCAAGTCGTACCTACAAGTTGGAGGTAGAATTTTTAAACGAAAGTGTGTCGCCAGCAGAAAGCATCACTAGTGAGATTTTGGAAGAAGCCGACGAACACTTGGTAGTTGTAACACCAAGCGCTTCTAGCTTGTTTACTTACACTGCTACTGATAAAGACAGCCGTAACCTACCCGTTGGTTTGACTGGTACATTGGTAACTGGCGCAGCAAGTACAGGCACAATCAAAGTACAACTCCGCCACCAACCACCCGTTAATGGCCAACCCGTAAAAAATGGAACGGTTACCCCTGGTAGCGACGATGCCAACGTTACTTTTCCGTTGACACTCGTTCCTTAAAGTGCCAACTCAATTCACAAAACCTCTGAGGAAGGGGGGTCTCTAAAAAAAAGCACCAAAGTAACTGAAAATCGCTTATTTATTACTACTTTTGCGGTCTTAATTTTTTGAGGTGTCTTTTAGATAAGAAAGATATATGAAACTGTCCGAGTTCAAGTTTGACCTTCCTCAGAGCCTTGTTGCTCTCTATCCAGCCGATCGTGGCGACTCCCGCTTAATGGTGGTAAATCGTCAAACTAAGAAAATTGAACATAAGAAATTTTCCGAAATTATAGATTACTTCAGCGAAGGCGACGTGATGGTTGTCAACGACACCAAAGTTTTCCCTGCTCGTTTGTACGGACAGAAGGAAAAAACAGGTGCTAAAATCGAGGTATTTCTGTTGCGTGAGCTTAACCGCGAAATGCGCCTTTGGGACGTATTGGTTGACCCCGCACGTAAGATTCGGGTAGGAAACAAATTGTATTTTGGCGATAGCGATTTGGTAGCAGAAGTCATTGACAACACTACTTCGCGGGGCCGTACAATTCGATTTTTGTATGATGGCAACCACGACGAACTCATGCGCGCCATCGACGAACTAGGTGAAACTCCCCTCCCGCGCGACATCAAGCGCAAGGTAGAAGATGCCGACCGTGAACGTTATCAAACCATCTTTGCCCAACACGTAGGCGCCGTAGCTGCCCCTACCGCTGGAATGCACTTTACAAAGGTGATTCAGCGCCGCATGGAAATCAAGGGAATTAATTTCGCTCCTATCACTTTACACGTGGGTGTGGGTACTTTCCGCCAAGTGGATGTAGAAGACTTGACCAAGCACAAAACTGACTCAGAAAACTATGCCATTTCTGAGCCTAGTACAGCGATTATCAACAACGCATTGGACAATAAGAAGAAAGTCTGTGCCATTGGAACAACTTCTCTTAAAGCGCTTGAATCTTCGGTTTCAGCCAACAATCGCGTTAAGCCATTTGTAGGCTGGACGGATAAGTTTATTTTCCCTCCGTACGATTTCAAGATTTCAAACGCGCTATTGACCAACTTCCACTTGCCTGAGTCAATTCTATTGATGATGACTTGCGCATTTGGTGGGCATGAGCTAATCATGGAAGCTTACGATATCGCCATCAAAGAAAAATACAAATTTTTCAGCTACGGTGATGCCATGCTGATCATCTAAGCAAATGACAAAATTTGCCATTATCGTCGCTGGGGGAAGCGGAACACGCATGGGAAAAAAGATGCCAAAGCAATTTATTGAAATTGGCGGAAAACCCATCTTAATGCACACCATTGAGAAATTCCTTTCGTATGATTTCTCTTTGCAGCTCATTCTGGTTCTCCCAGCCAGCGAAATGAAAGCTTGGTACGCGCTCTGCGACAAGCACGAATTCTACCCTCCGATTGTCACCGTTACTGGCGGTGGTACCCGCTTTCAATCGGTTAAAAACGGACTTCAACGCATCAG
This sequence comes from Runella sp. R0.1_18, assembly GCF_057652155.1. Taxonomy (NCBI): domain Bacteria; kingdom Pseudomonadati; phylum Bacteroidota; class Cytophagia; order Cytophagales; family Spirosomataceae; genus Runella; species Runella sp. R0.1_18. Next base: position 181,997 of record NZ_JBYFCK010000002.1, read on the forward strand.
CGCAAAAGAAGGACTCGTCGCTGTTCATGACGGGGTTCGCCCGTTTGTTACCCCCGAAATCATTGCCAAAGGGTTTGAGGTTGCCGCCGAAAAAGGCGCTGCCGTAACGAGCGTTCCGCTCAAAGATTCTCTCCGATTTGTGGCCGAAGACGGTAGCAATCAATCAGCCGAACGCGCTTCTTACCAACTCGTTCAAACGCCCCAAACTTTCCGACTCGATTGGATGCGACCAGCGTTTGACGCTCCTGAGCAGCCTTTTTTCACCGACTGTGCCAGCGTTCTCAACTTTGCGGGCCGTGAAGTAACTCTCATCGACGGTGCCTACGAAAACATTAAAATCACAACGCCCGAAGACATCCTTTGGGCAGAGGCTTTTTTAGGTTCTCATCACTAACTAAAAGTCACTCCCTTGCGACATCGTCTTTCAGTTCAGGCTTATGTTGAAGGCGTTCTTTCGGGCAACCGAATGGTTTTAAGTCGTGCCATCACCCTCATCGAAAGTCAGCTTCCTTCCGATAAAGAACTAGCGCAGCAAGTTTTAGAGCTCATTTTGCCGCATACTGGGCGTTCTATTCGCGTTGGGATTACGGGTGTACCAGGTGTTGGAAAAAGCACGTTTATTGAAGCTTTTGGCAAAAAAATAACGGGTCTTGGCAAACGACTCGCGGTTTTGGCCATTGACCCCACCAGCCAACGCTCTAAGGGAAGTATCATGGGTGATAAAACCCGCATGGAAGAACTTTCCCACGACCCCTTGGCCTACATTCGGCCTTCGCCCTCCAGTGGTTCGCTCGGGGGAGTAGCCAACAAAACCCGCGAAACGATGCTTTTGTGCGAAGCCGCTGGTTTTGAAGTAATTTTTATCGAAACCGTGGGCGTGGGTCAATCTGAAACTTTGGTCAAAGGAATGGTTGACTTTTTCCTTTTGTTAATGCTCGCAGGCGCAGGTGATGAACTTCAAGGCATTAAAAAAGGAATTATGGAAATGGCCGATGCCGTTGTCATTACCAAAGCCGACGGCACCAATCAGCCTGCTACCCAAAGAGCAGTAGTTGAATACCAAAATGCACTTCACTTGTTTCCCCCCACTGAAAATGGATGGTATCCACAGGTAAAAACCTGTTCAGCCCTCGAAAATAGAGGCTTGGATGATATTTGGACAATGATTGAGCGGTTTACGCTGCAAGTACAACAAAACGGCTTTTTCCACCGAAACCGTCAGCAGCAAAGCCTTGAATGGATGCACAGCCTGATTCGGTATGCTTTAGAAGAGCAGTTTTATCAGCACCCCAAAGTTCTCCAGCAACTTCACGAGATGGAGGCACAGGTCGAAAACGAAAAATGGCTGCCTATTAAAGCAGCCACCTATCTTTTAGATATTTTTAAAAACTTCCCTAGTTAATAATTCGGAAAGTTACGGGTACACACTTAACATTTGAGCAGTCTGTGCCAGAACTTTGAATAGTGACAGTCGCTGTTCCTTGTCCAGTCCCAGTTCCACAATCGCCCGTGACGCTCTGTACCGTGTAAGTAGTTGTATTTGTTGGGGTGACCGTAATCGTCTTGCTAGGCTCTTGTTGCGTCAGCATTACCGAAATTCCACCGCTTAACGCTACCGTCGCTGGTAACACGCTATTTTGAGACGTAACGGTCAAAGTAGAACTTCCTCCCGCTGCGATTGTTCCTCCGCCCGACAACGACACAGTAGGTGTAGCTGGGCACTGGTTATTGATAGGCGTCAACGCTCCTTGCGACACTTGCCTTGTCAATGACATATTGTTTTGTGGGTCAGCAGGATCAGGATAGGCCATTGTCACGACCGTTGAAGGATTGCTTGAGCTCACCGACATACTATAACATTTGCTGGTATTTCCTGCGGTACTAAACGCCAAACACGCCACCGTTTTCCAGTTGGTATCCACCGTTGTTCCTTCTCCATTCACCCCATTATTTACGATGTTAATACTTAATGCACTGGTTGGGTCTCCTGGCGTCCGGGTCATTCCAAGCAACGAATAGGTACCTCCACTAAATACTCCACGACTTCTGTAAACGGGGTTACTCAACTGGTTTGTGGGATAAGTCAACAAAATATTGGCATTTCCCATTACAAAGGCACTGTCGGCAGAAGTAGCACGGATTTCTACGCACATCGTCACCGAATCTTTGGCGCAGTTATAACTCCCTGGAACAAGCCTCACTTCATAACGTCCTTGGGCCTTAGCAAAAGTTGCACTCATCAATAGCGCCCCGACAAATAAAAAAGATAGAAGATTAAACTTTTTCATATTTTCCGAATAATTGGTTCGATTTTTGTAAAGCCCTTAACAGCCTGCCACTTATATTGCACAATTAATATGCCGGTTTAGAAACTTACGCCTGAAAATTTTCCGTTGTTTTTCCGCCAAAGAATATCGTCATTGGCATTTACCTCTCCATCTAAATTATAATCAGTCAGTAAATAGCGCGCAAATTTCCCATTGTCCAGGCGCCAAGTACTTGAGTCATTGGCATTGATTTCAGAAAAAGAGGATTTGTTTGAATCTCCCGCAAACAAACAGTGAACAACTCCAACCTGCATCTGCCCCGACGCAGGTGCATTGGAAGGAATATAGGACTGTTGCTGGGTAAAATCGTACGTAATTTTATTGCTTGCAATGGCTACAGGTATATGAGACGCCGCCCCCACGTGTGTTCGGTGTTCTACCAGTACATAATAAGACTGCGAAGTGGACAAGGTAGGACAAGCCGCTACTAAGGTCACATTACCATTTTTACGAAGTAAACCTGCCGTACGATAAACCATTGAGGAGGCATTGGTTACATCCGTTCGTAGTGAAATCAACACCCAGTCCACCACATCGCTGTCGTAAGAACTTACCGTCTCTGTGCCCAAATAATTCCAAGGAGCTGTTTTATAAGGCTGACCAGCAGGAGTCGCTACGCCAAAGGGACTTACGGGCGTTTGTCCAGGTAATAGTCCTTGTTGGTTGAGCGTCGTTGACATCTCGGTACTTCCCCAAACGCCTTCCAAATATATCTTTATGGTTGGGCACGCCACAGAGGTTGACGTAGAAGTAACGTTTACAACAATGGTTGCCCTTGGGCTTTCACAAGTACTTAGCGTTTGAGATACATAATAGTTGGTTGTTCCCACTACTGTCGTCGATGGTGTGGGGGCTGTCGTATTAGATGTTCCTCCCGTTGGGACGGTGTACCATTTTAAAGATGTACCCGTAGCGGTTAATGGGCTTGCTGTTTGTCCTTGCGTATAGTTAATTGGCGACGTAGCTGTAGGAGCAGCAGGCGTAGCCGTCACATTCACATCAATTTTAGTACGGTTACTTTCGCAACCACTTACCGTTTGAGATACCCAATAACTGGTTAGGCCTGCGGTCGTCGTTGAAGGCGTCGGTGCCGTGGCGTTGCCTGTACCGCCCGTCGCTACGGTGTACCACAACAAATTACTACCCATTGCCGTCAGTGCTACGGCCGTTTGGTTTTGGCAATAGTTAATCGGCGTCGTCGCGGCGGGAGCGCTTGGCGTGGCTGTAACGACGACATCTATTTTTGCTCGGGTACTACTACCACAACTGCCTAGTGTCTGAGATACCCAATAACTGGTTATGCCCGCGGTCGTCGTTGAAGGTGTCGGTGCCGTAGCGTTACCTGTACCGCCCGTCGCTGCGGTGTACCACAACAAATTACTGCCCGTGGCCGTCAGTGCTACCGCCGTTTGGCTTTGACAATAATTCACAGGAGTTGTTACTGAAGGCGCTGGTGGAGTAGAACTCACGACAACGTCAATTTTTGCGCGATTGCTTTCGCAGCTATTCACCGTTTGAGATACCCAATAACTGGTGGTACCCACTGTCGTCGTTGATGGAGTTGGCGCAGTCGAATTACCTGTACCGCCCGTCGCTGCGGTGTACCACAACAAATTACTGCCCGTGGCCGTCAGTGCTACCGCCGTTTGGTTTTGACAATAATTAATCGGCGTCGTCGTGGAGGGAGCGCTTGGCGTAGCCGTCACATTCACATCAATTTTTGTGCGATTGCTTTGGCAACCACTTACCGTTTGAGATACCCAATAACTGATGGTACCCACTGTCGTCGTTGATGGAGTTGGCGCAGTCGAATTACCTGTACCGCCCGTTGCTGCGGTGTACCACAACAAATTACTGCCCGTGGCCGTGAGTGCTACCGCCGTTTGGCTTTGACAATAATTAATCGGCGTCGTCGCGGAGGGAGCGCTGGGCGTAGCCGTGACAATGACGTCTATTTTTGTGCGATTGCTTTCGCAACTACTTACCGTTTGAGATACCCAATAACTGGTGGTACCCACTGACGTCGTTGATGGAGTTGGCGCAGTCGAATTACCTGTACCGCCCGTCGCTGCGGTGTACCACAACAAATTACTGCCCGTGGCCGTCAGTGCTACCGCCGTTTGGCTTTGACAATAATTAATCGGCGTCGTCGCGGAGGGAGCGCTGGGCGTGGCCGTGACAATGACGTCTATTTTTGTGCGATTGCTTTGGCAGCCACTTACCGTTTGAGATACCCAATGACTGGTGGTACCCACTGACGTCGTTGATGGAGTTGGCGCAGTCGAATTACCTGTACCGCCCGTCGCTGCGGTGTACCACAACAAATTACTGCCCGTGGCCGTCAGCGCTACCGCCGTTTGGTTTTGGCAATAATTAATTGGCGTCGTCGCGGAGGGAGCGCTGGGAATGCTATTGATGGTAAAAGTTGCGCTGCTTGAACCCGTTACACTCGGCGAAACAGAATTGACACGAACTCTATAGCCTGTTCCACTTAACGTTCCAGCAGGAATTGTCGCAGTCAATGGACTACTTGTTCCTGTTGTTGGAATATCAACAAAATTATTTCCAGCCGCATCCGACAACTGAACGACGTACGAAGTAGAAGTTAAATTGGCCGTTGTGAAACTAACACTAATGCTTTGACCAGCACATACGGTACTGGGCGTGACGCTACCCGTTGTAATGGAAGGCGGCGACGCCCCTGAAACAATTAAGCTATAGTCTTCTGCTTCTCCATAATTTAGGTTCACGCAAGGATCGGTGACAGTACTACCCGACCCCGAGTTATAACTTGACCGTACCCGCATACGTACCGTTCCGCTTGCCGTCACTGGGATTGTAAATGAGTTGGTTGCCGTAGGGTTCATCCTTGTCGAAGAAATATCCGTGCTTTGATACACCTTTTCGGATGCCTCAAAAACCCCATCTTGGTCATAGTCAAGCCATATTGTAATGTGTTGGTCAAAATAAGTACCAACGCCACCTGAAGTAGCCCTCGCCGTAAACGTGTATGTACTACCTGCGGTTACATTGTAAGGCGTGGATGTATAATCTCCAAAATTACCTGCCGAACAATTAGAATTGACGTTGTTAATGATGGTTGTGGCTCCCTGTTTCAAGATAAAATCATCAATCAATACTTGGAGCGTCGAACACGGCGTAGTGTAGGTTGGAGTACAATAGTTGAGCCCAGTAGTGATAATGAATACAGCACTATAGTCGGTCGAAGAGTTGGATGCCTTTACGCGATAATAATAAGTCGTAAAAGCGGTGGTTGTTTGATCTAAGTAGGTCGTAACGTTGGGGGCAATGCCACCAATAGGCACAAAACCCGCCGTGGCGGAGGTCGTTGAGCGCTCAATAATAAACCCTGACTCATTGGATGAATTATCGGTAAATGTCAGCGTCACTCCCGATGGCCCCAGTGTGCCTGCCAAGTTGCTTGGTACGTTAGCTCCTGTGACGGTCGAGCCGCAAGTGAGCGAATACTGATTTGCGCCATCGGTTCGTAACAAAACCCCTCCGCTGATTCGGTTCATTTGCCCTGCCGTAAAAGTATTACCGCACGCAATGGGATAGTACGACATGATGTTAGAGAGCGAGGGATTGTACAATTGATTTTGGGGATCTCGCGCCGTTCCTGTGTAACTACAGCCGAGCAAACTTACCGAATCCCGTCCGTATGGGTCGGCGGGAGTATCACAAACCAAATCTCCTTTTGTTGCGCAGTTGCCTCCCTGAACCAATTCACGGTTGGCTAAATTGGGGTCTGTACTTCCTTGAAAAGTGTGTAATAGATTAAAATAATGGCCTAATTCGTGGGTAAATGTTCGCAAATCCGTGGCATTACTGGCTTGTACGAAAAGCCGATTGGTGCTTGCCAACGTACTTGGGAAGTACGCGTATCCTGATACGGCCAAACTGCCAAACTGTATGGTATTGGGGAAATAAACGTTGATGGCATTCGTCACATCGTTGGCATTACAGAGGGTGGACTCCTCCGTATTGTCGTAATCGTAGAGGTTCGTGTTGTTGATGTAATTGGGAGAACCGCAGAAGTAAAACTGGAGTCCGCTGCCTACGTTAGTGTAGTATGAATTGACTTGAGCAAGTGCGATGTTGAGATCTGCGATGCTGAGTCCGCCTGTGCCATCTGTTCTTCTTAGTACATGCGCTTTAATTGGGATATACTGAACCGTTTGGATTGCAGCCGTTGCATATTGTTCGGCAAACTTTTGTTTCAGCTGAATGACTCGATTTTCTCGGCTTTGAATCTCTGCCGTATTTTCGTGGGGAGTTCCGCAGGGTACAGCCTGAGCGCGTACTTCAAAATGAAGCAGCCACGCGGCCCAAAATACCGCACACCCAATAATGCGTAAAACATTTCGAATCATGCCCCTACTACATCGTTAATACTCGTTAAAATGATGTTACAGTTTTGCCACCACAAGAGGACAACTCTGTGAAAATCAATCAATTAAATTTACGTAGGGTAATTGGTACAGTATAATTTTACAGGCAATAATTATGCCAAAAGTTGATATATCTAGTAGAATATACTTTTCTGCCGACACAAAAACAAGTTAACATACACATAATGAGCCACTTTTGAGCAATTTCACCTTAGAATATAAGCATATTCTTACAGTTTTGCGGTATAATCTCGGCCCAACATTCGCATTTGGCGAGCTATTTGCTGTGTACGTCTCAGCGTATAACTCGACGGGTTTTTAATTGAAAAACGTAAAGGACTTGGCAATACGGCAGCAATGCGTGCTGCTTCTGTGCGAGTTAGGTTTGCCGACGATTTTTGGAAAAAACGTTGAGCGGCGGCTTCATACCCAAAAGTCATATTGCCTGTTTCAGCTACGTTAAGATATACCTCTAAGATACGTTCTTTTCCCCAGATTACCTCAATTAAAAGCGTAAAATATACTTCTAAGGCTTTTCTGATGTAACTGCGGCCCTGCCATAAAAAGACATTTTTGGCTACTTGTTGTGAAATAGTGCTTGCTCCTCTGATTTTTTTCCCCTTCAAATTGGATTGAAATGCGTTGCCCATCGCTTTAAAATCAAAGCCCCAATGTTCGGGAAAAAGCTGGTCTTCGGAAGCTACAACCGACAAAGGCGCTTCCTTCGACATGTCTTCAATGGGCGTCCAATCTGAATAAATTTTACTGCTGCGACCATCCGCAATGGCCTCCACTTTTCGTACAAGCATGAATGGCGTAAACCAAACGGGCACAAACTTGAGCACTGTCACCCAAATCACTGACCCAACCAGAAAATACAATATGCTCTTTAGCACAAAACGCGTTAGAATAGACTTCCAACTTTTTGTTTTGGGCAAGGGTGCAGATGGAGGAGTGTTGGGACGAATTCGGTTAACAGCCATAGAGGACTAAAAAGTGGTTATCAAAATAGTGTGACTTATTAGTGTAACAAAAATCGAAAAATGAATCCAATTGTTCAAACTAAAAACAAATCTGAGGCAATTCGGTCGGCAAATAATTTCCCCTTCTCTGTGAGATACAGCACATTGTTCCTTACTTCTACCCAATTTTTTTCAAGAAATTTTTCAACGTACGCTTTTTGTTCTTCCAGCAAGTCAACTTTCCCTATGCCCCAAATAACCGCCAAATCACAGCCCCAAATCGTTCTAAGGCTCGTCAAAATATAGTCATTGACTTGGTCAAAAACTGACAATTCTTCTAGTTCAAAAACAGGCTTTTCGAGCTGAATACCACGAAGATACAGGGCATTATTAGACACGTTGTACTGGCGCGAAATACCATTGAATGAATGCGCGCTCGGCCCAACGCCCAAGTACGGCCGCCGCTTCCAGTAGCTGCTGTTGTGGCGGGCATATTGGCCATTTTTAGCAAAGTTGGAAATTTCGTATTGCTCGTACCCAGCTTGCCTCAAGAAGCGAACCATCTGCTCAAAATGCCGCGCCGACAGGTCTTCGTCAACGGGTTTTATTTTTCCTTTTTTGAGCCAATTTCCCAAAGCTGTTTGGGGCTCAATCGTCAGGTTGTAGGCCGAAATATGCGGCGTTCCGAGCGCCATTGCTTTGTCGAGGTCTTGCTGCCAGAGTTGTTCGTCACTGACCGTTGGAACCATCCCCAAATGTGCCTGGCCCATGCCATAAATCAGGTCAATCGTCAGGTTATCAAACCCGTGGTCTTGGGCCAGCTTTACACATTGCTCCGACTCCTGCGCGTTGTGCGCCCGATTCATAAAACGCAAATATGGTTCATAAAACGACTGTAAACCAATGCTTAAACGGTTCACAAACGGTTTCAACACGCGGAGCTTTTCAGATGTTAAATCGTCAGGATTAGCTTCAAGGGTAATTTCAGCCCCTGATTCTACCTTAAAAAAGCGGTGAATCGTTTCGATGATTTGTTCCAATTCGTTTGGAGTCAAAATAGAGGGCGTTCCTCCTCCAAAATAAATGGTTTCGAGCGTTCGCGTTGGCAGATAGTCGCGTTGTAATTCGATTTCTCGGCAAATAGCCGCGACCATCTCCGTTTTTGATTTCAACTGGGTACTGAAATGAAAATCACAATAGTGACAAGCTTGTTTGCAAAAAGGAATATGAAGGTATAAGTGCATGGGTACTTACTCCAGCGAGGCTGGGCTCTTAGGTTGTTTCGGCGCTCTTTTTCGTTTCTTGAGCGCATCACTCAGCACGTATTCGATTTGGCCATTGGTACTTCTGAACTCTTCCTGAGCCCATTGTTCCAATTCTTTGAGCATTTCGGGGCTGATTCTGAGCACAAACGCCTTTTTTTCGGTTGCCATTGAATAAAAAGATAATGGTAAATAACGCAAAAAAGGAATGTTCAGACAAATCTCTAAACATTCCATAAGTACAAATAGTACAAAAGCTTAGTTGTACAACGTTCCCGCATTGACCACGGGGCTCACCGATTTTTCGCCGCAAAGAACCACCAGCAAATTACTCACCATGGCCGCTTTGCGTTCTTCGTCGAGGTGAACGATTTCTTTCTCAGAGAGTTTAGCCAAAGCCATTTCGACCATTCCCACGGCACCATCCACAATTTGTTTACGAGCCGCTACCACCGCCGACGCCTGCTGACGTTGCAACATTGCCCCCGCAATTTCGGGCGAATACGCCAAGTGGCTAATACGCGCTTCGAGGACTTTTACACCCGCCCGCACCAAACGCTCGTTTAGTTCGTGTTCGAGCATATCGTTGATTTTACCCGAACCGTCGCGCAGGGTCATATCAGCTTCTTCATCTTCGATGGTATCGTAAGAATAAGAACCCGCCAATTTCCGCACTGCTGCTTCCGACTGAATTTCAACAAATTTCTGATAATCATCGACTTCAAATACCGCCTGAGCCGTATCTTCCACGTTCCACACAACGACCGCCGCAATTTCAATCGGGTTTCCCATCTTGTCGTTTACTTTTAGCTTTTGGCCATTGAGGTTACGCGCTCGCAGGCTTATTTTCCGACGACGATACAAGGGGTTCACCCAACGTAACCCATTCTGTTTCATGGTTCCTTCGTACTCGCCAAAGAAAGTAGTAACAGCCGCTTCGTTGGGGTTGATAACCGTCAAACCCACGAACATAATGCACCCTAGCAAGAACAATATTCCTGCTAACAGGCCCGTTTGGGCGCTCGCCATCATTCCACCAAAAATCCATAAGGCGAATCCCATTCCAATAAATGCGTAACCAGAGGCTGAGGTAAGTTCTTTTTCTTTCATAGTATTTTGATATTAAAATGATATTACAATACTATCTTAAAAAGCGCAAATTTTCTCCTGCTATCGGACTAACGGCCAATAGCATTTATAAACGGCATACGGGGCTTTTCGTGAAATGAGGTTGACGGAATAAATGGTGATGGACTGTGCTGGCAGATTCTCAAATCTGCCAAGCGAGGTTTCTCAAAACCTCGTGATGCGCGAAGGAAGAACGTTTCGTATGACGGTTCTCTATCAGTAACCGTCTGCACGGGGGTTTAGAGTTACGCAAAAGCTTGCGGATAAAGGCGCTTACTTTCGGCCATGAGGTGTTCGTAGATTTCTATCGTCGCCCACGTAAACGTTGTACAGAGTACTACAAAAAAAGTCGCCCAAATCGCGTATGCTTCGGTAGAATAGCTATTTTGCCAAAACTCCCCTAATAACATATTAAGAAGGCCAGGCAACTGACCACACAGCCCAAGCCATACAGGCGGTTTAGCCAGTGCGACTTGTTTGTTCATTTTTGAGTGCCGCCAAACCGCAAAAAAGCCATAACCTAAGCCAATAACTATCCAAATTGCCAGTGCAGCTTTACGAACAATTTTTGGGTCTAACCCATTCACTAAAAGGTACCAAAATAACACAGCAAACGTAGCTGTAAACATAACTCTAGGCCAGCGAAAAAAGCTCAGGAATGCCTCCCACATTAATCGGGATTGCCGTTTACTAACATTTTGTTCTGCTTTTTGCAAAAAATAATCAAACCCCCAACGACCAAATTTGGACGAGCTACGTTCCAAGGCTTCCTCGAAACCGATTGCGGCTTCATTATTTAGCTGTGTTTCTATATCGGTCGCCAAGTGGTCAACGAGTTCAATTTGAACATCTAAAGGAGTAACCCCTTTTTTCTGAACAAGGGCGTAAAGGGTATTTATCTGGGTATCTGTTAGTTGTGTTTTCATGATTATTTACGCAAAAGCTTTAGGGTACAAACTACGCTGCTCATTTAATAAAGCGGCATCAGCATCGTAAGCAGCTTTTATCATTAACCAATTAATGGCAATGATACCACTCATCAATTCAACTGGAACAGGGGTTGAACTTTTAAAGGTCAATATGAACAAAAGGGTCAAAATCCATCCTTCAAAAGGATAAGTACGCAAGTAAGGCATGACGGTTAGGCGTAGGGTTTGTTTACGAATCATTCTAAAAAAACCATACATAGACACAAGCGCGTGCGTAAGAATTGCGGCTAAGTTTATCCACATGCCCTCTTTATAACCAATACGTTCAAAAAATATCCATACACCACCCCAAAGTAAAATGTAATAACAAGTTGAGGTAGTTGCCAATATTGTTTGAAGTATCGCCACCAAGTTTTCTGGTGTTTGGAACGCGCAGCAACATGGGCACGTTGAATCAACTCATAAAAGCCTTGCTTTCCAAATTCTTCATATACCTTCGCCAATGCCTCCTCAAAAGAAAGCGTAGGAGCCTCTATCCATTTTTGCTCAATTTTTGAGGCCAAATGATCCACCAATTCAATTTGTAAATCGTAAAATTTAACATTTTTACGCTCTACAAAGGCATACAAGGCATTTATCTGGTTATCTGTTAGTTGTAATATCATTGCCATAACACTTTCAGGTATTTTTCTCTGCCATAACTCCGTATCTTTTCATACGATTCTATAAATGCCCAGATTGCAATGAAAGAAAGTGAATACACAAAGGCAAACATCAATGGGTATTCTTCTCGGTATTTTTCGGCGTACTTTGTCAACCAAATAAGTCCTTGTGGAAACTGTACAAAAAGCGGAAACCATCCTAAAATGTGAGTTGTACAAAGCTTGTGGTATTGACGATGATTACGCCAGTAAGTTAACCCACAATAGCCAAATACAAGCCCCATGCTTCCCCAAAAAAGGACATCTTTTACTATTTCGATGCTAGAAGAAGGCACAGTCGTGAGTGTTATGTAACAAAGTAGAGTTAGTGAAGCTGTAAAAACAATTCTAGGCCATTTAAAAAACGCTTTTATTGTCTGCTTGAAATAGTGATTGTACTGCCGCATCACTTGCGATTGTTTTTCAAAGACAATTGTATCAAAATCTCCAAAATTTGCCAGCGTTTCATCAAACATTTCTTGAAATTTTCGTTCAGGAAGAGCCTCCAATTGCATCTCTATTTCAGACGCAATGTGGTCTACAATTTCTACTTGTACATCATAGAAATCTACTCCCATTGCTTCCACATAGGTACTTATGCGACTCACATCGACATAACTCAGTTCTCGTTTCATTTTAGCCAAGCGATAGTTTAGGATTAAGTAATAATTGCATGTGTTTGACAAAATCGGCGAGTTCTTCTAAGCGGTTGATGGTTTCGGCTTCGCCTTTCTCCGTCAACGAATAGTACTTGCGCGGGCGGTTGCCCACTTGTTCTACCGCCACCGTCAGCAACCCGTCGGCTTCTAGTTTGTGCAACGCGGGATACAGCGCTCCTTCGTTGATGACAAGCTCTCCGTTGGTCTGCTCTTTGACCTTTTGCGTCATCTCGTAGCCATACATTCGCTTATTTTCTTCTAATAATTTCAGAATAATCAGCGAAAGGCTGCCCTTGTATAGTTGTGAATTGTTCATGCCACAAATATACCTCAGGAATTGATACATCAAAACCTGAGGTATTATTTTTTTTACATTACCCATTTGTTAGCCTCCGCCAAAAAATTTAGTAAAACATTAATAATCAGGCAATAATTAAGTAATAGGTGAAGTGCAATTTGCGAACATGAAGCAGAAGACGCACTATCGTACCATCGTGATTTCGGATGTTCACCTCGGTACCAGTGGCTCCAAGGCCAAAGAAGTCACCCATTTTTTGAAACAATACAAATGCAAACGGCTTGTCTTAAACGGTGACATCATCGACGGATGGCAGCTGAAAAAATACGGTACGTGGAAGCGTCGGCACACGGCTTTTTTCAAAACGGTGCTAAAAATGATGGATGATTACCACACCAAGGTCATTTATATTCGTGGTAATCACGATGATTTTTTGGACCAAATCATGCCCTTACGCCTCGGGAAACAGTTTCAAATTCGCAAAGACTACATCCTAAAATCGGGACAAAAACGGTTTTACGTTACCCACGGCGATGTCTTCGACAGCATCACAACGCACATGAAATGGTTGGCGTATTTGGGCGACGCAGGCTACACATTCTTACTGTGGATCAACAAGTTATACAACAACTACCGCGATTGGTGCGGGCTTCCTTACTATTCACTTTCGCAATTAATCAAACAAAAAGTCAAGGCGGCTGTTAACTACGTCTCTGATTTTGAAGAAAAACTGACTGAACTAGCACGCTCTCGTAACTGCGACGGAATCATCTGCGGGCACATACACCAACCCGCCATGCGCGACATTGACGGCATACTTTACATGAACTCAGGCGACTGGGTCGAATCGCTCACTGCTTTGGTCGAAGACCACGACGGCAACTGGACGTTGGTTTACTATAATGAAGCCCAAATGGGCAAAGCAGACGAACCAACGGTATCCGAATTTTTTGGCGTAAAAGAGCGAGCTGCATCGTGAGTAAGTTTCTATTTATTATTCAAGGAGAGGGGCGCGGCCACTTAACACAGGCGATTTCTCTCGCCCAACTACTCCAAGCCAATGGCCACGAAATAGCCGCTGGACTCGTCGGAATCGGAAAAGGGCGGCAATTACCTGCTTTCTTTTACGATTCATTTTCCGCTGACATTCACCCTTTTAACAGCCCACACTTGATTATGGGAAAACGGGGTATTAGTTTTTCCAAAACGATTACGCATCATCTTTTTCGGATTCCTCTCTACGTCAAAAGCCTCAAAGAAATTCACGCCCACGTTCAAAATCATCAACCCGACGTGATTGTCAATTTTTATGATGTGCTTGGTGGTTTGTACGCACTCACCTATCGACCTGCGGTTCCGATTGTCGCCGTTGGGCACCATTATTTGTTCTTGCGCAACGATTTTACATTTCCTGCCAAACGCAGCTTAGACCATTGGTTGTTAAAAATCAATACACGCCTTACGGCGGTGCGCGCTCAAAAACTGCTGGCGCTTTCGTTTTATCCCACTGCTATTCCTACCCACCACCGCATCGTGACCGTCCCGCCCCTCCTTCGTGGAGCGGTCAAAGCGCTAACGCCTACCCAAGAACCTTTTTTTCTGGTCTATGTCACTTACGCCGCCATGAGTAAGACGGTGATTGACTGGCACTTGCAACATCCCGAAGTGCATTTACATTGCTTTTGGGACCAACCCGACCACTATTTCGACGAAACACTCACATTTCATAAAGTCGATGGAGCTAAGTTTTTGGATATGATGTCCCGTTGCACGGCCTTGGTAACTACCGCTGGATTTGAATCGGTCTGTGAGGCTATGTATTTGGGAAAGCCTGCCCTGATGGTGCCTGCGCACTACGAACAAGCCTGCAACGCGCTCGATGCACAAGGGGCAGGCGCGGGGATTACCGCCGAAGAATTTGACTTGTCGCTGCTCCTCGATTACCTTCCCAATCACGTACCTGCCCAAGCCCCTTTTCAAGAATGGTGCGGCCAGGCAACCTCTCTTTTTCTGGTCCATTTAGAAGAAATTGCGCTTGGGAATCAGGTTTTGGAGGTTATTGCATCTGAATTTGAGAAGGTGTAAAAACACTGGCTTTTAGCCTCATTGATTCCAAAACTAGGTTAAACGTATTAAAACAAAGAAGCCTCAGAGAGGCGAAATCTTAGTAGAAAAAGCGAACAAATATCTCCTAAAAGCCCCATCGGGGTGACATCTTTCACCGAGTGTCGGTCGCCCCGATGGGGCTTTTTTTCATACTTAACTTCCTCTTCCTACGAAGATTTAGCTCATCTGGAGCAATGAATAGTCGCCTTTCATCTTAATGTGGTTACCTATAACATTCTATCATTTATTGGTGAAAATCTTTGATGATGATTTTGCAGATTTTCATTGAGTGAGTGGGTTTTGGAGGCTTTTATCTAATTTTGCAGCAATATTAAAAAAAACAACGAATAGTCCCGTATCTATAAATTTCCCCAGCGAGGGGTAAGGGGCTTAAAACAACCAAGTAAATGTTGAGCGAACAAGAACTCCTCCGCCGCCAAAAGCGCGAAGATTTGATGAAAATGGGGATTGACCCCTATCCTGCCGAATTATTTGAGGTAAACGCTACGGCAGCCGATATTCATAAAAATTACGAAAACGATAAGCTGAGTTATAAAAACATCTCTATTGCAGGCCGTTTGATGGGCTTCCGTATCATGGGAAGCGCGTCATTTGTTGAATTACAAGACAGCACAGGCCGCGTTCAGCTGTATTTCCGTCGCGATGACCTTTGCCCAGGCGAAGACAAAACGCTTTATAATACTGTTTTCAAGAAATTGCTTGACATCGGTGATATCATCGGGGTAAGAGGGTACGTCTTCACCACTCAAACGGGCGAAATCTCAATCCACGTTGAGGAATTTAAAATTTTAAACAAATCGCTTCGCCCACTTCCTGTGGTAAAAGAAGCGGATGGTAAAACCTACGACGGTTTTACCGACCCTGAACAACGTTTCCGCCAGCGCTACGTGGATTTGATTGTGAATCCCCACGTCAAAGATATTTTTATCAAACGCGCTCGCATCATCAGCACCATGCGTCGGATTTTCGACGATAAGGGCTGGTTAGAAGTAGAAACGCCTATCCTTCAGCCCATCCACGGAGGAGCGACTGCTCGTCCGTTTAAAACGCACCACAACACGCTCGATATGCCGTTGTACATGCGTATCGCCAACGAGCTTTACCTCAAACGTCTCATTGTCGGTGGTTTTGACGGGGTGTATGAGTTCGGAAAAATGTTCCGCAACGAAGGCATGGACCGTACCCACAACCCAGAATTTACGTCGTTGGAGTTTTATGTGGCTTACAAAGATTACAATTGGATGATGGGCATTACCGAAGAAATCCTCGAAAAAGTAGCCATCGCCGTAAACGGTACCACCAAAATACAATCGTGGGGCAACGAAATCGAATTTGCGGGGCCTTACACGCGTTTGAGCATCTTTGAAGCCATCGAAAAATACACGGGCATAAACGTAGAAGGCAAAACCGAAGCAGAACTCATCGCTCAGTGCAAAGAGTGGGGCATCGAAACCGACGCCACCATGGGCGTAGCCAAACTTATCGACGAGATTTTTGGGGCCAAAGTAGAAGGCAACTTGATTCAACCAACGTTTATCATCGACTACCCCGTCGAGATGTCGCCATTGACCAAAAAGCACCGCAGCAAACCTGGTTTGGTGGAGCGTTTTGAGTTGTTTATCAACGGAAAAGAAGTGGCCAATGCGTATTCTGAGCTCAATGACCCTATCGACCAGCGCGAGCGCTTTGAGGAGCAGCTTCGTTTGGCCGAGCGCGGCGACGAAGAAGCGATGGCGATGGACGAGGACTTCATCCGTTCGCTCGAATACGGCATGCCGACTACTTCGGGAATTGGGATTGGTATCGACCGTTTGACGATGATGATGACCGACCAAACGAGCATCCAGGAAGTATTGTTCTTCCCACAAATGCGCCCAGAAAAGAAAGTAGAAATGGCTACCGAAGCCGATTACTTGGCGCAAGGTGTACCTGCGATTTGGGTACCTGCCCTCCAAAAAATGGGTTTCTTGACCATCGACGCCCTCAAAGCCGCCAACCCCAACAAGGTGTTCAACGACTTGGGTGGTCTCCGCAAGAAATTGAAAATCGACGCTCCTATGCCGAAAAAAGAAGACGTAGAGGCTTGGATTGGCTAAAATAATTGCAAAAAGCGGAGAACATTCTCCGCTTTTTTAGTTTTACCCCTACCCAATTTGGCACTCTACCAAATACCCCTTATCTTTCCGAAACATTTACATTTCACTGAAACTCAAAACCATTTCGCGATGAAAAAACTGTTATTGTCGTGCCTCGCACTACTTCCGTTTTTAGCCGTAGCCGACCCCGCACCCTTTTCGGTGACAGGTGCCATCAAAGGAGTAAAAGACCAGACCATTTACCTCCGCTACGGAAAAACCACCGATTCACTCAAATCAGTCAATGGTGAATTTAATTTCAAAGGACAAATCGAAGACCTTACCACCGCTTACCTACGCGTAGGCAAAACGCAAACTTCGTTTTTTGTGGAAAAAAACGCCACACTAACGTTTGCTGGTAGCCTCGAAGAACTTGAAAACTCAAGCGTATCAGGAACCCGTATCAACGATGACTTGTCGCGTTATACTGCCTCTATTGCAGCGCTTAACAACGAACGACGCCCTGTTATGGCTGCACTCATGGATGCCTACCAAAAAAAGCAACCTTACAAGGAGTTCAACGAACAAGTCGATAAAATTGATGATCAAATTACCGCCAAAGCTAAAGAGTTTATTCAATCAAACCCTGAGTCGTTGGTAAGTGCGTGGCTAGTTCGTAGCCGTTTCTTCTACGGTGAAGATAGCGAATTGTCGAGCATGTATGGGTACTTAAAAGGTGACGCACTAACGTCAAATTTTGCCAAAGATTTGAAGAAAAAAATTGACGTAAACGCCAAAACGGCGGTTGGGCAAATGGCCATGGAGTTTACCCAAAACGATGTCAACGAAAAGCCCGTTTCGCTTTCATCTTTACGTGGAAAGTACGTATTGGTAGATTTTTGGGCGTCATGGTGCGGCCCATGTCGTCAAGAAAACCCAAATGTGGTAAAGGCATTCAACGCTTACAAAGACAAAGGGTTTACGGTTTTGGGCGTATCACTTGATCAGAAAAAAGACCCTTGGCTTAAAGCCATTGAAAAAGACCAATTGACATGGACACACGTTTCGGACTTGAAATACTGGCAAAACGAAGTGGCTGTGCAATACGGCATCAATTCGATTCCTGCCAGCTTTTTATTAGATCCCAATGGTAAAATCGTCGGCAAGAACTTACGAGGTGAAGCACTCACCAAAAAGCTCGCCGAACTGATGCCCGACAAAGAAGTAAAATAATACTTGACTACTTGCAGGCGAGGTCAAGCACCTCGCCTTTTTTATACCCTTATGACTCCCATTACGCAACGATTAGCCATTAAAGGCATCATCGAAGAAACCGAAGATGCCAAAACCTTTGTGTTAGCTTCGGTCGATGGACAGCCGCTGACTTACCAAGCGGGGCAATTTTTGACGTTTTTGTTTCAAGAACACGGGCACGAAGTTCGTCGGTCATTTTCTTTTTCTTCTTCTCCATCAGTCGATACGCTTCCGTCAGTTACGATAAAGCGTGTTCCCAATGGCCTGATTTCCCGCCCTTTGCTCGATTATAGCCGCGTGGGCGACGTTTGGGAATGTCTGCCTCCCGCAGGTCGATTTGTGCTTCCCGCTCATCCGCCAAAGCACGTCTTTTTGTTGGCTGCTGGAAGTGGAATTACGCCACTTTTGGCCTTGACCAAAGAACTTTTAGCCAATCACCCTTCTACCCAGATTACCCTAGTTTACAGCAACAAGTCGGTAGAATCCACCATTTTTTACGCCCAACTTACCGCTCTTCAAACCGACCATTCGGAACAATTGAAGGTTATTTTTTTGTGGGGAAATGCCAAAAATCTGCGTTGGGCGCGCCTCAATGGCACCTTATTGGAAGAAATTATTCAACAAACCCTCAACGGAGCACCTTTTTCCGATGCTCGCTTTTATGCCTGTGGGCCGTTCCATTATATGCTAATGGTGGAAATCAGTTTGTTGACGATGGGTTTTCACAAAGACCAACTTCAACGCGAGCATTTTGTAATTGAATCCAAACCTCCCACGCCTAAACATTATCCTGCCCAAACGATTTTGGCGAATTTTAGAGGAGCGCAACAAACGATTGCCGTCCGCGAAAATCAAACGTTACTTGACGCAGGTCTTGTAGCAGGCTGGCCATTGCCTTATACTTGCCGCGCAGGGCGATGTGGCGCGTGTATCGCGCTTTGTACTTCAGGGGAAGTGGAAATGGAATATAACGAAGTACTGACCGATGAGGAGATCGCCAACGGACAAGTGTTGACTTGCATGGCACACCCCCTCACCGAAGGAGTCACAATTTCTTGGTAAAATTATACCCCAACCGTTTTATACATATCTGCTACCGTCGCTACGGCGTAGTCGATTTCGGCTTCGGTATTATATTTGCCAAACGAAAAACGAACATTGCCGCGCTCGGGAGCCACTCCCAACGCCGACAATACGTGCGAGCCGACTTCCGAACCACTCGAACACGCACTTCCACCCGAAGCTGAAATTTTGGCAATATCTAAATTGAATAACAGCATATCGTTGACATCCGATGGAGGTAAACTCACGTTCAAAACGGTGTAGTTGCTACGCTCAAGGTTAGCTGAGTCGCCGTTGAAACGAACGTCTTCTATTTTTTCGCGGAAGCCCGCAATCATTCGCTTTTTAAGGTTTTCGAGGTGTGCGCGGTGGCTGTCCATATCGCGGTAGGCAATTTCTAAGGCTTTGGCCAAACCCACAATTCCATATACATTTTCTGTTCCGCCACGCATATTCCGTTCTTGCGCACCGCCGTGGATGTAAGGATGAATACGCACATCATTGACATACAAGAATCCAACTCCTTTAGGGCCATTGAATTTGTGCGCCGCCCCGACCAAAAAGTTCGTTTTTAAGTTCTTCAAATCATGGCGCAAATGCCCCATGGTTTGTACTGTATCACTGTGAAAAATAGCGTTGTACTGCTCACATAACTCCCCCACTGCATTCAAATCCAACAAGTTGCCAATCTCATTATTGCCGTGCATCAACGAAACCAACGAGCGTGGGCTGGTCTTCAACAATTCTTCTAAATGATTTAAGTCCACGTGGCCTTTTTTGTCGATATTGACCAGGCTTAGTTTGATTTTTCCTACTTTGGCCAAGTACTCCAACGTATGTAAAACGGCGTGGTGTTCCAGCGGCGAAGTAATGGCGTGGGTAAGGTTATACGCCTCCACGCTACAAAGAATGGCCGTGTTATCGGCTTCAGTTCCTCCCGAGGTAAAGAAAATTTGGGAAGGCGACGTATTGAGCAGTCCCGCCACGGTTTTGCGTGCTTGTTCAATCGCCGATTTTACGATACGCCCATGCCCATGAATCGACGACGGGTTGCCGTATTGCTCCGTAATCCAAGGGAGCATAACTTCGATTACTTCCGCGTCGATAGGAGTGGTAGCGGCGTTGTCTAAATAAATACGGTCGGCAACTGAACGAATCATACAAAAAGAGATTAGTAAAGGTGGAAAACTTTAGTTGTTTCAACAACTATACGCAAAAATAAAGGGAATCTTTAAACCCAACAACCTACCGAGTCGATTGAGTATTGGTTTTTAACTTCTCTTTGTCTTTATATTTTTTTGAAAATGAAGTCATTGGGAAAGCGTACATCTGCTTTTCGTAGAAATATGCAAAATAAATCATTGCCCAATGAGCCAATTTCCAAATCCATAACATCTTCTAATGAAAGATAAGTTTCTAGGAATGAAGCACATTTTAATCCCACGGGCACACGCTTTTCGCCAAAATAGCCGCAATTTTGTGCAAAAAAAATCTCCGTATGCCCGTCATTCACCGTTCGACTTATCCTGGCCCACCGCGTTATTTGTTCAATGGGCATTTGCAAACCGTTATTCCAAGTGTTTTTCGTAAAGTCAAAGGGGTAGCGTATGAACGTGAACGACTGACACTTTCCGACGGTGACTTTGTTGACCTCGACTGGCTCGATACGGGTAGCAAAAAGTTGGTGGTGCTCACCCACGGCCTCGAAGGCGACTCACATCGGCATTATGTAAAAGGAACGGCGAAGTTATTTGCCCAAAACGGCTGGGATGTTTTGGCGTGGAATTGCCGCTCGTGCAGTGGTGAGATGAATCGCGCTTTTAGGCTTTACAATCACGGAGAAACAGGCGACATTGCCGAGGTCATCAACCATGCGCTGCGCACCAAGCACTACGAAAACGTTTCGCTCGTGGGGTATAGCATGGGCGGGAATATTTCGCTGAAGTACGTCGGTATCAGGCAAAACAATTTACCTGACGTTGTGCGGGGAGTTGCGGCCTTTTCGGCACCAACCAACTTAAAAACAAGCGCTCAGTTGTTAGATTTACCCCAAAACCGACTCTACCGCGAGCGATTCAAGAAAAAACTCCTCAAAAAAATCACGGAAAAAGACCGACTGTACCCCAACCGAATCGACCTAACCAAACTGAAAGAGGTGAAAGTGTGGAAGGACTTTGACGATTTTTTCTCCGCCCCCGTCAACGGTTACCGCGATGCCGACGATTTTTATGAACAAGCTTCCGCTGCTCATTTTATTGAAAACGTCAGTATTCCAGTCCTCATTTGTAATGCCCAAAACGACCCCATTCTCAACGCCGATTGTGTACCTACGTTTTTGGCGGAGAAAAACCCGTCTATTTTTGTCGAAACGCCCAAAGAAGGTGGCCACGTCGGTTTTATGGTCGCCAACGACGAATTTTCGTGGGCCGAACGTAGGGCGTTGGAGTTTTTGAATGGCTAGGTGCAGCGGGATACTCACATCCAGAGGTTGTGTTTTAAACGAGCTTTTCCTAAGCTAAAAAATTAGTCCTTATTGCTTTACAAAAGTATATTCCACATTCTTTATTATCTTTTTGGTCGAATAGTTGTACTCTTTGTCAATAGAAAACTGAATATTCTTTTTATCTCTAAAGGCGTAAGAGTAAACCTGAACTTTTCCAATAGCTTCTATGGGGAGTGTTGTTTCATCCGCTACATCAATGTTGCACTGGTCAGGGCCAAAGTTGTATTCAAAAGAACGCGAATCTGTTCCCAAAGACAAAATTCCATTTCTTTTTGAATCGGTAAAATTCAACACAATAGCTGGAGGTGTATCGACAACTATTAATCGGTTATTTTCATCTATGTATTGGAAACACTCCAAACGCCAAGAGCCTTCAAGCTTCTTGCCAACAGTAACATAGTCGGGCTTGCAAGAGATACCGACAGCTAGTAGCATCAAAAATAAATGGATTCCTTTTTTCATTTTTTAAAATTTGCACAACGTAACCACCCCAATTAATTGCGTTGTAAGGTTAATTTTTAAGATAAATTTAATATTTGCAACTGTTTATATGTATTACGTAAATATTGAAATCAGACATCTAATATTTATATCATTGAAAAATATTTCATTTTTTAAGATTTCAAAAGCTGTCTTTGTTACAATTTTTATCATTATTACTAAAAATTAAATTTTTAAATAAAAGAGCATATAAAAGTTCATAAATATTTCAATTATTGTCATGAAAAATTTTTCCCAGTAATAGTATTAGATATTTTCTTATTTTAAACTCTTTAAATGTTAAGAAAATTTTACAATATTTAAAGAATTTAAAATGAATTTATAGGTATATTTTGTAAATTTGAAAAATCAACATTCTATCAAATACTTTGAAATTTTTACTAATTCTATATATCTTATGAAAACCACAGACATAATTATCCAACACAAAGAACTATTTACCCCCACTAATATCACCTTCCGAACTGCTTTTTCTGTTAATCTTATTGATGTTTCTACGTTCGGGTATAATACGCATTTAATAGAAGTATTTAGAGAACTAGGGGTGAACTATAAAGAAATAGACGAACTAACTGTGAATGAACACAAAAGTAAGTCTTACCAATTTGAAGCCGACCAATCGCTCTATTTAGCATTAAAAGGGAAATTAAACGCAGAGACTCCAATTTTATTAATCCCATTCAAAATAACTTTTTCTAAAGAAGACACTGAGTCTCTTTATAAGAGAATAGAGCTAGAAGCAATAGAAAAATTCAGAGATAACCATCAAATGAAAGGCTTGGTAATTACAACCCCTATCAAATTTAGAGTACAAGAAATTACAAACCCAAATAATGACTGGCATTTTTACCCCCCAAGTTCTTTTAAGAATTTCAAATTTGAACAATTTTTATCATTAAAATACAGATTTACATTTGAAATGTATCCCGAAAATAGCTAGCAATCAACAGTTGGTTGGCAAATGTATTGCAAAAGAGTACTACCTAAAAGCAAAAACTTATTGATACAAAAAAGCAAATTAAATATTTCCTAGTTAAAATACTTACAAATTATTTATCCTAGATTTTATTTTTAATTTTCCATTACGGCTACCTTCTGGAGTAAACTTTATCCAAACATCTTGGGAATAATATTTTAAACGCTTATTTATATATACTTTTCCTTTATCTAATTTAAAGTTTAAATCAGAAGATGTTACTGCTCCGCTTGCAGAACGGCTAAAGGTAACTGTTGCCCATCCATCTAACGTTCCATTTATTACTAAATCTATAGTTGCTGGAGAAGTGCCAGTACATTTTTGATATCCAGTTATCTGGTCTCTAAATATAATAGGTTTAGTAACGTTAACTACCTCAAATTCTGCAAAATCATCAACATTTTCGTCACATTTCCGAAAAATCACAGGAGCAACTATTAGCAATACAATCGCCAATACAACACTCAGATAAACAAGGATATATTTTAAAAATATTTTCATATACTATTTGGTTATTTTATTTAATAAGAAAATAGGCTAGGCGAATGTAGATGCCAGCCTATACCTCACCTACATCTAGCCTTCCTACAAAATATTATCAATCAGACAATAAAATAGATAGCACAAATGAATACTCATGCTATCTATTTTATTTAATTACATTTATCACTGGCATTGGTTGGGCTTAAATGCTGTGCTCCTGATGAAGTTGTATATATTCTTTTCCCTTCTCCGTTAGCAATAGATTGTAAGACCTTTTCCACTATCTTTGTTTGATTTCTATCACTCACGCTTAGTTGCTTATAAATATTGATTCCCAAGTCGTTATTGTGTAAATCCATCTGCCCAGATAATGTTAAAAGATATTCGTCATCTTCATGGGCATCAGTAATCTCCAAAGCAGTTCGAGGGCCTACAAGCATTGATAAAGTGGCACTCCAAACAGAGTGTTTAAATGCATTTGCATTGTTATCGCCAGTAAGATAGTCCGAATTAGGAGGTGTACAGTAATAATATTCTGTCCAAAACCCTGCTCGTTTTTTTGCACTCAAAGCATCTATTAATAACCAAGGTTTGATGGTAAAATAATTTCGTTCAGCCTGAGTAAGTTGATTCCACTGATTTGTAAGGTCAGAGGAAACAGACAAAATATCTTGGATAGTGGCTCCACCTCCACCGCTACTTATACCGATTAAAGAAATAGACGAACCAGCCGAGGTGGTTGTTGCTACAGAATAAGTCTCACAGGTAGTGTGCGTATATTGCCACTCCCCGCAAATTACTCCATAGCAAGTCCTACTATACCATGCTGTGCATACTTCAATTTGTGCACTAGTTTTGGCATTTTTTGGTGCTTTCCCAATCGTACCTTGTATCTTACCATTTTTATAAATTAGACCATACTCCAATTTCTCATTCTGATTAAAAAAATAAACATACCCATCAAAATCATTAGAATTAACTTTAATTTTTTTATTTTTCAAGTAGTAGTCATCATCACTTATTATTCTTCGTTCTAGTTGCTTAATTTCTTGAGTAGTGTAATCTTTTATAAAGACATAATCTATCTTTACATCAGCACTTACAAAGTTATCATTTTCTTTTATCTCTTTTCCCTCCCTTCTGTCATTTATTTTATACCCAACAGGATTTTTCATCACAACAGGTACAATAATTGCGTCCTGATTTTCATTAATTTGCGCCTTGTTGGCATCTCCCCAAATAGGTTTTTTATCTTCTCCATTTATTCGAGCATTTTTTTGACTATTCAAATACCAATTCTGAGCTTCAGATATTGTAAAATCTTTTATCTTTAAAGGTTCATTATTTATTTTAGGATCAAGCCCATGCTAGTTACAAGAAAAAACAAATAAAATTGTTATTAACAATAAACATTTTTTAAATTTTAAAAAATTATTCATAAATTAAACGTTTTAAGTTAAACATATTATTAAAAACACAAGCATACTTCAATAGAACTGCCTTCTTATTGATTCTCAGTGTATTATTTTTTTGAAATATTTAAAAAATCAATACATATATAGTGATTTACATTTTAAATGTACAACTTTTGTTAAACAAAGCACTTATATCCAAGTTATTGGCAGGCCAAAATTGCTTCATATTTATTCTGAATCAGTATTACGTACAAAAATATTTTTTATATGTAGAAAGATTAGACCCATAAGCCTTCCACGTCCGCCAAGATGCAGGGGGGCTTACTTGTTACTAAAGCAAATCAATCTTTTTTTAACCCAATGTAGTTTAAACTACTAAATTCAGTAAACAACAAAATTTATGCTTTTTTGGGGGTAAGCTGTTTGCGTATTTTACAAAGGGTAACGCGGTGAATACCCAAATAAGAAGCAATATGTTTGACCATGACACGGTTCAACAAATGTGGACGTAACCCCAAAAATGCCTCATAACGCTCAACAGGCGTACGATAATGAAGCAAAGCTGTATGGGCGTGATATGCTTCCAATAAATGACCGTACAAACTGCAAAAAGCGTGGCTCAGTTCTGGATATAAGCCAAAAAGCTTTTGCAAGTCCTTATACCCAATCGAAAACAAAATCGTAGGTTCTTCCGTACAGATGGATTCTGTCGAGGGTTTCTGCGAAAAAAAACTGCTGAAGGCGCAGAAAAAATCACCTTCGCTACAAAACCCAGTGGTTATATCATCGTCTGCATCTGCATCTGCATCTGCATCTGCAAAAAAACGAATCAATCCCTCTTCTACCCAATAAAACCTGTCATTGGTCTGCCCTTTTTCCAAAAGGAGTTCTTGCCCTTCCAATCTCTGTTGTGTTACACATTCCATCAAGGCAAACTTACAATCAGGCGAGAGCGACAGGTGTTTGTCAATCGCTGTACTAAAACAAGTGGGCTGGATAAAACTTATCATAACTACCTAGGCTGTTTACTTGAAAAATACAACAATATTTCAAAAGAAATCAAAAGTACTGCTATAACAAATTTGAATAAAAAAATAGGAGAATTCCAAATTAAGAATTCCGTTTTTTTGACAAAAACCGTGAAACCTACTTTTTTGCCCGTGAAATCAACACAAAATTGCATTTTTTCCAATGTTTCACGGAAACGAAGACATCCACTTACAGCCCATTTGCCTGGTATCAACAATAAACTACAGGAGTACCGAAGAAAGCAATAAAACGGAAAAGTACAATTTTAATTAATCTTCTCCGTAAGCCAATGAAGGGAAGAAAACAAGGCTAGAAGCCTCTAAATAAATGGCACGAGCGTAACGCTCGCGCCATCGCTGTGCGTCTGGTTGCTCACAACCAGGCGCACTCTGTTACGAAGTCGTTATTCTACAATGTGCCCCACAAACTGGGCGGTATTGTCGATGATTTTGCCGCCGCGACGGTAGCCCAAGCCGCAGCCTTCTCCAGCCCAAAAAACACCTGCTTGGTAGCGCTTTCCGAGGGCATCGCGCGAAAATTCGACGTATTCTTGGTAAATTTTTTCGTACTCACCGTAGTCACCGTCTGCCGACGAAACGACCGAGCCGTTGCTCTCAATGATGCGAACATTGGCTCCTTCTCGTCCAAAAAGCACCTTTTCAACGCTCGTTTTGTCCGCAAAAGGCTGCAAAGAAGTCGGCAATAGTAATGGGTGATTAGGGTATAAATCCCAGAGTAATTTTAAAATGTATTTCGACTGAAAAAGCAAGGTGTAGGCGGGATTGATGATGACCGCTTTCCCGTTTTTAACGATACTTGTCAGTAAGCCCGCCAACTCTGGTTCTTCGTAACCGATGTACTCCCAAGGCACAAGTTTGAACCAAAAATCGAAGGACTCAAATTGCCCATTTTGAGGATTTTGTCTAAAAATCCCTTCCGTAGGCGAAAACTCAATCTCGTCGATGTAGCTAAACTCCACGTCAAAGCCTGCTTCCCGCGCGGCTTCGCCCAATACGGCCACGTTGGTATCATCTTCGGGAGCATCGCGCATGGTCGAAAACAACAAGGTCGGGTTTAAGTGACGATTGCGCTGGCGAAGTTCCGAAAACTGCGCCTTCAATGCCTCATAAACGTTGTTAAACTGCTTACTCTCGTCCATTTGGTTGGCTTTGAGGTGCGCCCACTGCACTACGGCAGTTTCAGGAATACAAGTAGCAGTATCGGCGTTAAACTCAATGAGTTTGATAGGCTCCCGCCCTACTCCACCTGCCAAGTCAAAACGGCCATAAATGTGCCAATGCCGCTCATCTTCCCACGTCAGCTTGACCAGCTCAATGAGGTTTTCGGGAATGCCCATTTCTTTCCAAAGCTGACGGTCGATGGCGTGCTGGGCCGCTTCGGCAAAAATTTCGTAGAGTTCGTTAGCGGCGTTGTAGTACGCCTCAGCCTCGTACGCCTTAATCGCCACAGCCTCGTTGGTCAAATAAGGCAGCGTATCGGCCCCAAGCATCCAATCCCACCCTACATTACGGAGCTGGGTTTCAGGGCTATTGTTCAAATAATTTGTTCGTATCATGGTTGTTATATAAAAAAATTAGCCCCCAAAACTGCGCCCTGAGCGACTGAAAAATCCACTACGGCTACTACTTGGCCGCGACGCCACGCTTTTGCGGTGGCTGTGGTAGTTGTCGTGAATACCAGACGAACGCGAATACACCGACGAGTTGGCATACGCCCCCGAGCTGTACTGACGTTCACGTTGTTCATTATAAAATTGAGATGAATTGTTACGCCCTAGCATATACCCCATTCCGCCCCAAAGTAGTGCGTTCGACAGCGAACTACGGTGATAATGACTATGATAATGATTAGGGTTGTTGTAATAATCCCGCGTTGTGGAGTCGGTTTTTACCAGTCTTTGTGCTTCTGCTACACTCAGGGTATCGCGGCGGCCGTCGAAGTAACGCACAATCGCCCCCGCTTCCGACGCAGTTTTCACCTCTACTTCATCCGTGATTTTAAATTCACCTGGTTTCATTTCGGTGATGTAAGTTTTGACGGGACGGCCTTTGTAGGGCGCTTCTGCTTGTTGGCGGTCATCATCCGACGAGCCTCCGCAACTTTGAAGCAACATTCCTCCATTCAATAACGCCACCGACAAAGCAGCTCCTATCGTAATTTCTCGAACGGTTTTAATCACCGCCCCGTTTCGTTTAAGTGTCATATTAGTAAAGGTTGTAGTAATAATCAATTGGTTAAAATTAACATTTCATGGCCGAAAACAGTAATACAAAGGTAAGGTAGTGATTATACGGTTCACAATCATTTTGGGATGAACAGCAATTTCCAAGAACAGTCTCCTTGTGAAAAATGGATGAACGGCATCAAACTATCTATTTTTAGCATTAAAAATACCGCTAAGAGTAGCTTCAAAAGGTTTTCACCCTATCTTTACGGCGTTTTTAAAAAACTGTTAATTCACCAAAAATTCATATTCCTAATGAAAATTACCGTAGTAGGGGCAGGTGCAGTAGGTGCTACCTGTGCTGACAACATCGCCCGCCGTCAATTGGCCCAAGAAGTAGTATTGCTCGATATCAAAGAAGGTTTGTCGGAAGGAAAAGCCCTTGATATGTTCCAAACAGCTACCTTGAACGGGTTTGATACAAAAATTACCGGTTCAACGGGTGACTATGAAAAAACAAAAGGTTCGGACGTCGTTGTAATTACTTCAGGGATTCCTCGCAAGCCAGGTATGACGCGCGAAGAACTTATCGGTATCAACGCAGGTATCGTAAAAGGCGTAGCAGAAAACATTTTGAAATACTCTCCTAAAGCCATCATCATCATCGTTTCTAACCCAATGGACACCATGACGTACTTGGCGTTCAAAGAGTTGGGCTTGCCTAAGAAGCGTATCATCGGTATGGGTGGTATCTTGGACAGCGCACGTTTCAAAACGTATTTGTCATTCGCTATGAATGCGTCACCTAACGACCTTCACGGCATGGTAATCGGTGGTCACGGTGATACTACCATGATTCCTTTGACTCGTTTGGCGACTTACAACGGTATCCCTGTGAGCCGTTTCTTGTCAGAAGAAAAATTGCAACAAGTAGCCGCTGACACCATGGTGGGCGGTGCTACTTTGACAAAATTGATTGGTACGTCGGCTTGGTATGCACCAGGTGCAGCAGTAGCTACTTTGGTAGAAAGCATCGTTCGTGACCAAAAACGTATTTTCCCTTGCTCAGTATATCTCAATGGCGAGTATGGCCAAAAAGACATTTGCATGGGTGTACCAGTGGTAATCGGTGCAGGTGGTTGGGAAAAAATCATCAGCCTTCGTTTGAGCGAATCAGAAAAAGCTGCCTTTGCAAAATCAGCAGATGCTGTTCGTGCGATGAACAATGTGCTTACAACGATGTAATATTTCCTCTTTGGAGGAGAAAAATTGGGCGGAGTACTCGAAGTACTCCGCTTTTATTTTGGGTAAAGACGGACTTTTTAGACCTTTGTATTGAAAAATTAAGATAGTTGTTCATGAAAAAAGGAATTGCTTATTCTCTCATTGTTTTGTTGACATCGGTACTCGCAGGGCAGGCCCAAAACCGCCCCATGACCGAAGAAGACTATTACCGTATTGTTACCCTGCCTATCCCCGAAACAGTTCAATTGGAAGTGGGTGGATTGGCAGTCTTACCCGACGGCCGCCTTGCTGCTTCTACCCGCCGTGGAGAAGTGTGGATGATTACAAATCCCTACCTTAAAGGCTCGGGGCAACCTTCTTACAAACGCTTTGCCCACGGTCTCCACGAGCCACTTGGATTGTTGTACCGCCCCGATGGTTCATTTTTATTATCTCAACGCGGCGAAATCACGCACCTTGTTGATTCAGATAACGATGGCGTTGCTGACATTTACGAATCGTTTTACAAATGGCCACTATCGGGAAATTATCACGAATATTCGTACGGCCCAGTACAAGCACCCAACGGTGATTTGCTCGTCACGCTTAACCTCGACTGGATTGGCCGTGGCGCGAGTTTAGCCAAATGGCGCGGCTGGTTGCTGAAGTTTGACGATAAAGCAAACATGACCCCCATCGCCACGGGGCTTCGTTCGCCTGCGGGCTATGTTGCACTCCAAAACGGGGATATGTTTTACACCGAAAACCAAGGTGACTGGGTAGGTTCGGGGCGCATGACTCACCTCGAATCGGGCGATTTTGCGGGAAACCCCGCAGGTTTGCGCTGGAGCCAAGAGCCCGAATCACCTGTTAAACTCAAGACAGAAGACATTCCTGATACGGGCGAGCCGCTTTACGAAGTAGCCAAGCGTGTTCCTGGATTGAAAGCTCCTGCCGTATGGTTTCCGCATACATTGATGGGAATTTCTACCTCCGATATTCGCGAAGACATGACCAAAGGGGCATTTGGGCCTTTTGAAGGACAATTGTTTGTCGGCGACCAAGGGCACAGCAAAATCATGCGTGTTATGCTCGAAAAAGTAAAAGGACGCTGGCAAGGAATCTGTTTCCCCTTCCGCGAAGGATTCCAATCGGGAATTTTGAGAATGGTTTGGGGGCTCGACGGCTCGATGTTTGTCGGACAAACAAGCCGTGGCTGGTCGGCGACGGGAAAAGACAATTTTGGGATTCAACGCTTGGTTTGGACGGGTAAAACACCGTTTGAAATGAAAACCGTAAAAGCAACTCCCGATGGTTTTGAAGTAGAGTTTACGTTACCCGTTGACAAGAAAACAGCCCAAGACGCTGCCTCATATCAGTTTAATACCTTTACTTACAAATATCATCGCACCTACGGCAGCCCTATCATCCGCGCTTCTGAGCGGGTGATTAAGCACATTCAAGTCGCGGATAACGGCCTCAAAGCGCGGATTGTATTGGATAGCTTAAAACTTGGCTATATCCACGAAGTCAAAGCCGAGGGCATTCGTTCAGCAGCAGGTTTGCCTCTTTTGCACAATGTAGGATACTATACATTGAACGAAATTCCTGACGGTGAAAAAATTCCAACGTCGCAATGGAACGTGGTTGCGCCCGCCAAAATGGCCGATGCCAACGCCCACGCGGGTCATACCATGCCTGCTGCCACTACGACGACTCCTGCCAAAGCCAGTAATAGCCCTAAACGGGTGATTGAACAGCCTGCGAGTTGGAGCAATGGCCCCGACCAAGTAATTATTTTGGGCACAAAACCTGGGTTAAAGTTCGACGTTACGGATGTTCAGGTGAAAGCAGGAAGCAAAATCAAGTGGGTTTTCAACAACAACGACGACATGCTTCACAACTGCGTCCTTGTAAAACCTGGCACCGCCAATCCAACGGGCGAAGCAGCCATTAAACTCGGACTCAAAGGTTCTGACATGCAATACGTTCCTAAATCGGCGAATGTATTGTTTCACACCAACATTCTCCAGCCAGAAACCAGTGAGACCATTTATTTTGTCGCTCCTTCTGAACCTGGCGATTACACTTTCCTTTGTACTTTTCCAGGACACCATACCTTGATGCAAGGTAAAATGAAAGTGGTGAAGTAAACAGATATGATACAAAAAAGGCGTTCCAAAAATTGTTTGGAACGCCTTTTTTATGAGTGAAATACCAAGTGGATTACTGCGGACGCGAGCGATTTCCTACTTCCAACGGTGTAAAATCTTTGAATGTATTTCCAATCGCCTTATCCGTCGCTTCCTTTTTATTCTCCCAACCCGCATCCAAATCCAGCGTTACCAAGCCTTTGATAGCCAAAGCCGCCCTAAATTCATCGCGTTTTTTGGCATAATCGTTTTGACGACGGGCTGCTTTCAGCGCAAACTCCCGCGCAAAAACATCGCCTTTGTTCTGAATCTCTATTTTCTTTTCCAATACATAATTGTAACGGTCGAGCAAATCCCGCAATGGTTTTCCAATTACTTCGGCCGCTTCCAGTGCCCCAATTGTGGCAATGGTCGTTCCCCCAATCGCCGTTACAATCGTTTTGGTTTGAGCCGTTTTTATTAACGCAGGCGACAAACCCGTAGTAGCCCCCAACGACGCATTGACCATCGAGCGATTCTTCTTTCCTTTTTTTGCTTTTAAGTACGCCCTCTTGAGTTCTTGCTCTTTTTCAGAAAGTTGGGTCACCAAATTCCACGCTTCTACCAACGAGTTTCGGTACAAAGAATATAACTGACGGTCACGTTCAATTTCGTTGACCGCATTCATAATCGTAAACCGAATCTTCTGTTCTTTTCGATTTTGTTCTTTATCCAACACAAAAAAATTGATATAAAACGACAACGAATCGTGCGGGTCTTTTACAAAATCGTAGGTAGGCGTCCAGATAAATTCGTATTGGTTATTGGTATTTTTCACCAACGCTTTGGAAGGTACGTCGGGGTTATCAGTCACAAAATCAAAGGCTTCAATGTCATCGTCACCGTTAGGGTCCGACAAAAAGAACTTCAAATTAATGGTCGTATTCTCCTTGGCCTTGAAGGCATCTCCCTTCGGAATCTGAATGATATCGGGCGGCAAGTCCATTTGAGTAGCCTCTAATTTAAGGCGTCCTTTGGCCCGCGCTTTGCTTGGTTGATCCTCTACGTAAAAGTCGATGTAGATGGGCTTATTTTTCAAGCTATTGAATTGAGTCATCGAAGGATGCCACGTCAATTCGCCCGCTGCCGATAGCTTGGCGCCTTCGGGCAGGGTTTCTGTGACGGGAATAATCGCAAGCGGGTCGTTGTCTTCATCCTTCAACGCATTAGCATCAATTTGGTAAATGTTCTGCGTACGATTCTGGACGTAAAACGGCTTCAGAATGTCGATTTGTGGTGGCCGATTGACGTGAATGACCCTCAAATCAAACGAACGTGTTGCGGTTTCATTTTGGCTATTTTTGGCTTCAACAATCAACTGAATCGACTTCTGCGTGTTGGTTCGGTCGGCCAAATCATACGAAGGAACCCACTCAAAATACCCAGTCGAGTCAAACTTCATGTCATCGAGTAAGCCCTGTTTTACCGTGAAGTGAATCAGCGAATCCGACTTCCCCCCTAGGGCTTTTAGGCGAAACTCAATACGACTTCCTTCATGCACCACGTTCCAGTTTGGCTCATTAGGCAGCTCAATGTGGAAATTAGAGCGGTTGTCTTGGGCGCATACGATTGTCTGAAAATGAATAAATAACAGGAAAAAGAAATGAATGGAATATCTCATGGTAGCTTCAAAATCTCATCTGATTGAATTAAACGCAAAATTACACCAATGATTTTACGTCTTTTCAAATAATTGTTTTATTTCTATACTTATCCAAGAAAAACTTAAATCATACCAACGTTTAATTGCATATTTTCAAGAACCTTGTTTTCACTCGCCAATTTATTCTACTTATTTATTTAATTACTTCTTTGTTACGAAATCAGGCCCTTTTGTTCTTTAAATACTTCAAAAAAATCATGCACCGCCTCTACCTACTGCTAATAAGTGTCATTTTTTCACTGCCTTTTCCACTCGCCGCCCAGCGTGCACGCGACCTGGGAGTTCGTATCGGAGTGCTTCCTACGGGCAAATTAAATGCCATTACCGACGTCAACGGCGTCAAAGTAGGACATACAACGCTGGCCGTTGGCGATAGCATCCGAACGGGAGTTACGGCTATTTTACCCCACGACGGCAACATTTTTCAACAAAAAGCACCCGCGGCAATTGAGTTGGGAAATGGCTTTGGCAAATTGGCGGGCTACAGCCAAGTCGCGGAGTTGGGCAACCTCGAAACGCCCATCGTACTGACCAACACTTTGAGCGTCCCCGCTGGCAGTGCCGCCTTGGTGGATTGGACGTTGCAACAAAAAGGAAACGAAAATGTCCGCTCGGTCAACCCTGTCGTTGGAGAGACCAACGATAGTTACTTAAATGACATACGAGGTCGCCACGTAAAAACCGCCGATGTCCTTCAAGCCATCCAACGCGCCACTACTACCAACCAAGAAGAAGGCTGCGTGGGAGCAGGAACGGGTACGGTGTGCTTTGGCTGGAAAGGTGGAATTGGGACGTCATCACGCAAGCTTCCCCAAAAACTGGGAGGTTATACGGTGGGCGTTTTGGTACAAACCAATTTTGGCGGGGTTTTGGAAGTGGCAGGCGCACCCGTTGGCGTGGAGCTGGGCAAGTATTCGTTCAAAGAAACCCTCGACAAATCGGGCGATGGCTCTTGCATGATTGTGGTAGCTACCGATGCCCCCTTGGACGCTCGGAACCTGAAACGTTTGGCAAAACGAGCCTTATTAGGATTGGGCAAAACGGGAGGAATCATGGCCAACGGCAGCGGCGACTACGTCATTGCGTTTTCGACGGCTTATCGGATTCCGCACGAGTCAACCTCATCGCTAGAAAACTACGCCCTTCTCCGCAACGACGACACCTCACCGTTGTTTCTAGCCGCGATGGAAGCCACCGAAGAAGCCATCATCAATTCGTTGTTCATGGCCCAAACAACCAAAGGCCACCAAGGGCATACCATTGATCGGCTTCCTGTGTCTAAAACTTTGGAGATTTTAAAGAAATATGGAAAAGTAAAATAATGTCGAGTGCAGAGGGCAGAATGTCGAATTTTTCGCCGTGCTGAGGATTGCTTACCGTGCTGAGGGTTGCTCACAACCCGACTGATAGAATGTCGAGTGCAGAGTGCAGAATGTCGAATTTTTCGCCATGCTGAGGGTTGCTCACAACCCGACTAGTAGCAAAACTGGAAACCCGAAACCCAAAACTGCAAACCCGAAACAGACACCCGACTAACGGCGCTCTGGTTGTTGTTCGAGGTTGAACAAGTCGTTCAAAACATCAATCAGAGTCTCGGCTTCGCCGCGTTTACAAGCTGCTTTTAATTGAAGAACGGGCAGCTTAATGATTTTTTGCATCATGCTCGACGTGATTTTGTCAATTTTTGAGACTTCGTCTTCGCTCAAATTTTTCATAAAACGCGCCATTTCCTCTTGACGAATCTGCTCAAGGGCATTTTTTAGCTTTTGAATCGTTGGCGATACCACCATTTCTTTTGACCAATCGCTAAACTCTTCCAATGCTTGGTCAATAATCGTATGTACTTGCGGCACTGATGCCAAACGACGGTCGAGCGCTTCGTTGGCTTTGGCCTGAATATTGTCGATGTTATACACAATCACACCAGGTACTTGCTCGGCATCAGCAGACACGCTGCGAGGCACCGACAAATCAACCACGTATTTGAACGAATGCAATGATTTCTTTTGGAGGAGGGCTTTATTGATAAAAGGCTCATCGCGTAAAATCGACGAAATCACCACATCTGCTTTAAGGATTTCCTCTTCCACATGCTCAAAATCAGCCACGCCAAAACCCAACTCATTGGCCAGCTGCTCCGCTTTAGCCCGAGTACGGTTGACTACCGTGATATTTGTGTATTCTTTTTCTTTCAAATTGCGACAAACGTCGGTTCCAATTTCTCCTACTCCCAACACCAAAATCGACGGATTAGCTTTCAACGCCGTTGCGTGTTCGATTAACTCTACTGCCACGTACGACGTAGAAGCAGCACCATCACGGAAAGAAGTTTCTTGGGCAACACGCTTATTAGCAAAGAAAATAGTGTGAAGCAAACGGTGTAAAAACGGACCTGCCATGCCCAAGTCAACCGACCATTGGTAAGCGTGTTTTACTTGGTTCGGAATTTGCATATCGCCTACTACTTGCGAGTGCAGCCCCGTGGCAACTTCAAACAAGTGACGAGCGGCTTGGTTTGGCTCGGTATAGTCGATGAAATAAGGTAGATAGGCTTCGGTATTGGTTAGCCCTTTCTGAATAAGCAGTAATTTGGCAATATCAACGTTACAGTTGGCCGCCGCATTATAATAGATTTCAGTACGGTTACAAGTCGAAACCACCAAAATATCTGTCCCACCGAAGAACTCTTGCACTTTGAGCATCAAGCCTTTAGCTTCATCTTCATTTAATGCAATTTGCTCACGAATCTCTAGTGGGGCTGTTTTATACGAAATGCCAACGCTTCTAAACTGTAAATATTCCATGTCACTTGCCAGAAAAAAGTTCACAAAGTTACCTCAAACAACGCGTTTTGAAGAAATAAAATCCGAGTAAAAAATAATTTAGAATGAGTATAAACTACTAAAAGAAGCTACACCGCAATTAGAACCATTTTTAAAATTCAAAAGATGACTTTATACGGGTTGTGAAACTGATTTTTGTCATATTTTGGATAGTCATCAAAAACTTTTTCCTTTGACAGCCCAATTCACAAGGTATATGTTTACTTTTTGATTTTTCGTTCAATATTACATACGACTTACAAAAGCAATTAGATGCTTCTGTTGTACTTATTTTACAAAAAAAATTTCGGTATCCCCCATGAAATTTCCAACGATAGACATTTACAGCCAAAAAAACGTGTACCAATTATTTATTGGTGTCAACTTGGCGCTTATCGGTATCGCTTCGATTTTTTATACCTACAACATCGTTGACAACCTCGATACCCGAGAACACCGCCAGCTCGCCATTTTTGCCCAACTCATTGAATACCAAGCCAATCACCCCGACTTAACCGAAGATTACACCAAACTTTTCGAAATCGTTAGGGAAAATATCAAACAAAGCCGAATCCCTACAGTATTGGTCAGTGAAGACATGCAACCCCAAGGCGACATCAATCTCGACATTCCCAGCAACGTTTCGGAAGCCGAGCACACCCGACTTTTGAAGGAAGCCTTCGACGAAATGAAAGAGGAAAATCCTCCTATTGTGGTTGACGTCATGGGGACAAAACAATACATTTATTATAGCGACTCCCCCTTGTTGGTGCAAATGCGCTATTACCCCTATGCTCAGCTTCTAAGCTTACTCGTGTTGGCATTTTTGGCATACCTCATTTTCAGTTCATCAAGGGCTGCCGAACAAAACCGCGTATGGGTAGGGCTCGCTAAGGAAACTGCTCACCAGCTAGGCACGCCCATTGCGTCACTGATGGGTTGGGTGTCATTCTTCCGAACCGACCCCGAGCGCTACCCTGAAGAATACACCCGCGAAATTGAGAAAGACATCAACCGACTCGAAATGATTACGGCGCGTTTTTCTAGCATCGGTTCGGCACCTACCATGAAGTACGAAAAGATGGTAGAAGTCCTTGGCCCATTCTTAGACTACCTCAAGCGGCGTATTTCCACAAAAGTCAAACTACAGTTTATCAACGAGTTAGACACTGAGCGTTCGATGTACCTTAACCGTAACCTTTTTGAATGGGTGGTAGAAAATATTTGTAAAAACGCCGTCGATGCCATGACGGGCGCAGGCGAGCTTAACGTCCGAATGTTTGCCCTCAATAAACAGGAAGTAGCTATCGACATCAGTGATACGGGTAAAGGGATTCCGCGCGGCAGTTGGCAAAAAGTTTTTAAACCTGGTGTAAGTACCAAAAAACGGGGCTGGGGGCTAGGTTTGACGCTGGCCAAACGGATTGTGGAGGAATACCACGGCGGAAAATTATACGTAAAATCTTCCGAAGTAGGTAAAGGCACCACCTTCCGAATCATATTACGAAGGTAACGGCTTATTCAGTCCCTGGGCCTTCATCCCGTGTTTCTTTTTCTAGCTTTTCTTGGGCTATTTGCTCTTCTTCCGCTGTCGGTTGCGGCTCGTCGTGTACCAAAACAGCTTTGGGTTCGTACTGTAATTTTATATACATCGGAAAGTGGTCCGAACCACTGTTCTGAAGGCGAGCTACTTTGATGAGCGTAAAATCGGTGGAACAAAAAACATGGTCGAGCGGAAAACGCAAGAAAGGAATCTTGGCATGGAAGGTATTGAAAAAGCCTCTGCCACGGCGTGGGTCGAGCAAGCCGCTCATTTTCTGAAACAAATCGGTGGTGTAACTCCACGCCACGTCGTTCAAATCTCCGCAAACAACCACAGGTTTTGTACTTGTTTTTGCAAGTTCGGCGATGAGCAACAACTCCTTGTCTCGCTCCGTCGAGCGGGGGTTTTCTTGTGGTACGGGCGGGGTCGGATGAATACAAAACAATTGCACTTTTTCTCCCGACCGAAGCTGTATGTTGGCATGAATTGAAGGAATACCTTCTTCGACCAAATAATGCACCTTTGCCTCCAGCAGTGGCAGTTTGGAGTAAAGAAGCATTCCGTAGGTATTTTCCAACGGAACATGTACTAGATGCGGGTATTTTTCTTCCAACGAGCGCACATTTTCTTGCCACCACAAGTCTGTCTCCGCCAATAAAATAACGTCAGAGTCCACCTTTTGGGCAAGCCGAAGAAAACGCGCTGCGTTGCGGTTGTACTGATACACATTCCACATCATCAAACTCAAAGTTCGGTCGGCATTGATGATGCGCGTTTTGATGAGTTGTTTTGGAGCAAAAGGCGTAAACGGATACACTTGCCACGCCAAATACCCCAGCATTGCGATGAGTGCCACAACCACTCCCCAATCCAACCACGACGCCACCGACATAACGACCACGTACCACCCAAGTACCACTAGCCCAAGGAAAAATTTCTGTAAACGTGGAAATTCTACTACCCGAAAAGTCCAATAATCACTTCGGACAAACGGAAGCAAGGTTGCCAAGAGCAGAAGGCTCGCCGATAGTTGCAAATAGAGTTTCAAGCAGTAGGAGTGGTAACTTTCACAAGGTTACTAACAAAATACTGCTAAGTCAACAGTCACCCTCTTTAATTTGTTTGTTATGATTTGGATTTATAATACTCCGATTTGTGGGGTAAACTCGTTTTCGCACAACAATTTTGAATAAAATAGCGCATTTCTATAAAAAATATCCAAAATAGAGATAACTGAATTTTGGCTTTCAGAAAACAAACGCCTAATTTTGCGGCCTGAAAGGATGAGTTAATAGTTATCCGCGTATCCGTTGAGTGGAATTCCTTCAAAATTAGCGGGTAACGATAACATTAACGGACAACCGCAGCGGCGGAACGCAAACAACTAATAACGCTTATTTAACAAATAATGGCAAACACAACAAGCATAGGCAAAGTAACGCAGGTGATTGGCCCCGTTGTGGACGTGAGTTTTGAAGGGGAAGGCAATCGCTTACCAGCTATCCTTGACGCTTTGGCAGTAACCAAGCCGAACGGACAAACGGTAGTTTTGGAATGTCAGCAGCACCTTGGCGAAGACCGCGTGCGCACCATCGCAATGGATAGTACAGAAGGTATCCAACGTGGCATGGAAGTAACAAACATGGGTGGCCCCATCTTAATGCCCATCGGCGACGATATCAAAGGCCGTCTATTTAACGTAGTAGGTGATCCTATCGACGGACTAAAGCCTGTTGATAAGTCAAACGGACTTTCGATTCACCGCGCTGCTCCTAAGTTTGAGGATTTGGCAACTGCTACCGAAGTACTTTATACAGGTATCAAAGTAATCGACTTGTTGGCTCCTTACGTAAAAGGGGGTAAAATCGGTCTCTTTGGGGGTGCGGGTGTAGGTAAAACCGTATTGATTCAAGAGCTTATCAACAACATTGCAAAGGCATACGCAGGTTTGTCGGTATTTGCAGGGGTGGGTGAGCGTACTCGTGAAGGAAACGACCTTATGCGTGAAATGATTGAAGCAGGTATCATGAAATACGGAGAAGGCTTCAAACACAGTATGGAAGAAGGTGGCTGGGATTTGAGCAAAGTTGACTACGACGTACTCAAAGATTCTCAAGCTACGTTCGTGTTTGGTCAGATGAACGAACCTCCAGGAGCGCGTGCTCGTGTGGCATTGTCAGGTTTGACGATTGCTGAGTACTTCCGTGACGGAGACGGTACAGGCCAAGGTCGCGACATCCTTTTCTTTATTGATAATATCTTCCGCTTTACACAAGCAGGTTCTGAGGTATCAGCCCTTTTGGGACGTATGCCATCAGCGGTAGGTTACCAACCTACACTTGCTACGGAAATGGGTGCCATGCAAGAGCGCATCACGTCAACAAAACGTGGTTCAATTACATCCGTACAGGCCGTTTACGTACCTGCCGATGACTTGACTGACCCTGCTCCAGCAACAACATTTGCCCACTTAGATGCGACAACGGTATTGAGCCGTAAAATTTCCGAGCTGGGTATCTATCCTGCGGTAGATCCACTAGATTCTACGAGCCGTATTCTTTCGGCCGAAACGCTCGGTGATGCCCACTACAACTGTGCTCAGCGTGTGAAGCAAATCTTGCAACGTTACAAAGAATTGCAAGACATCATCGCCATCTTGGGTATGGAAGAATTGTCGGAAGAAGATAAACAAACGGTAAACCGCGCTCGTCGTGTACAACGTTTCTTGTCTCAACCGTTCTTCGTAGCAGAGCAGTTTACAGGTTTGAAAGGTGTATTGGTTGATATCAACGATACCATCAAAGGCTTTAATCAAATCATCGACGGGGCTTACGATCACCTTCCTGAATCGGCCTTCAACTTGGTTGGTACCATCGAAGATGCTATCGAAAAAGGTGAGCGTTTGTTGAAAGAAGCTGCGGGAAAATAATTTGAAAATGAGTTGATTTGAAAATTTGGAAATAGAGCGTTTATCTTTCAAATTTTCAAATTTTCAAATTGATACACTATGACACTAGAAATCATCACTCCCGACAAAAAAGTCTTTTCAGGTGAGGCTACTGCGGTAACATTTCCTGGTACGGAAGGTCAGTTTCAAATTTTGAACAACCACGCCGCGCTTGTAAGTACACTTGGAAAAGGCAGTATCATCATTGAAGGTAACGGCAAAGAAACCTTTACCGTAGATGGTGGTGTGGTAGAAGTATTAAATAATAAAGTGTTGGTGTTGGCGGAAGCAATTTTGTAAACATCACTTTGTAACATACGCTAAAGCGCGAGGCAACCTGTCTCGCGCTTTTTGTTTTTCCACCTTCCCGAAAGTTTGGTTACCTTCCCGAAAGTTTTAGAACTTTCGGGAAGGTGAAGCGGTTTTCCTGTATCTTCGCCGTAAATACTTGAAGAAAATGGCACTTTTATCTCGGCTGGGTTTGTATCTACTTTTAGCAGGTTTTGGGTTGTGGCTGTACACCCTTACTCTCAACGAGTTTACCGTCACTCCTACCCTAATTTCTTCCCAACTCAAACCCGAACACCAAGCTACACTGGGGGTACGTTTGCAGCCTTTGGTTCAAAAAACCTTCCACTCGGGCTGGGAATTTACGTACGCCTTTGATACCATTCTCAATAACCTTAATAACGAATACCGCACTGCCCAACAATGGGACAAAGTCATCTACGATGAGTACAGCTTCGCCATAACCAAAGCCGCCGCTTCAGGTTCGCTCAAACAGCAGCCTTGGTTATGGTTTGGGCTAACGTTTGGGCTGGTTATCGTTGGCGCTCTCTTGTTTATTCTTCCCGCACTTACCCAATTGGCAGGCAATAAAAACAACGGTATTTTTCAAGATGCTTCCACCAACCGTGGGTGGATTGCCAAGATTATCGGAGCCTTTCTAATTCTTTTTTACATTGCGCTGTATTATTATCCTCAATACTTAGCCAACTGGACAATGCTCGTTGACCCCATCAGTCGAGCGCTTAATGGTGCAGAAGCGAGTCGGTGGTTTTTGTATGGGTTTATTTATACGGTTTGTGTGTTGGTTATGGGGGTAAGAATGGCCATCAAATACCGCCACAACCGCTACCAGCAAGTGCGGACGGCCTCAGTAGTATTTTTTCAAACGGCCGTTGCCTTTCTCCTGCCCGAAATCTTGGTGAGTCTCAACAAACCTTACTTCGATTTCAAAAATATTTGGCCGCTTGATTACGACTTTTTCTTCGATTATAACCTCAACAGCCTTCTCCAAAGCGGAAATTTGGGCATTTTCATGTTGGTTTGGGGCATTGTATTGTTCGTCGTAGGGGTGCCTATTTTGACCTATTTCTTCGGAAAACGTTGGTATTGCTCCTGGGTATGCGGCTGTGGCGGCTTGGCCGAAACCCTCGGTGACCCTTATCGACAACTTTCGGATAAATCTTTGGCGGCCTGGAAAATAGAACGCTACCTCATCCATGCAGTGTTGGGGGCAGCAGTAGTGATGACTGCCATGGTTTTATATACTTACTTTAGCGGTTCTTCCACGGTGCTTTTTATTGATAGCTACAGCATACGTTCGTTATACGGCTTTTGGATAGGAGGCATTTTTGCAGGTGTTGTCGGAACGGGTTTATACCCAATGATGGGTAACCGCGTTTGGTGCCGTTTTGGATGTCCGTTGGCGGCGTACCTTGGCATGTGGCAGCGAAAGAAATCACGTTTCCGCATTACGACCAACGGCGGTCAGTGCATTTCCTGCGGCAACTGTTCGACCTACTGCGAAATGGGTATCGACGTGCGCGCTTACGCCCAACGCGGCCAAGACATCGTGCGGTCGTCGTGTGTAGGATGTGGCGTTTGTTCTGCCGTATGCCCGCGTGGTGTTCTCAACCTCGAAAATGCCTCTGAAAATTCGCGGGTAATGGTCGCTCCTGAGGTTTTACTTGGCAATAAGTAGTAAAATGAAGGTCTTTGTATGAAAAAAATTACCGTTTTTGGTGCTACAGGGTTATTGGGCAAACCCGTTGTACACGCCCTTGTAGAAGCAGGCTTTGAGGTAACTGCCTTGGTACGAAACCTACAAAAAGCGAAAGAAGTTTTACCCTCATCGGTCACTTTAATCAAAGGAGATTTGGCTGACACGTCGGCCATTCGTAAGGCGCTAGAAGGAGCCGAAGGCGTCTATTTAAGCCTTTCGTTTGAACAAACGGCACAGCCTACTGATTTTATTGGCGAGCGGGATGGCCTCCAAAATATACTCTCGGTCGTTGGTGAATTTCCGATTCAACGCATTGCCTATTTATCTTCCATTATTCAAGCTTACCAAGGGTTTCAATGGTGGATTTTTGACTGGAAACGAGCAGCCATTAAGCGCATCAAAGCAACGGGGATTCCTTACACCATTTTCTATCCATCGTCGTTTATGGAAACTTTCCCCGAACGAATGGTTCAGGCAGGAAGAATTTTATTGGCAGGTGGGCCACTTGTGAAAAACTACTGGATTGCTGGAGCTGATTATGGAAAACAAGTAGCGCAGTCGTTCTTGGTTCTTTCCAACCAAAGCAAAGAATATATCGTACAAGGGCCAGAAGCGTTGACGGTTGACGAAGCCGCAGAAGTTTATCGGGCGCATTACCCCAAACGTTCTTTAAAAACGGCAAAACTACCGCTGTGGGTTTTAAAAATGGCAGGAGTGCTAAACCGCCAAGCAGACTATGGCTACCACGTCATCAAAGCAATGATTGAACATCCCGAACCATTCGCTGCTCAAAGTACGTGGGAAGAACTTGGCAAACCGACCACAACCATGGCTCAGTTTGCCAAAAATGTCAACTAAAATCCATAACGAACTCCCGCGCCTACGCCCATGAGCTGAGGACGAGCTTGGAAAGCCGCATTGGCTCGGGTTGTTGAACCGACCGAGCGCTGATAATTCCCAGACAACAAGGTAGTCCAGCGTTTGTTTACTTTATATTGAAGGCGCATACCTGTAGTAGCCGCAAACGATAAGCGGCGATAAGGGCTGTCATTTCCACTTACAGTCACCGTATTATCTTGTCCAGTCTGGAAAGAGTTTTTCAAGAAAATATTATTGATAACTCCCCCCAAAAGCCACAATGAAAATTTACGTTTGGGTTTAATAAGCGCAAAACCCGTTTGGACTGGTACTTGTACAAACTGATATGAGTTGCTAATATCCTGCGTAGTAGATAAGGTCTGCACGAGTGATTTGTCCGAGCCAATCGTCGCAAAATCATAGCGAGGAATATTATTATCACTCACGTTAATGGCGCTTTCAAGGCTATTAATATAGCTGTTACTCAACGTACTAAAGGCATTTACCC
Organism: Runella sp. R0.1_18; assembly: GCF_057652155.1. NCBI lineage: Bacteria > Pseudomonadati > Bacteroidota > Cytophagia > Cytophagales > Spirosomataceae > Runella > Runella sp. R0.1_18. The sequence goes on from NZ_JBYFCK010000002.1 coordinate 226,050, forward strand.
CCTGATAAATAGAGTTTCCTTGAAGGTAGTTGATTCCGCTTTCCAACGACCAACGTGAGGATAACTGCACTCCTCCTTGCCACTGGAACGCGTAAGAAAGCGCCGAGCGGTTAGTACCTGAAGAAGCTCTTGCAGAGTTGTTAAACGACGCCGAGTTGTTATATAAAGGTGTGTTGCTTGCAGCCGCCAACATTCCCCTGCTGCCTATTTCGACCCCTGCATTGTAGCTTGCTGGCATTACGCCTACCGACGCCCAATATTCTTTGGGCAACTGTTTTGGTTTCTCAAACGCAGCAGGTGCCGAAGGAACAGCCACCCAAAGTTGGCGCTTTGGATGCCCTAATAACTGCCGCAATTGTTTACTTTCTAAAAACGCCAATGTCATTTTGGGGCTTACTTTTGTTTCTGATAGAACAGCAGTCTGCCCTCCTTCTGACAAAACTGCCATTGGTATTTCGGCTGAAGTCCCCCCTTTCGCACTCATTTTTCCACCGCTGCTGGGCGTTGCGTTTTGGGTCGTTGTTGAAGCGATTGTTTGTTCAGAAAAAGGCGAAATCAAAGCTGGTGTAGCAGGTTGCTTAGATTCTTGTCTCGCAGCTCTTACTTTTTGGGCTCCATTTCTTTTAGACGAACTAGCCATAAGCCGTGCAGTCTCTCCCAACAAAGGTGAAGAAGCGACTTGTTCTTTTTCCCGTGTCACTTTCGTTGACGTCTCTGCGGCAACCTCAGGCCCCACAGGTTCGCTCTTTGTGGCTAAACTTGTTTTTGGGTCATTTTCTTTGGCTGACGACACACTTAGGTTTTCTGATTTAGTGGCCTCTACAGCGCGCGGTTGTTGACCCAACTCCGTCGAAGCAGCCACTGATTTTTCGGGAAGGTTAGTTTTTAGCCACCATCCTCCCACGGCCAAAAGCAAAGCGGTAACACTCGCAGCGGCCACCCAGCGTAGCTGCTGTGTCCGTTGCCAGAATGGAATCACCATGACGCGCTCTTCTTCCTCCTCCTCTAAGCGCGCCTCTATTCGCTCCCAGAGTACAGGAGGTGGCGTCTCAGAAGCATCGTCGAAACGTCGCCGCCATTCGTTTTCAAAAGTATGTTCTTCCGAAGAAGCCATGTTGGTTGTAGTATTCAATTGATGTACAAACTCTTTGTTTTTTCCCCCACTTCTTTTCTCTCTACGAAGAGTTCGTATTGTTTGTTTCTAAAATCTTGGCTTGTAAAAGCTGCTTTGCCCGAGCATACTGCGATTTGGAGGTTCCTTCCGAAATTCCCAACATCTGGGCAATTTCGTTGTGTTGATAACCTTCAATGGCATACAGGTTAAATACCGACTGACACCCCGCAGGCAACTCACGAACCATGCCAAGGAGCTGCTGGTATTCCATGCCCGAGATGGTCGTTTCCCCTTCCGAAACCGCATCCGCATAGTCGTCCACGTCGGCTTGATCTAAATAAGCTTTCTCCTTCCGTAAATACGAAATCGACGTATTTATCATGATTCGCTTTATCCATGCCTCCAACGGACAATCATAACGAAAGGTATGGATTTGCGTAAAAACTTTCACAAATGCTTCTTGAAGTACGTCTTCGGCCTCGAAACGGCTACGGGTATAGCGCTGACAGACCGCAAACATCCGTCCAGCGAAGCGCTCATAGAGCGTTCGTTGGGCAATGCGGTCTTTATTTCGACACCCCTCAACTAGCGTACGTTCATCTTTCATGCAATCCGTTCTGACTTTATGACGCTGTAGAAGCTAAAATGGTTGGAATCTACTTCAAAGTTTTTGTTTTGGGACACAAAGGGTCGGGTTTTGAGAAACCCTCAGCACACGAGAGGCGGGTTTTGAGAAACCCTTAGCACGGGCACTTTACTTTACTAAGTCCAGTGCGTTTTTTACGCGAAGTTCGAGGGCTTCCCAATCTTTCTTTTGGAGAATTTCGGGGGTAAGTAGGCGTGAGCCAATCCCTACAGCATCTGCGCCCGCGCCAAACCACGTACGCAGGCTTTCTTCAGTTGGTTCTACTCCGCCAGTCACGAGTACGGTCGTCCACGGCATAGGTGCTTTCAATGCTTTCACAAACGAAGGCCCAAGCGTATCGCCTGGGAATAATTTGATGATTTCAACGCCCCATGACTCTGCCGTCGAAATTTCGGTCAACGTAGCACAGCCTGGCAAATAGCCAATTTTTCGGAGGTTGCACACTTTGGCAACGTCGGCATCGAAACTTGGGCTGACAATAAAATTGGCGCCTAGTTGCAGGTACAACGCCGCTGTGGCAGGGTCGATGATGGTTCCTACCCCCAAAATCAAGTCGGGGTAGTCTGTACGAGCGGTTTTTACCAACTCAGCAAATAATTCATGGGCAAAATCTCCACGGTTAGTAAGTTCAAAAACCCGAATCCCTGCTTTGTAACAAGCGCTCAGGACGTTTTTGCAAACATCAATATCTTGGCTGCTAAAAAGTGGAACAATAGGAACATCGAGTAAGGTTTGATATACGTGAAGACGAGAAAAACGAGCCATGTGTAGATAGTTTTTTGAGAAATCGCAATTTGGTTAACTTTTTCAGAACAATTTACGGTGAGTTTTGAGTTACATTTAAAAATATTTTCTCCAAAACTCTATGATTACCATTGTTGTGGGTACAAATCGCCGCCGTTCTAAATCGAAACAGGTGGCTATATTTTACCAAACCCTGCTTTCTGAACTCCGTACCGAAAGCCAGATTTTAGATATTGCAGACCTGCCCGATGATTTCATTCGGTCGGCTTTGTACGAAAACAACGGCAAAAATGAGTCTTTTAATGTATATCGCCAACTAATGAAGCAATCTGATAAATATGTTTTTATCGTCCCCGAGTACAACGGTTCGTTTCCTGGGGCGCTCAAAGTATTTATCGACGGGCTTGGCTACCCTAGCGAGCTGCTTCACAAAAAGGCAGCCTTGGTCGGAATTTCGGATGGCGTGCAGGGGTCGGCTTTGGCACTGAGCCACTTGATCGACGTCTTTAGCTACTTAGGAATGCACGTGCTTGCCCAACGGGTCAAAATTCCGTTTATGAAAAAGAATTTTGTTGATGGTGAAGTAATTGACCCACTCATCAATAAACTCCTCCGCGAACAAGCCGAATTATTGATTAAATTTTAGCCAGTTGCGTTCAGGCTATCGCCCGAACGCAACTGGAAGATTACACTACTTCAATCTTCACTTTAAGTAAAAACTCATCCATTTCGATTTCGGAAGCGCTGCCGTTGAGGTCAGCGACGAGGTCGAGCTGAACGGCTTGTACTTCTTGGCAGATGTAGTTTTTGTTGGTCGCAACGGCGTCGGCAAGCTCTGCGTTGTTGTTTTCCAACTGGATAGAAATTTTATCGGTTACTTCTAAGCCACTGTCTTTGCGCAAGTTTTGGATGCGGTTCACAATGTCACGGGCAATCCCTTCGCGGCGCAATTCGTCGGTGATAGTAACATCAAGCGCTACGGTGAGGCTACCTTGGCTCGCTACCAACCACCCTGGTACGTCTTCGGTCAAGATTTCGATTTCGGCCAAAAGAATCTCAAACGTCGTATCGCCGCTTGTCAAAGTCACTTGCCCATTTCTTTCAACTTCACGAATTTGCTCTTCGTTCATCGCATTGATTAGCTCTCCTACGGCTTTCATGTTTTTGCCGTATTTAGGCCCAAGTGCTTTGAAGTTTGGCTTGATTTTTTTCTTTAAAATACCCGAATCATCGCTTACAAACTCAACACCTTTTACGTTTACTTCGCTCATGATGATAGGAGCAACGTGTTCGATTTGTTCACGAACTTTATCGCTCAGTACAGGAATCAAGACTTTGGTCAACGGTTGACGTACCTTAATTTTATGGCCTTTACGGAGCGAGTGTACCAACGAGCAGATGTCTTGTGCCAACTGCATCGATTGTTCTAACTCAGCATCTACCCAGAACTCGTCGTAGGTATGCCACTCGGTAAAATGTACCGATTCGTGTTTGAACGGCGTATTTTTTTCAATCGACTCGGCACGTACGTGGTCGGTAAGGTTACGGTAAAGCCAATCGGCAAAGAAAGGCGCAATCGGCGACATCAATTGTGCTACAGCCGCCAAACAATGTTGGAGCGTTTCGTACGCAGCGCGTTTGTCATCGCTCATTTCTCCTTGCCAAAAACGGCGGCGATTGAGACGAACGTACCAGTTGGAAAGGTCGTCGCACACAAAATCTTGAATCAAGCGACCTGCTTTGGTCGGATTATAACCGTCAAATTGCTCGCTTACGTTTTTCACAAGCGTATAAACTTTGGAAATAATCCAGCGGTCGAGTTCGCTCAGTTGTTCGCGTGGCACGCGGTTGAACTGCTCTACTTTGTAGCCATCGAGGTTGGCATAAAGCGCAAAGAAGTTATACGTATTAAACAACGTTCCGAAAAACTTCCGTTGTACTTCAGCGATACCGTCGAGGTTAAATTTGAGGTTGTCCCACGGTTCGGCATTGGTAATCATGTACCAACGCGTAGCGTCGGGGCCGTATTTATCAATCGTTTCAAAAGGGTCGATGGCGTTGCCCAAACGTTTCGACATTTTGTTGCCGTTTTTGTCCAACACCAAGCCCGTCGAAACCACGTTTTCAAACGAGACTGAATCAAACAATAAACCTGCGATGGCGTGGAGGGTAAAGAACCAACCGCGCGTTTGGTCAACCCCTTCCGAAATAAAATCGGCAGGGAACGACGTTTTGCCATCGCTTGCCGTACCGCCCATACTTTGAGGGTACTTGTCGAGGTTCTCAAACGGAAAGTGGAACTGCGCATACGGCATCGCTCCTGAGTCAAACCACACGTCGATAAGGTCTGGTTCGCGGAACATCACTTTACCTGAGTCCGATACTAAATAGATTTCGTCCACGTAAGGACGGTGTAAATCAAAGGATTCCGTTCCTTTTGACTGTAAGAAAGACTCGTTTTTTGCTTGTTGCTCAGGACTAAGAGCACCACTGTCAATTGCCTTTTGAAGCTCATTCGTCAGTTCTTCTACCGAACCAATACAGGCTTCTTCTCCCGTTTCGCTACGCCAAATCGGCAGGGGCGTACCCCAGTAACGGCTACGGCTAAGGTTCCAGTCCACGAGGTTTTCGAGCCAGTTTCCAAAACGCCCCGTTCCTGTGCTTTCTGGATTCCAATTAATGGTTTTGTTGAGTTCTACCAAGCGGTCTTTTTTCTTGGTCGTAGCAATAAACCAGCTATCGAGCGGGTAGTACAATACGGGCTTGTCAGTACGCCAGCAGTGCGGGTACGGGTGCTCGTATTTTTCTACTTTAAACGCACGGTTGGCTTCCTTCAACTTGATGGCGATAAGCACATCCGTTGGGCGAAAATCAGGGTCGTTACGTTCTTCGGTCGAGTAGTATTCTTCTTTGACAAAACGTCCACCAAATTCGCCGATTTCTTTCACAAAACGTCCTTGACGGTCCACGATGGGCACTTCTTTCCCACTTTCGTCGCGCACCATGATGGCAGGCACGCCATTGGCTTTCGCCACGCGGAAGTCATCGGCGCCAAACGTAGGAGAGGTATGAACAACGCCCGTACCATCTTCGGTCGTTACGAAGTCACCCAAAATAACGCGGAAGGCTTTGTCGGCGTCTTGCAACGGTTGCACGTAAGGTAATAGCTGTTCGTACTGAATATCTTCGAGGTGTTCGCCTTTAAACTCCATTAGCACCGACCACGGAATAACTTTGTCGCCATCTTTGTAGGCTGCAAAATCACCGTCTTTGCCTTTTTCTGAGAAATATTTTCCAACCAAATCCTTCGCCAATACGACATTGATTGGCAAATAGGTATAAGGATTAAAGGTTTTGATAAGGACGTACGTAATGTCTTTTCCGACCGTCAGGGCGGAGTTGGCAGGGAGCGTCCAAGGAGTGGTCGTCCATGCTAAGATATATATCTCATCGCTATCGGCAGTATCAAACAAATAGGCCGATTTTCCCGTCAATTTTACTTTAAACTGGGCAACGATGGTCGTGTCTTTAACATCTTTGTAGGTACCAGGCTGGTTTAGCTCGTGCGAACTAAGCCCCGTTCCCGCCGCAGGAGAGTACGGCTGAATGGTATAGCCTTTGTACAAAAGCCCTTGGTCATACAGCTGCTTGAGCAACCACCAAAGCGTTTCGATGTAGTCGTTTTTGTAGGTCACGTACGGGTCGTCCATGTCCACCCAATACCCCATTTTTTCGGTCATGGTGAGCCACAAATCGGTAAATCGCATCACGGCCTCACGGCATTTTTTGTTGTAATCTTCGATGCTGATTTTTACCCCAATGTCATCTTTTCTAATGCCCAATTCTTTCTCTACTTGAAGCTCAATCGGTAGGCCGTGCGTATCCCAGCCTCCTTTTCGCTTCACTTGGAAGCCTTGAAGGGTTTTGTAACGGCAAAAAATATCTTTAATCGTACGGGCCATGACGTGGTGAATACCAGGTGTGCCATTGGCCGACGGAGGTCCTTCATAAAATGTGAAAGACGGTGACCCTTCCCGTACTTCGACTGATTTCTCAAATATTTGATTTTCTTTCCAGAACTGCAGGATTTCTTTCCCCACCTGCGCGTAGTCCAGACCTTTATACTCTTTGTAGTTCATTGGGCAATTTTTTTCGAGTAAAAAAATGCCGTTAATCGTTATTAATTAATCGTTAATCGTAGTTAAGGTATCCACAATTAACAGTTAACAGATAACAATTAACGACTTTTTCAAAAAGAGCTACAAAGGTAGGAATTTTTTGGCTTAATCTGGCTTTACGGTGCTTCCACCCGAAATATTGGAGCGCAATTCAGGCGTGCCACGGTAGCGCAGGGTACTTCCTCCGCTGGCGTTGACTTTCAAGGTTTTGTCCACCAACACACGCGCATTACTTCCTCCTGAAAGGTCTAAATCGACATTATCGACGGGATAATCGAAGGCATCAATGCGTGAAGCGCCCGAAAGCTCACCTGCAATCGTAAGCCCTTGTCCTAGCAAAGTAAGATTAGAAGCCCCCGAAAGATCTACATTGACACGATCCCAATCGCTGTCGATGACCGACTTAGACGCCCCCGACAACTCTACGTCGAGCGCGCGACCGTTGGTAAAACCTTCGATGGTGGAAGTAGTTGCTCCCGAAAAATCAACCTCGGTGAGGGTAGGCATCGTAATGTCCACTTCCATTTCGTAGCGGCGCGCGCGCCAGTTGCGGTATTTCATCACTAGCTTACCCGAACGCTCAACATATACCTCCAAATCTTGAATATCACGGCGGTCGCCCCGTACTGAAATACTAAACTGCCCCGACTGGCGAACGCTCACATCAAAGGCGTTGCCCATTTCGAGCTGGTCAAAATCACGCAGGTTGTATGTCTGAGAACTAGGGTCGCGGGGTGTGAGGGTACCTTCTGAGATAAACACACACGATTGAGTAAATACGGCAAGAAGCGCAAACAAAAAGAGGGCCAATGACTTTTTCATAGCTGTTCGAAACGTTTTTAATTGACTGTTTTGAAGCTATGACAACTTAACAAAGTGCTTCCCCTATGCGAACATCAATATTTTCTTCAAGCAGCAGTTTCATAGTGATGTGTGCAGGTGTATAACAAAAACGGATTACGACAAAGCTCACTCACGCACGGCTCAACCTTCCTCTAGGTAGTAGTCATAGAAGGATACAGTTTGATTCCCTCTGTCCGCAGGCGGTTATTCATTTGTTGAATGACCTTTTCATAAACCTCTCCGCTCAGTGCCGCAGGCGTCTGGTAAGAAAGGGTAATTTCGAGGCGGTCGCCATTCCAGTCAGTTACTTTTACGTCGGGTGTAAGCTTCAATGTTTCATCGTTTAGCGTGCCCATTTGGTCCAAAATAATGGCTTTTAGGTGCTCAGTGTCCACGTCAGAAGTGGTAAAAATCTTCAGCACCCGTTTTTCGTATCCCGCTCGGGTATGGTTGATAATGGTGCTGTTGAGCAGCGGCCCGTTGGGAATCATCACGCGACGGCCATCGCCCGTATCCAAGACGGTATTAAACATCAAAATATCACGCACTTGCCCCGTGTAGCCTTGGGCGGTGATTTTTTCCCCCACTTTAAACTGTTTCATCAACAAGATGATAAAACCTCCCGCAAAATTGGACAGACTTCCTTGCAGGGCAAAACCAATGGCCAACGTGGCAGCACTAAACAACGCCACAATCCCCGTAACCCGAATCCCCAGAAACCCACCCGCAATCATAATGAGTGTAATTCGGAGGCTGATAAATAGCAAACTTTTTAAAAAACTCTTGACGGAGGGGTCGATGGTACTGCGTTTGTCAATAAACGACTTGAGCGGTTTATCCAAAAAATTAATCAGTCCAAACCCCAAAATAAGTATCAGCGCCGCAATGCCCAGTTTAATCCCCCAACCGACGGTCATTTCGCCATATTCGACAAAATCGGCCTTCATACGGGCAATGTAAGATTTGGCGACTGAAGGACAGACCGAGGTGTTTTCATAAAAACGCAGTTCCTCAACAATGAGTTTTTCAGAACGATTGTCATTAAAATACCCTTGTATTTCGACGTACATTCTATTTTCGCCCGTTTGTTTCACTTCTTGGTAGGCTTCCATGAGGTCTTTGTAGGCTTTTTGGGGCAAAATGTGGACAATTTTCCCCGTTTTACAGTCACTCACAGTGGCGGTATTGTTGATTTGTGAAAACATACCTCGCATCGAAATACGCTTCACTGTATCCTGCGCAAAGGAGGGCAAACTAATCCCTGAAATCGACTGAGCCTGAGTGCCAAAGGCAAGGAAGATTAAGAAAACAAAGCGGGCAAATTGGGGTAATTTTGAACGTAAAAATAACATAGGCAACATAAGTAATCGTCATTGATAAGTACCAATAATAGCGAAAAAAGTGTGCCAATGCCTTTTCTTCATAAAAAAGAGTCGAGCAAACGCCCGACTCTTTTCATTTTCGTTGTTGTCTCACTTACTTTTATTTCAGGCTTACTTCGCCCGTTTTACCTTTTTCAACGGCTTTCATCACACGGAAGAAATTACCGCTCCAAATTTTTTCAATGTCTTTTTTTGAATACCCACGACGTACCAGTTCAATTGTCATGTTTTCGTATTGGCTTACGTCGAAGCAGTCTGCCAACGCGCCTCCTCCGTCAAAATCAGCCCCCATGCCTACGTGGTCGATACCAATGAGTTTTACCATGTGGTCGATATGGTCGATGGCATCTTTCACTGTCGCCAATTGAATAGGAAACTTTTTGTTCAACTCCATAAAATCAGCCCGTGCTTTTTGCTGCTCTGCTTCGGGCAACGTCATCATGCCACGGCGGTCTTTGATGCTGTATTTTGCATATAATTCTTTCATCGCAGCCTCTCTCTCGGCACTTGGCGGAATCGTCTTGATGTAGTCACTCAACAAGTTGAGTTGAACAACACCGCCGTTTTTGGCCAATGCCTTTAGCATATCATCGGTGAGGTTTCGAGGGTGGTTGCAAATGGCGCGTGCGCCAGAGTGCGTAGCAACTACTGGTACTTTCGATAGGCGAATGACATCATAAAACGTTGAATCTGATACGTGAGAGACGTCAATAATCATCCCCAAACGATTCATTTCTTTTACTACTTGCTCTCCCAACGGACTCAACCCTTGGTATTCAGCACCTTTTGGGTCGGTTGACGAATCACAAATGTCGTTGTTGCTCGAATGGCAAAGCGTCATGTAGCGGGTTCCCAAGTCATAGAATTTCTGCAACATCCCCAAATCATGACCAATGGTATAGCCATTTTCTACCCCAATAAATATCGCACGTTTGCCTGTTTTGCCAATCTTAATCGCTTCTTCGGGAGTAGTAGCCAACGCAGCCATTGAACTGGTGTTTTTCAGGGTGGTATGGACGGCATCAAAAATACTCAATGCTTTTTTCTTTGCCACTTCGTGGGCTTCAGGCGTACGCGGCCCCTGCCCTAAATACACGGCAAAAAAGATGGCATCTAGTCCTCCACGTACCATGCGCGGATAATCCACCTTGCTATTGGTCGTTCGTGCGTCGTTGTCTTTGGTGATGTCAAACCCACCACGCGACAGCAGCATAGGGGTATCGGCGTGTGTATCTAGTGTAAATGCCTTATCGTGGATTTTTTTTGCCTTTTTTAACAAAGCAGCATCATCTTGTGCAGTAGCCGACAAGGCCCCAACGGCTAAACATACAGAAAGGGTGGTACGGAAAAGGGGTTTCATTGGAATGTTTTTATAGTTTATTGAGAAATAAGTGAACAAACGAAAAAAATCTAAATCAAAAATACTCAAAAGCTCTTGTTCTACTACTGAGAAAACTATTTGCGCCCCAACGCAGCGTCGAGGCGCAATAGCTTGACCCAAACTACCATTTGGGTCAAAAAGGGTGGTGCGTCTCTGACGCCACTATCGAATTATTTAGCAAACCAAAGTTTGAGCTTCATGTCGTTGACTCCTCCTTGGGCCTTCAGGGCGGCACTGAAGTTGGTATAATTCAATGACTCTTCCGAACCTGGATAGGGCAAACGCGTAGGAATAACGCCACCATTTACGTTGACAACCGCTGGTTTCAGCTCAGGAATACCCGTACGACGGAATTCCGTCCATGCTTCGACTCCCTGCCCGTACATCGCAATCCACTTTTGTTCCATGATTTGCTTGTACCCCTCTGTCCCTGACTTGAGCGCGTTGGCCGCCAAGTAATCGGCCCCTACAGTAAGTTTGTATTGGGTGTGCGAAGCCGTAATAGCATTGGTGTAGTTAGTGGCTACGTCGCCCGCAGCTGTAATGCCTTTGTAGGCCATTTCAGCTTTGATAAACAACAACTCTGAATAAGACATAATCACGCCTGGCGCCGTTGCGCTCACGAAGTACGCGCCTACTTTCGAGGTTTTCGATAAGCCCAGCGTGTTGGCATCCGCGTTTGAAAGTCCGTTTGGAACGCCCTTATAATCCCCGCCATCGGCAGGCTTATCGGCATATACCGCCAAACGCGCATCTTTCAACGCCGCCAGCTTATTCACAAGCGTAGCACTTACACGGTGGTCGTCGCGCGTTTTACGGTTTTGGTTAATCGGGTTGTTGTTGTTTGTTGCATCGATATAATTTAACTGAATATTCTCCGACACCGACCCAATGACAGGGTACTTAGCAGGGTCGCTCAAAATTCGGTTGATTTCGGCTTTTACATCAATGGCCGCGTCGGTTTTGCTTAGCATCCGATTCAACAAGCGAAGACTCAACGAATTGGCAAATTTTTTCCACTTTGTGACATCATTGGCAAACAAAATATCACCCGCAATCGCCTTGGTTTTGTCCGTTGCATCAATCATGTCGTTGGCCGTTTTGAGGTCTTTGATCAAACCTGCGTAGATATCTTTTTGGGTGTCGTACGCAGGTTGTAACTCACCTTCCAGCCCTTGAAGCGACTTAGAATAGGGGATGTCTCCGTAAATATCCGTCAATAATGAAAACACCCACGAGCGCATAATGATGGCCACGGCTTGGTAATTAGGGTTTTTAATTTCCGCCCCCAGCTTATAAATACGTTGATAATCGGCCAAGGCTTCGATGTGGAAAGTCTGCCAAGTATCGCTATACACACTGCTTGAGATAGAGTACTGGTCGATGTCGGTGTATTGGATTCGTGCCCAATACTGCGGAATTAAGTTACCAATATCCATTCCCAACGAACCACCCCAATAGGTATCAACCGCGCTCTGGATGCCGTGCGGCAAAAACAGGTCAGCCGTTGCTATAGCTGGGGCATTGGGATTGGTATTCATTTCGTCAAATTTGTCGGTGCAAGCCGAAACACTCAGCATCACCGCCGCCAACGCGGCTTTGTATCGGAAAGAAGAAAAAAGTCTTTTCATTGTCGTAATAGAAAAAATTATGTGATAGGTCAGACGATAGTCAGACCGTAACTTTCTTGTCCTGCGTGTCAAGGTCAGAGAGAGCCAGACCCATGGAAATACGGTCCGACTATCGTCTGACCTTGACACCTTTATAAGCTAAAACTAATGTTGAAGCCAACCGAGCGCGTCGTTGGAATTTGACCGTTTTCGATTCCCTGCAAATTGCCATCGTTGTAGAAGCTAGTTTCAGGATCAATGTGTGGCACATTACTGTGAATCAACCAGAGGTTACGGCCTACAACCGATACCGTAATGTCGCGAACAGGCAGCTTTTTAATCAACTGATTGCTAAGCATATAGCTCAATCTCACTTCGCGAAGTTTTACATAGCTACCATCAAAAATCGTCATTTCGTTGTTGGTCAACGCGTAGTATTTGTGGTGCCATTCTTCCGACGAAATTTTGGTTGTGTTTGGTACATATACAGGTTCGGTTGTAGAGCCAGTATTGACAACTCCTTCGCCAACGATTCCTGTTTCACGCCCTAACACCGTCTCAGCCAATACCCCCGTATAACGACCGATGTTCACACTTTGCGAGAAAATATCACCGCCGTATTTTACATCAATCAAGGTACTCAACGAGACGCTCTTGTACGTGAATGTATTCTGCAAACCACCCAACCATTTTGGCGTGAAGCTTCCTAAGATACGGCGAGTTGGGTTGAGCGTTGGATAACCACTTTTGTCGTAAATGATATTACCACTTGGGTCACGGGCAAACCCTTGTCCGAAGAACGTACCGTAAGGCTGTCCTACGCGCGCTTCGATGGTCATCCCGCGAACAGTACCTAAAGTATAGGTTGTTAGGCCATCTGCCAATTCGATTACTTTGTTTTGGTTACGCGCCCAGTTGACTGCCACATCCCACTGAAAATCACCCACTTTCACAGGCGTAGCACTGAGTTGTACTTCAATTCCTTTGTTTTCGATTTTTCCAGCGTTCAACAATTTAGAATTAAAGCCCGTTGTTTGAGAGATATTAACATCTAAAATTTGGTTCGACGACTGCTTGTTGTAGTAGGTTACATCCAAGCCTACGCGGTTGCGCCAAAACTTAAATTCCGCCCCGATTTCGTACGAGTTTGTCAACTCAGGTTTAAGGGAAGCGTTCAACATCGCGTTGTTTTCTGACAACGTAGGCGTACTCCCCCACGGGTTTTCGTACTTATAGGCTTGAATCAAACGATAGGCATCGGTGTCGTTACCTACGCGAGCAATCCCTGCACGTACTTTGGCAAATGATAATACAGGTGAGTTTAGGCCCAAAATGTCGGTTACAATGGCACTCAATGCGGCCGATGGGTAGAAATACGAGCGGTTGTTGGCAGGCAATGTACTCGACCAGTCGTTTCGTGCCGTCAAATCCAAGAAAAGATAGTTGCGGAATCCGAAGTTAGCCGCCGCATAAACACTGTTTACTGCTTTTTCAGAGAAAGAGTTTTCGGCCACTTTTGCTTGGCGAGAGTTACCGAGGTTCCATACGCGTGGAATGGCTAATTCAGTCGCTCCCATGTAATTACGTTGATAATAATTGCTACGATGGTTGGCTCCCACGTTGGCAGATACGTCAAAATCACCAAACTTGCGGGTTGCGCTCAACAATACATCCGAGTTTGATTCCCGAATAAAAATTTGTTCTTCATTGTAGCTATCGTACTGTTTCGCACCGTTGAGGTTGTCGATACGGGCTGCATTTTTGGTTTTGCGACGATCAATGTACACATCCGTTCCTGAACGGCCCGTCAAGGTCAACCAATCGTTAAACTTGTAGGTAGCCGCCAAGTTTCCATACACACGGTCACGTTGGTTAAATTTCGTACTCAAATTCAACACGTAGTACGGGTTAGTCCAGTAGTTGTAGTTCCAGTTGTACTGATAAATGCTGTTGGGCGCTTGGTAGTTTTTCAACTTTTCTACGTCCACTTGGCGACCAAACCAGATAAAGTAAAGACCCCAGTTGGTACGGTTATCGCTACCATCCACCACATAGTTACCCGTTGCGCGAATGCTCAATTTTTTGGTCAAATTCCAGCCTGCGTTCAACGAAACCGTACGGCGTTTGTAATCGGTGTTTGGCAAAATTCCCGTTTGGCTCAAGTTGGTAAACGAAAGACGGAAGTCTCCTTTGTCATTTCCGCCTGTAATGGCGATGTTGTTGGTATAAGTTTTACCTGTTTCAAAAAAGTTGGTAACGTTATCAGGATGAGGCACAAACGGAGTAGCAGTACGAATACCGTTGGCATCCAGCGGCGAGTCGAATTGTGGAAGCAAGCGACCATCCATTTTAGGTCCCCAGCTTTCGTCCACGCCATCGTTGACGCCTTTACCCGTTCCATCCACAAACGAAAACAAGCCCTTGTTTCCTTGGCCGTACTCGTTTTGCCATTCAGGAAGGCGGAAAGGCGTATCAAAAGCGGTATTAGAGTTGACCGAAACGCCAATACCTTTCGCGCCTTTTCCGCTTTTGGTCGTAATCAAAATAACACCGTTGGCACCGCGTGAGCCGTACAAAGCCGCCGCGCTTGGCCCTTTCAATACACTTACGTTTTCGATATCGTCAGGGTTGATGGAGGCTGCACCGTTTCCGTAGTCAACGCCCGTTCCTGAACCGTAGTTACCGTTGTCGATGGGCACACCATCAACCACAAAAAGCGGCTGGTTGTTGCTACCGATTGAGCTTGTACCACGAATCAAAATCCGCGACGAAGCCCCTGGCGCACCGTTCGAGCCCGTAATTTGCACCCCAGCCACTTTGCCAGCCAAGGCATTGACGAAGTTGGTGGTACGGGCCTGTGTCATTTGTTTTCCGCTAACCTCTTGCACCGAATAGCCCAAGGCTTTCTTTTCACGGGCAATCCCCAAGGCTGTGACAACGACTTCGTTCAAAATGGACGCATCTTCTACCATCGTAATGTTGAACAAAGTCTGTGAGCCAATGGCCATTTCCATGGGCTTATAGCCAATGAATGAAAACACGAGCGTAGTGGCGCTAGGGGGAGCAGAGAGGCTAAACTCTCCCGTAGAACTGGCCGAAGTCCCACGGTCAGTACCTTTGATGACAATACTGGTTCCAGGAAGTGGGGCGCCGTCTTTGTCAAGGACTTTTCCTTTTAAAATGCGGTCTTGTGCGTGACTGACCAAGCATGTCAGCATCGCACCTACTAAACAGAGCGTAGATAAAAACTTTCTCATGGGCGAACTATATTAAGTTATTGGGTAATAATGGTAATTTTCCAATAATCCTCTCGCATTCGTATCACAAACAAGAGAGGCTTAATTCTTACATAGTTGCGGCCATTCAGAATTAAAATATGTAATTACAAAGAGCGAAAAATCTTTTGTTGCTTGGCAATAAACATGCACAAGTTTATGGCAAATATGAATATTTTCCAATGATTATTTTAAATAAAGTCAAATTTTCAAACTAATTATTGGTTAAATTATATCTGTTAGTAATAAACAAAACAAGATTCCATTAGCGAAAAAATAAAAGCCAGAAAAATACTCAAGAAATATAACTATTTCACTATTGTTTACTCGCTCAGTTTCAAACAAAAAAGACACAGAAGTTGCCCCCTGTGTCTTTTTTATGTTTACAAAAATTGAACGCCTAGTCGCGGCTTGAGAGCTTAGATAACAAGCGAAGCACTTCTATGTACAACCACACGATAGTAACAATCATCCCAAATGCGCAGTACCATTCCATGTATTTGGGTGCGCCGTACGCCGCACCTTGTTCGATTCTGTCGAGATCAAGTACTAAATTGAAGGCTGCTAACCCCACTACAAACAACGAAAAGCCGATTCCAAACCAGCCTGTGTCGTAAATAAGTGGCATTTCGATGCTAAACATGCGTAATACCATGGCCACCAAGTAAAAAATAGCCACGCCAGCCGTAGCTGCCATTACCGTCCGTTTGAACGTGGGAGTTGCCCGAATGACCCCCGCTTTGTACAAACCGACCATCCCCGCCAAAATGGCAAACGTCAACAACACCGCCGATAACCCGATGCCTGGGTACATACTTTCAAATACCAGGGTAATAGCTCCTACAAATACCCCTTCTACGATGGCATAAATGGGCGCAAGTGTGGGCGCGAGCTGTTGTTTAAAAGCCAAAATGAGGGCAATGACCAAACCCGCAATTGCTCCGCCGATGGCCAAAGGCATGATAAGTGCAGGATTGGAGGCAAATAAAAACCAACTGCCTGCGGCAGAAGCAATGACCAAAGCGCCTAATAAAATGATTTTGTTGACTGTACCTTGGACAGTCATCGCGCCTTGCCCAATACCTTCTTGAGCGGCTTTGATGAATGATTTTTCGGATAAGGTTGGATTCGCCATAGCTGAATTATTTTTTGTAAAAAATGTTTATAGACGACAATTTATGCGGTTTTTGGAGAAAATCAAAGGTTTTTTCCAGTGAATTATGTTCGGTTTTTCCAAAGCAGCGACACTTCATCCCCTACTTTTAGGTCGTTGGGCCAAGGAGTAGAAGCTCCAAAACGAATTTGCATCGTATCGGTTTCGAGATAACCATTCTCACGGTCTAATTTTGTGATGACACCCCACATCGGTGCGGGCTCGGTGGCTTTGTCCTCATCCGTTTTGACTCGCCCACGCTCAATTTCAACCTTTCGGTCGGCCAACTGACGAATGTCTTCTTGACTGTGAGTGACTAGCAACGTCGTCGTTTGGAATTGTTGATGCAAATTGCCTAATACTTCCCGTAGGCTTTGCGCAGTTGTAGCATCCAACGAAGCAAACGGTTCGTCCAGCAATAACACCTTGGGTCGTCGCACCAAAGCCCGTGCCAACGCTACGCGCTGCCGCTGTCCTCCCGACAACACATCGGGCTTTCGATACGCAAGCGATTCTAAACCAATACTTTGTAACAATTCATCAATCAACGATTCTTTCGGCGACGCAGCGGCGTAAGCCAAGTTTTCGCGAACAGTCATATTAGGAAAAAGCGCCGAATCTTGAAAAACGAAGCCAATCGAACGATGCTGAACGGGTACATTTATCTGAGAAGAAGTGTCCAGCCACGTATCACCGTCCACGACAATTCGCCCCACCGCAGGCGTTTCTAAACCCGCCAACAATCGCAATAACGTTGTTTTGCCCGCCCCTGATGCCCCGTATAAAGCCGTCAGGCTATGCGACTCCAACGAAAGCTGAATACGTAGCTCTCCCTGGCCATCGGCAAAAAGGCGCGGTAACTGGAGGTCAAGCTCTATCATACGGTCAGACGTTTATTAAACCGATACACAAGTACTAAAATCACCAAAGAAATGACCAATAATAGTGCGGCATAACTGTGCGCAGCGGCATAATTGAGCGTTTCGACCTCGTCATAAATGGCGATGGATGCTACGCGCGTCTGTCCTGGCAGGTTTCCTCCAATCATCAACACCAACCCAAATTCGCCAATGGTATGCGCAAAAGACAACACAATACCCGTCAACAGCGCAGGCTTAATGTTGGGCAATAAGACTCGAAATAAGGTAGTAGCGCGCGATTTGCCAAGAGTAAAAGATGCTTCCTGCCAAGACGGGGGAAGATTTTCTAAGCCTGCTTGAATAGGATGTACCATAAAAGGCAAACTATATATCATCGACGCCACAACGAGCCCTTCAAACGAAAACACCAATCGCAGATTAAACGCTTTTTCTAACCATTGCCCCAAGGTACTGTTTGGACTAAATGCCAATAAAAAATAAAACCCCAACACCGACGGTGGTAAGACCAAAGGCATACTGATGATTGCCTCTATCAAAGGTTTGAGTTTGATTTTAGTAGCCGACAACCAAGCCGCAAGCGGTATCCCAACCAACAGCAGAAGTACCGTGGTAATGCTTGCCAAACGAAACGTGAGCCAAATTGGCTCCCAATCCATGTTCATCATTTTTGTGGTGTTGCGCCCCCTACTCGGTACCCAAACTTCCGAAAAATAGCGTGTGCGCGCTTACTAAACAAAAAATCATAAAAACGGCGGGCCGCCAAACTGGGTTCAATGTTTTTCTTTTTGATCAACACCACGCCTTGTGCAATCGGGCTGTAGGTTTTGGGGTCTATTTCTACCCACGTTCCTTTGTCTTTCAGGGAAGGGTCTAATACCACCGATTTGGCCGTAAAACCTACCTCAACTACTTGCGAAACAATGTATTGATTTACTTGGGAAATACTTTCCCCCATGACCCACTTTTCTTGCGTTTTGTCGAACAAACGATAATACTTGAGTGCCTCCTGGGCTGCAACTCCGTAGGGGGCAAGCTTGGGATTGGCAAGGGCTATTTTTTTGATGGAAGGCTGGGTCAAAAACGACAAGTCTTTCGTAGGCTTAGTTGTTCCGATGGCCCAAACGACCAAAGCACCGTAGGCATAAATCTTGGGAGCGGCGGTGGTTAGCCCTTCTTTAAAAAGTATGTCGGGGTAGTGCATATCGGCCGATAAAAATACGTCGAACGGCGCTCCTTGTTGGATTTGGGTCGTAATTTTTCCCGACGAATTGATAATGGCTTCTAGCTGAATGCCTGTTTGTTTCTCAAACACCGTTTCTAGTTCTTCCATCACAAACTGCGCATTGGCTGCCACCGCTACGCGCACAGTTTGGGCGTATAACTGCGGGCTAATCAGCCACAAAAACAAAAGTATTTTCTTCATTAACTGGTTCAGTATAAACGCTATCGAATAATCATTTTTTCGTCTCAAACGGATTCGAAAACGCGGGATTGGTAATAAATGTCGAATCTGTGAGGGTGTGCAAAAACGCAATAATATCCTTTTTTTCGGAAGAAGTCAGTCCTAATCGTTGTCCAGTAGGTTCGTTGTGCGACGTGCGCAGTTCGTGACTAAGGTTAGGACTAAAATGAAAATGCTCATTGTAATGATCCAGCACTTGCTCCAACGTCTTAAAACGCCCGTCGTGCATGTAAGGTGCTGTCAGTGCGATGTTGCGCAAAGTTGCCACTCGAAAACGGCCATTATCCAATTCATCACCCGAAATTTCTTGCCTGCCTCGGTCAACTACGGCGATACTGTCTAGGCCGTTATTATGAAATACTTCTTGCATCAACTTAGCTCCGCCGTGGCAATGGGCACAGTTGCCTCCCCGCACTCCGCGTTCGGGCGCGGGACCTCGCATAAACAGTTCCATGCCTCGCCGTTCGGAAGCCGTGAGCGTGTAGTTTCCCTGCAACGAACGGTCGTAAGGTGAATCGGCCGAAATCAACGTTCGTTCAAATTGAGCTAACGCTTTGGTTATCTGTTCTCCTGTGATGGATGATGTTCCAAATACCTGTCGGAAAAGCGAAGGATACCGAGCTGTTTTGGCCAACTTTTTCGCCGATACCTCCAGCGACTGCCCCATTTCGTCGGGATGCGTCAGGGGAAAAATCGCTTGATTTTCAAGGCCACTGGCTCGCCCATCCCAAAACAAATTTTTGACCCACAACAAGTTCGCCAACGACATCGAATTTCGTCGGGTTGGTTTTCCCGAAACCCCTATGCTCAATGGTCGCCCGTCCGAAAATGCCTTTGTTTGCTCATGGCAACTGGCACACGAAACGCTGTTGGTACTCGAAAGCAGCGGCTCATAAAACAACATTCGCCCCAACGCCACTCCTTCTTCCGTCGTCGGATTATTGGTAGGAATAACAAAACGGCTACCAAAAGACGAAGGATACACCAGCTTATAGGGATGTAATTCTGCTTTCTTCTCTTTGGTTTCTACCCAAAAAGAAGAAAGAAAAACTGCCAACGCCATTAAAAGAAGGATGTTTCGCATTTTGTTTTCTTTGTTAGTTTGCGATTGTATCGCGAACCAGCAGCCTTATTTTGCAAATCGAATTTCAATAGATTTCAACTCGCGAATCCAACGAGCGGGGCGTTTTTCGTCGGGTATCACTAGCCGAAAAGGCCCTACTCCTTGGGGCAACGGGGCACCATCCACCGAGTCGGCCACCAAAATAGTGCGGCCACTAAACTCGGCATCAACCTCCGCCAACGAAAACAGTACTTCGTAGCCATCGCCCGCCTTGGCAATGATATATTTTGAGAGATTTTCACCGCGTAATTCTCCCCCAAGCGTCACGCCCGCTTTGCGAAGAACCGACGTCAGCGTCACTCCCGCATAGCGATGTTCTTTGCCATCGCGGTCTTTGGCCGTTACTTCAGTACGTTCAAGCGATTGAAAATCAGAAGATGTGAGCGATAAAGGTGTTTTTACTTCACCCGTTACGGAGAGGGTTTGGGCAAAGAGCCCTTGGATACCGATGGCTGAAACCAGTATTCCGCTCAAAAGCAATTTTAGGAAAGTATGTATCATTTTGCCGAAAGCGCTATTTTCTCAAAAATATAACGCTTTCGCCAAATTACCTAATATAAAAGCCTTGGAAAGTTATAGAAACTCTCCAAGGCTCAATGTAATGTCCAAGGTGATGTGATGTCGGTTTCTTAAAACCGACACACGAGGTTTCTCAAAACCTCGTACAAAAACTCCTACAATACGACAAATGTTGCGTCTCTACCTCTACTACAAATGTGGCGCCTCTACCGAGGCTACTTTGAACTCCTAGAAAACTTGCTAAGTCAATCGAAGCTTACACTTTGGCTTTTGTCGTGCCGCCTTTGGTCATAGATATATCAACGGGAGCATTCATTTTCCACGACCCACCCGTAAAATCGGGCACATCAATGGAATTGGAGCGGTTGGCTACCGACCAGCCACTGAGTGGCGCAATGCTACTCCAAAGAGCCGCATCATAGACATCTTGGTCGAGCGGGAGACCATTGCGGAGGCAATCAATCGTGCGCCAATCCATCAAAAAGTCCATACCGCCGTGTCCACCTACATTTTTGGCGATTTCGCCCATTTTCTTCACAATTGGTGGCAGGTATTTTTCTTCCAATGCCTTGTATTCTTCCGCCGACATCCACTCGTGCCCCGTCGAATAACGCGCGGGTTCGGGGTATTTTAAGCCCACCGCTTTGGTACCGCTCACCAGTTGAATCCGCGAATACGGCCTCGGCGACGATACATCATACTGCACCATAATCGTTCTGCCTTTTTGGGTTTTAATCGTCGTTGTGCTCATATTGCCATTAAACGATTTCCCCACGTACGGCTTGTAAAAATCATCTTTAGCGGCGAGCTCTTTGGCCAAATTTCCCAACACAAAATCGTTGCTCGACATCGAAGTGAGGTAATCCATTTTGTCCCCCCGATTGATGTCCATTACTTGGCAAATAGGCCCCAGTCCGTGTGTGGGATACAAGTTGCCTTTTCGCTGAAACATCTCTTGCAACTCCCACAATTGGTAAAAATGGGTTTTAGAAAAAACGTGCGTTTGCAAATTGTGAATATAGGCTGCTTCACCGTGGATAATCTCCCCAAAAAAGCCATTACGGGCCAAATTGAGCGTCAATAGTTCGGAGAAGTCATAACAACAGTTTTCTACCATCATACAATGCTTGCGCGTGCGCTCCGAGGTATCGACCAGCTGCCAGGCTTCTTCAATGGTTTTGGCGGCGGGCACTTCTACACATACGTGCTTGCCGTGCTCCATCGAAAATACCGCCATGGGCGTATGAAATGCCCAGGGGGTGAGAATGTAGATGAGGTCCAAATCGGAGCGTTCGGCGAGTTTTTTCCAAATCTCGGGGTTGCTATCGTAGGTTTGGGGGCGGTGTCCCGAAGCTTCTACCAGTTTTTTGGCAGCGGCAGTTTTCTCAGAACGTAAATCGCACAAAGCTTTGATTTCGACACCTTCGATTTTGTTTAATCGCTCGACAGCCCCCATCCCGCGATTCCCTAAGCCGATAAACCCAACCCGAACTACGTCCAGTTTGGGAGCGGCGTAGCCACTCATATTAAATTTCTGTACGCGCTTGCGGTCAGCTTGCGCGCGTACTTGCGCCCATTCTTCAGGGCTATTGGCGTAAGCAGCAAAGGGATTAGAGGCAAAAAGTCCAAGTCCAGTTGCACTTGCTGTTTTTAAGAAATTTCTACGATTGTTTTCCATGTCTTTAGGGAATGAGAACCATTCCAAGGTTTTGAACCTTGGAATGGCTTCGTTTTTGATTTAAAAAATGCAATCCCCGAGGAAAGCGGGTTGATACCCTTTTTCAGTCGCCCAGCGCGCACAGGCCACAACACGGTCGCGAAAATCGGGTTGGTAGGCTTCATAAAAGGGATAGAAGTATTGTTCGTGTACCAAAAAATCGACGTATGGTGGCTGTCCTGACGGAAGGTTTGCGTAATTATTCAAGTGCGGAACAATATCGGGCAACTCTTTTTTATCAATCACAATGCTACTCCGAACAAACGTGATGCCTTCTTCCGTATCGTGCCACACAAAGCGTTTTTTCAGTTGACGACGTTGTTCAACGGTCAAATAATACGAAACTGGCGGCAAATCGTCGTCCACGTTGAAATATCCCAACTGACCTACATACCCCGCATCCCGCAAAGCCCGAGAGCCCTCGACGGTAGCTTCGCCCCAGTGCAGCGTAGTAACAGGCCCCATCACAGCCTCTCCCGCAAAACGCCGAATTTCATTTTTGACCATTTCACAATCGTCGGCTACTTGTTGGTAGCCTGCGGTGCGGTACGGCATGTCGGGAAACTCCCCTCGCGCGTGAAAACTCAACCGCAACCAATCGGCATTGGCTGTCCACTCAGGTTTGAAGCGGTCGGTCATTTGTGACAAGTTAAAACCGTCGGTTTCGTAAAAAAGATTGAGGTGGATTTTTGTCCCGTATTCGTCGTGCACTTGTTTTAGAAAACCCAAATACGGGTTATCAAAAATCGACGCATAGTTCGCATTGTTTTGGTGAATATCGCGCAAAAACCAGATGTTATCGTCAATCGACAAACGGTAATTTCCTGCAAAATTGGGCAGCCAAAAGACCTTGATTTGGGCACTTTCTCCCGTGGTCATATTTTTTGCTTCTACCGTATTTTGGTAGTCGCTCAACGTCACCAATGCTTCAAAAACACCTTCACGTTCTTGGGCTTCCACGCCATTGATAACAATAAAATGCTGCAACGGCGCTTTTACTTTGACCGTCGTTTGGAGTACACCTTCTACTACCTGTCCGTCCCAGCCGTGAAGCATATCGCCTTCTATGGGACTGATAAATTCTATGTTTTTCATGGTTCTAACCTATAAATGGACAATGCCAAACGGCACCTATTCAATTACTTAGAAATCAGGATTAAAGACCTCTATAAACGACTTTACAGGTGCATCTTTTTGGCGTTGAATCTGGAAATCAACTACTTTCAAGTGCAATTTTCGCCACAAGCTGTACTCCACGTCAAAACGCCCTAAAATACTATTGAGACGATAAGGCATACATTCCGACAGCCACGCTTTTTCGTATTCTCTTTTGAGTTCGCCCGTTTCATCCATCGCATCCACCAATAAACTATGGCAAGGGTACGTCAAATCGTAAATAACGTAGTCTTCCTTTTTCTTCGTCACCATGGCATAATCCCAACGATCGACCACCGTACGCGCCCACATAAACCGCATGGCCGAATAATTGATTAATCGGGCCGATACCAGCAATGAATTGGCAAATTCGCTTTCTGTTTTTGAGGCTTTTTTGAGGGCCGCTATCAAATTGGCTTGCGCCTCTTCGCTGTACTTACGAACCTCCCTAAAATCGGCCATGTGCGCCTCGGTGTTCGCCAAATAATAGGCCGAAAAGGGATTCGACCACGCTTCAACCAGCGTTCCGCGCGGCATACTTTGGGTGTTTTTTCCCAAACACTTTTTTAGGTATTCGACCGACGTGGCAATGTTCTCAAACGCGTCTCCCATTTCTTGGGCAATGTTGGGATAAACCAACGACGCATATTTTCGGGAAAACTCCTTTTGATTGGGTGATTTTCCCTGCCAAGCCGAAATGCACCCGTAGGCCATAAACATCCACGACGACCGCACAAACGGCTCCACCGAGTCGGTCCAGACAGAGGTGATAAAACCTAACGTTTGATGACGCAATCCTGCGCGTAAACACAGGTCGATGTTGTCGTAGGTGTAACCCGCTTCGGGATAAATGTGCCCCCAGCCCGATACCGCAGGCTGAATGAAAAAGGGTCTTTTCTCCTTCAAAACGGGGTTTAGGTAATGGTAGGTTGCGGCCGAATCGGGCGAATATTGCCAAATAACGGGGATGACATCGGCTGGAAATTTCTTGATAATATCGGGATAAAACGAGCTCATGTCGGTCCAAGCAAGAAGCGTTTTTCCGTACTTTTTGAGTTCTTCACTTACGAAGGTCAGCTGCTGGATGTACAACGCTTCGGGATTGAGACTTTTCTCCTCTGTGCTGTTGAGGCGTTTGGTTTCCCACGTTTCATCAAAACCAACGTGAATAAACGGACTTTTGAACAACGAGGTGTACTGTTTAATCCAGTTTTTGAGCAATTCTCTTACACCTGCATTGCGCGGATCCATCTCGTGTCCGTAGCGCCCAATCGCCAGCGACGCATATTTCTCGTTCCGAATGAGTTCGTGCAAATGCCCATAAAAATTAACAAACGGAATGACATCCATATGACGCTCACGGGCATAAGCAATAATACTTTTCACCTCCTCTTGGGTGTAATTGGCTTTGTAATTGAGGGTGGAGTAGCCTTCCAATTCAATGCTTACTTCGTTGTAAAAGTAATACTGGTTGGTTTTCCAACGTGCCAAAAAATCGATTTGACGTTTGATTTCTTCCACCGTGAGCAAGCCTCCGTGGGCAAAATCCATCATAACACCCCGAAAGGCCATAGTGGGTCGGTCGGTGATTGTCACGTACGGGATAGCCGCCTGTTGTCCTTCTCCTTGAATCAGTTGTCGAAGGGTTTGTACGGCATACCACAGCCCCGTTGAGGTTTCGGCTTCTATTCGGATTCCCTGCGCTGATACCGACAAAGAATAATGTTCGCGGGTGCTTCCTTTAGTCGCTTCGTCGGTTTCGGGCAGTTCTCGGCCTGTCGTTTTTACGGTATAGCGCACCCGCGAAGCGGCAAGAGTGGAAGCCGTTTTGACGGGCTTCCCACTCCGCTCACTCAGGGTTTGTTGTAATTCTTTGAGAGCAAATACAATGTCTTTAGAAGCAGTCGGAGGCACATAAAATGTCACGTTGCTCACC
The DNA here is from genome assembly GCF_057652155.1 of Runella sp. R0.1_18. Lineage (NCBI taxonomy): Bacteria > Pseudomonadati > Bacteroidota > Cytophagia > Cytophagales > Spirosomataceae > Runella > Runella sp. R0.1_18. The sequence goes on from NZ_JBYFCK010000002.1 coordinate 251,169, forward strand.
GCCAATGCGCCATTTCCGTATTGAATTGATGTGGGTTCGGGCAATAAACTGGGGCGATTTTGGGCAAAAATCCCCGTAAAAACCCAAAAACAACTGCTTATTATCAGAATGAGGGATTTCATTTTCCTTTGTTTTTCAACCTTGGCAAAGTTTTAAACTTTGCCAAGGTTCTCTTTAATACGTCGCTCTGCCTCCCGACAAATCGAAGGTAAAGCCCGTGGTGAAACTGTTCTTTGATGAAACAATATAGGCGGCCAAGTCAGCCGCTTCTTCCAACGTTCCACAACGTTTCATCGGAATCTTGTCCGTCATGTACTTGACCTGAACTTCGGGCATGGCATCTACCAAAGGTGTACGAATCACGGCAGGTGCTAGGGCGTTGACCGTAATTCCGTCTTCGGCGTATTCTTTTCCCTGCACTTTGGTCAAACCAATCACCGCCGCTTTGGAAGCCGAATAGGCGAGCATTCCTGCATTTCCTTCTTTCCCCGCAATCGACGCGATGTGCAAAATGCGACCGTATTTTTGGGCCAACATCGATGGAATCACTGCCTTCGAAGTATAAAAGCAGCTCATAAAGTTGACATCAAACACCTTTTGCAAGTTTTCAGTGCTTACTTCATGGCTTTTTAGGTTGGTTACTCCTGTGATACCCACGCAGTTGACCAAAATATCTACCTTCGAAAAGCGCGCCACTACTTCTGCCACAGCTTCTTGTACTTGTGTTTCGTTGGTAATATCAAGTCCGATGCGCAGGGTCTGCTCGCCATAGGCTTCAAATTCTTGTTGAAGCCCTTTTTCATTAAAATCAAGCAGTGCCACGTGGACTCCTTCGGCAAGGAGTTTTTTGGCTATTGCCAAGCCTATGCCTGATGCTGCTCCCGTTATGATGGCTATTTGTCCGTTAAATTCACTCATTTTCTACAAACGTTACGCTACAAAGGTTGCGCCTCTCCGAGGCGGTTTTAATACATTATTTTATCCTACAAACGTTTCGCCTACAAACGTTTCGCCTCTCCGAGGCGATTTTGATGCATTATTTTATCTACAAACGTTTCGCCTCTCCGAGGCGGTGCTCAATGCCTACTACAAAGGTTTCGCCTCTCCGAGGCGATTGACACCCATTCGACATTCTGCACTCGAAATTCGACATTCCCCTCTACACTGCTTCGGCTACTGGGCGAATGGCGTAGGTTTCGTCGTTGAGAACGTCAATGACGCGCTGGTTCAATTCTTTGATATAACTTACACTCGATGCGTCTGGAATGTAGGCTGCTTTGCGGGCAATACTGTTGCTCAACACACCCCGCGCAATGAGCAATTCTTTTTCGGCGTAGTGGAACAATTCCATGTTTTGTAATGAGAAGAAAATCTGCGGCATTACTTTTTCAAACAAATCGAACGCTTTGCCGTCTTCACCGTTACGACGTAAATCAAATACGCGTTGTAGAATATCTGCCACGGCCAACCCTGGCATGACGCCCTGAATACCAATCGGGACCAATTCGAGCATGTACAAACCACCCCATCCTTCAAACAAACCTACTTTGCCTTTGGTCGCTTTGATGATACTCTCAAATTTAGGCGCACAAAGCGGTTCTTCCAGTTTGAGGTACTTGAAATTCGGGTTTTCGTCCATCAACTCTTTGATAAATTCTACGCTGATGGAAGCACCACCTGGGTTAAAATCTTGAATAAGAACAGGGGTATTGGGAATCGACTGAAGGAACTCCGATAGGTATTGTTTCAACGAGCTTTCGGGCAAGCTGAAAATACGCGGAACTGCCAACGATACCACATCGGCACCCGCTGCTACGTTGGCATGAGCCAAACGAATCGCCACTTTGAGTGATGGGTGATTTGACTGCGCCACAATCTTGATGCGCCCTGCTGCGTGCTCCACGGCCACGCGTACGACCTGAAGTTTTTCTTCGTCGGTCAGTTTATAAAATTCACTGGCATAAGCGGGTAAACAAACCGCTTTGATACCACCTGCAATGGCGAAATCAATCAAATTGCGAAGAGCGCTTTCGTCGATTTCTTCGTTTTCGGTAAAGGGTGTGGGAACAATCGGGACAACGCCGAATAGCTCGTTTGTTAGCTCTGACATATCTGTACTGATTATGGATTATTATTAATCATTTTTTTTTGTTGCACTCTGCTATCTACAATAGAAAGAATAAGGGTTGACACTAGCACCAAAAGACCACCAATAATGGCCTGACTATTAAGCTTTTCTCCCAGCCAAAACGCGGCAATTGGCAAACCCATAAAGGTGATAAGATAGTTGGATAAAGCCACTTGGGTCGCGTCCAAATGCTTGAGGGCCTTAAAAAACAATACCATCGAAAGAAAGTTATGAAACACCGTCAGCGAAATCATACCTATCCAAGTATTGGTGGTAAACTCGGGGATTTTGCCAAACATTTCGGGTTCGTAATAAAGCACTAGCGGTGTTAGTAAAATGCACATCACGAGGTAGGTATAAAACACCATTTCGATTTCGGTGTATTTCTCCGCGATTTTCTTGCAGCCTACGTTGTAATACGCGTTGCCCAAAATAGCCAAGAAAATAAGCACATTTCCTAACGCGTATTTCGAACTTAAATCAATACGCTTGATGTCGTCGGTCGAGCAAAGGGCTACCCCGATAATCGCGATGGCAAAACTTACCCAACGCGCCGCATTCATGCGTTCTTTGAGCATCAGAAAGGCAAAAACCGCCGTAATAACGGGCAAGGTAAGCACCAAAATCGCCGCATTGCTGGCCAAAGAGTACTGCGTTCCCCACGTCATTAGTACTTGTGAGGGAAATGCGCCCAACGCCGCCAACTGCACGAAAATCAAGATGTCGGAGAGTTTTTTACCTCCTTTCTTAAAATCGCGTACCACAAACGGCCCCAGCAGAATTGTAGCCAGTAGCATCGGTGCCCACACCGTAAAATACGGCCCGACTTGGTCTTGCGTCAGCTTGATGCTCGTAAAATGAAAGGCCCACATAAAGTTACAAGCAAACAGTATGGTCCAAGACATTGCCGATTTTTTCATAGTAGCCCCCTGCCCCCCAATGGGGGAATTTTCTATTATCTGTTAGTTACAGTTAAATTCACTCACTTTATATTTCTCCAATGCCACTCTGTCTAGCTCAATGCCCAGTCCTGGGCCTTGCGGGACGAGGGCAGCTCCGTTTTCAAATTGAATGGGAGTTACAATCAAATCGTCTTCGCGAACCAATTCCCCAAATAAATCGGAAGGAATGGTGCAGTTGATACTTGCAGCGGCGATGTGCAGCCCCATGGTTTCCGAAATTCCTAAGTCCACTTCCGAACCTCTCCAACAGGCTTTCCCCTCTAAATGAGCGATTTCGGCCAACAGTACGCAGTTATAAGCCGAACCGTTAAAATTATACCCATCCACGGCATCGGCGCGTACAAACGCAATCATGTCACGGATGTCTTGGGTGTAAGGCAACGAAATATGGCGGTACATTGGAATACCCAACGTTTCGCGCAGGTACTTAAACCCTGCGACATCGGCGTGCAAAATGGGGTCTTCCAAACCCAGCATGATGTCGTTTTCTACGCCTTCCATCAATCGAAGCGTGGTAGCCACATCCGTCCAACGTTGGTTGGGATCGAGTAATATTTTAATGCCATCGCCGCATTTTTTCTTGATTTCGGCCGTCCACAAACGCACGGGGTCTTCGTCGGAGCACTTAAACTTGAACGCCTTGTGGCCTTTCTGCATGGCTTCATAGGCTTTTTGCGCGGCATCTTCGGGCGTACGGCGGCCTGTCCAGCCAAAACAATCGACGCGATCGCGGTAGGCTCCACCAAGCAATTGAGCGACGGGTACGTTCAGTATTTTGCCCACCACATCCAGCACCGCCGTCTCAAAAGCTTCGTAAATTCGTTGGTCAGTTATAGGCAATCGACGCCAGTTTAATTGGAGTACATCTTGCCCAACCAATGTTTGCATGGCCTCAGACAATTGCTCTTTAGATGCGCTTCGGTAGGTTTCACCGATACCCGTCAGGCCATTTTTAAGCGTAATTTCAATGATCCACTTGGGTTGATTGGCAAACTCCGTCCAACGCTCGCCCGTCAAAAATTTCTGGGCAAAGGCGGCATCTTTATCTATAACCTCCTCCGAATTTAGGCTTCCGGGCTTGGCAGGCACAATCACCTCCGTGGCTTTAATGGTGTGGATAGTCGTCATTAGGGATTTTCAATCGAACTGGATGAATACTTTTTGGCTAATTTTCGGACGTCATAGCTAAATTCAATAAATTTTTCTTCCCAACGCTCGGCACTTTCGGGCGTGTAGGGGTAGAATCCTTGGGCATTGCTAACGCCCTTGGCACCTGCCGACACAAGGTCTTCCATAAAAGCAGGTGCTTCGGTAGCGTTGCTGAGTTCTGGAAACAAGTCTTTCATAACGGTCAGGTACGCTGGAATGCCCGTCAGGTCCATGAATCGGAAAGGTCCTGCAAACGTAATCCAGTACCCCAAGTCGTTTCGTAACGAACGGTCCACGTCTTCCATGGTAGCGTAGCCGTTTTCGACCAAATAAAAAGCCTCACGCAACATGGCGTACATGATGCGGTTGGTGATAAACCCACGAATGTCTTTTTTCAACAACGAAGGCTCTTTGCCCCAGCTTTCGGCCAACTCGACCATTTTGTAGGCATATTCTAGTTGCGAATCTTTACCACAAATCACCTCCATAAAACGAGTGATGTGGGCAGGCTCAGCCCAGTGAATTCCTAAAACTCGCTCGGGGTGCTGGAGCCCACTTTGGAGAATCGTAACAGGGATTGCCGATGTATTGCTACCAATAATGGCCGTAGGCGAAAGCACCGTTTCTAGCTTTTTATAGACACTTTTCTTTTCATCAACATTTTCGATAATGGATTCAATCACCACTTCGTGCCCCGCCATTTTAGTCACATCGTCGGTGATGGTATGGCGTTTTAATACCTCTTCGGGACGCTCACTCAGAATGCCTTCTTGGTGGAGTTGTTCCAAAAAAGAGAGGATACGCTGCCGTGCTTCATCCACTATGCTTAGGTCTTTGACCAACGATGTCACCTCATGCCCCGCCGCCAAAATACAGGTGGCAATGCTGCTTCCCATTAGCCCCAATCCTACCGTACCAATGCGTTTTTTTTGATTCATACCCTGCAAATTTGAGAATTTGAAAATTCGGTAATTAAGAAATACATCGTGTAATTAATTTTCAAATTGCCTCATTTTCAAATTAGAAAATTGTTCCCCTATTTTTGAGAAATAATCGCTATCGCGTCAATCTCAATTTTAATTCCGTCCGACAGCACCGACTGCACAGTAGTTCTGGCGGGTTTAATCCCCTTGAAAAACGACGCATAAGCGGCATCATAGCGGTCGAAATCGTTAATATCTTCTAAGTGCGTCGTGCATTTGACGATGTCATCGACGGTTCCTCCTGCGGCTTCTACCACCTTTTGAATGTGCGAAAGCGTCAGCAACGTTTCTTCTTCGATGGTTCCGTGAATCACTTCACCCGTGGTCAAGTCGAGTGGGCCTTGGCCGCTGATAAATAACCATTCGCCTACCATCACTCCTGCCGAATAAGCGCCAGTATTGGCGGCTTTATCAGGATGTTTTATTTCTATTTTTTTTGACATAACTATGTTGATTTTCAAATCTTTCAAATCTTTTTTATTTTACCAAAATGTTCGCAAAAAACCAGGTTGACCGCATTAAATAGCTTTTTATTGCTCCAGAGGAGCTACATCTTAGTAGAAAGAATGACCCAGGTATTCCCCCAAGCCCCATCGGGGTGACATCTTTCACCGAGAGTCTGTCGCCCCGACGGAGCCTTGGGAGGTGTGGGACGTGTTTGCTTACCTTTTTCTACTAAGATTTAGCCTCGCTGAGGCTACTTTTTTTAAATGCGTTTAACCTGTCAAAGGGCATTCACTTTGTGTTTCTTTGTACAATTCTTAGGGTTCTTTGTGGTTAAAAAGACGCTCCGACAACGGCCAGTTTTTGAATGATTCTATAAATGTAATTAATCCTTTGATAGCCTGTTCTACTAAATACTTTCCTTTTTCGGCCGTACCCAATTGGGGCTCACCGCTGCTGCCATTGCTCGAAATAAAAGCCGTTTGTTTGAAGACCGTCACCCCGCGATACGGCTCATCATCTTCCCACGGAATGTAGCCATTGCTTTCGGGGCGTTGTGCCCGCTCGACGCGCTCCATCCATACCTTATCGGCAAATAGGTACAGCATCATGCTTGTTTCATATTCGCACGCGTGGCTCAGGGCGGGGCTTTCCATCGGTGGTTCACCCGCAAAGGCTTTTCCACCCACCTCCCAATACGTTGCCAACGCGATAGTAGGCTGGTGGCTTATGTCAAAACGCTTGCTCAACACCGCCAATGCTTGGCGCACGGGGGTGATGTTTCCCCCGTGGCCATTAAGCAAAATAATCTTTTTAAAACCGCTTTCTACCAACGACCCCACCAAATCCATCACCACTTGGGTATAAAGCTCGGGCGAAATACTCATCGTTCCCCCCAAGGATAAATGATGGTGGCTCGACCCAAAAGGCAGTGTAGGACAAAGCAACACCGACTCAGGTAATGCTTTTTCTATCTGCTGAGCAACGTACGTGACAATGTCGGTATCGGTCGAAACCGACAAATGTGGGCCGTGTTGTTCGATGGCGCCCAAAGGCAACACCACCACCTTGTCTTTGGCTGCCTCGTTGAGGTCAGGGTAAGTAGAAGCGTAAAAAAGCATAACGACTTAATAGTTAGGATTTTGCTTCAACACTGGCTGACCGTTTACTACACTTAGGTCGATTTGTGCTTGAGGAATAGGGTATAACTCGGTTTTCCCTTTCTTAAACGTCGCCCCTTTCATGTAGGTAAAGTCATAACCTGGAATGGTCGTCTCGTGCTGTACATAGGCGTTCAAAACGTTGGCCATGTAGCCTGTTCCGTTGTCCCAACGGCGAAGGTCAAAGTAACGATGGCCTTCCATTCCAAACTCAATTTTACGTTCAAAACGCACCGCTTCCCGCGCAAACTCTTTGCCTTTTGCCGTAAACTCGGTGGTATATAAACCCACTTTGTAATTGGCGGCTGGTTCGTTGGTCACTCCTTTTAGTGGTGCAGTGTTGTCCACATACTTTTTCACCCATCCCACTGGATTTGCCGCCCGTGCACGTACACGGTTTACGTATTCCTGCGCTTTGGCCAAACTTCCCACTTCTACTTCCGCTTCTGCTGCCCATAATAACACATCCGCAAAACGAATCATAGTATAGTTATTAGAAGTCCAACGCGATGATGATGAGGTAGTTGCCGCAGCCGCTTGGTAATAAATACTCTTGATAGGGCTGTAAGGGCCAGCGACCGATTGTACACGAACCCAGGCTTTTCCTGGGTGTAATCCCCAATCCAAGTACGGGATTCCACGACGGCCTACTGTCCAGTCCAAACGCGCATCAAGCGTTCCTGCATAAGGCGTAAACGGTGTGCTACTTTCGATTCCTTGGTCGTTTGTAACATCTGAATTGTTGAAGGTATCAATCAACGGTAAACCAGTGGTAGCATCTGTTTTAAACGAATTGACTAAACTAAACGACGGCTGATACGCTCCGCAGCAAGTAGCAGGGCCACCCATCGGGAAGTTGAGGGCATCGCCGTAATTTCCATTTTGGAACGATTCTGCAATCGACATTTGCACAGCAAACACCGATTCAGGGCCGTTTTTCTTAGAAGGGTTAAAGTTGTCGGCATAGTTGACCAAGGCATACTTTGCTCCCGACGAAGTTACGCCATTAGCAATCACATCTTCCAATACCGTTTTGGCTTCCGTGTATTTGTCTTGAAACATGTATGTTTTTGCCAAAAATGCCTTCGCTGCCCAGCTATTGGCACGGCCTACTTCGGTTTTTGTACCAGAAAGGTTGTCGGCTGCAAACTTAAAATCTGCCTCAATTTTAGGCCAAGCTGAGGTCGTATTGGCGACTTTATAATTATCGTTAGCGTAGCTGATGCTTTCGTCCAAATAAGGGATATTTTCCCACATTTTGGCCGCTTCCAAGTGGTACACCGCCCGCAAAAACGTTGCTTCGGCTTTGATTTGCTTGGCTTCTTCTGCCGAAAGTGCAGGATCATTGGTTTTGGCCAAAACCCGCAACACATCGTTGGCGCGTTGTACTCCTGCGTACAATACCATCCATTTGTTGTTGAACGGTGCCAGCGTTGGGTCATAGTTATAACTTTCAACCGCTTCCATCGGTGGCAACGCCGACGCCTGCGTTCCTGTGTGGGCATCGTCAGAGGTTACCCCGCCAAAAATCCAGTTGCTTACCCCCACAAAATAATAGGTGGTGTTAGGTACACCCCAGCCATCGAGCAAGGAATACGCCCCCGTCAAGAGACCATTCAAACCTGCCTTGTTGGCAAGGGTAGCTTCACTGGTAGAACCCAACGCCCCGATTTCGAGGTATTCTTCCTTGCAGGAGTTGGTGGTCAAAATCAACCCCAACCCAGTCGCATATAGTAGTGTTTTAAATCGTTTCATGTAAGTCGATGTTTAGACTATTATTGGTTATCTGTTAATTGTTATCCGTTAATCGTGGTTAGTTTTCAGCTAATTCAGCAAGTAGTAGAGAAACTGATAGACGGTTAACAAATAACAATTAACTGTGCGTAAGCACTTAGAATGAAAGGTTTAGGCCAAAAATAAAATTCTTCTGGTTGTTGGGATAGTTGGCATAGTCGATTCCAAAGGACGAACTGTTTCCGCTCAACTCTGGGTCAAGACCCGTGTATTTGGTGAACGTAAACAAGTTCGCGGCCTGGGCATACAAGCGAAGTTTGCTCATACCATATTTTTTGAGGAACGACGGTTGCACAGTATAACCTACCATCAACGAACGCATTTTGAGGAACGACCCGTTTTCTACGTAAAACGAGTTTGAAACCCCCGATGAACTGAACGAGCCCGTTGACTCGATTTTTGGAATGCTACTATTGGGATTTTCAGGTGTCCAAGCATTCAACAAATCATTGCTTTTTGCCCCAACGTACGTACTAAAGAAGTGCGTAAATGACCGCACAGTATTGTAGATTTCGTTGCCTTGCGAGCCGTACAAAACAGTTGAGAAATCAAAATTGCGGTAAGTCACGCCTAAGTTAAGGCCGTACGTAAAATCAGGGTTAGGGCTTCCGAGGAAGGTGCGGTCGCTGGCGTCGATTTTGCCATCAGCGTTAACGTCTTCGTATTTAAAGCGACCAGGAGCCGCTCCACTTTGGGTCGGCGAAGAAGTTACTTCGGCATCGTTTTTAAACAATCCGATCACTTTGTATCCAAAAAACGAGCTCACAGGCTGACCGATTTGGTTACGTACCACGTTTCCGAGGTTTTGGGTGTTGGCACCATCAAAATACCCTGGACTTGGCGTGTTTACTACTTCGTTTTGGTAGGTAGTAATGTTGGCACCAATGCTGAATTTCAAACTTGGACTAATCGTTTGGCGGTAGGTCAAGGCCAAATCCACCCCTTTGTTTTGGATGTCGCCAATGTTCACCGTTGGCGCCGTAGCTCCCCCAGCCGTAGCAGGAAGCGGTTGGCTAAACAATAAGCCATTGATTGACTTTTTGTAGTATTCGACCGAAACGTCCAATTTGTTGTTCAAGATAGTACCGTCCAAACCGATGTTAGTTACGATGTTTTCCTCCCATCCTGTGTTCGGGTTTCCGATGCTTGTTTGGGCAAAACCTTGTGCCAACGCACCGTTTCCGCCAATATCATAGTAAGCATTAGCAAACGTTCCGCCGAAGAGCGTGTAAGCATTCTGCGGACTTACGTTGTTTTGCGAACCAAGTACCCCGTAGCTTGCTCTCAATTTCAATTCGTTTAGCCAAGCAACATCTTTCAAGAACTCCTCACCCGTCAAGCGCCAGCCGAGCGATACCGAAGGGAAAATACCGTAACGACGATTGGCACCAAAACGCGATGAACCATCGCGACGAACCGTTACGCCTACCAAATATTTGTCATCAAACGAATAATCAACACGGCTAAAAATCGAGAACAAGGTATTGTTGTATGCGCTGCTACCGTTGGTGATGTTGATGGTTCCGTTCGATAAACTCAAATAATCAAAATTGGTTGAAAACAAACGGCTTGCCGAACCAATAAGGTAACGTCCGTAGTTACGAATCGCTTCCGAACCTACAATCACTTTCAGGTTGTTTTTGCCAAATGAATTCGTGTAGGTCAACGTATTCGTCCACATGGTGTTGCTGTTGTACAACGCAATTTCCGAAAACGAGTTAGGGTTCGTATTACCTTCTGAGTTGTTGTAAGGGGTAAAGTTAAAGTTCGTAGCATACTGATTATCAATACTTCCCCCGAAGCTGGTGCGCGCCGTAAAGTGCTTCAAGAAATCAACTTCAGCATACACGTTCCCGATCACATCCCAAGCATTGGTTTTGTTGTTGACGGTGTTCATTTGTACCGCCACAGGGTTCGACGAACTTCCCAATTCAGGCCCTGCGAACGTTCCCCCGTAGTTGCCTCTGATGTCATACACAGGGATAGTTGGCATCGCACGGTACGTCCAAGCGATGGGGTTACCCGTACTCAAGTTGTCAAATCCTGGGTTACGTTTGTAGAACATATAGACGTTTTCACCCACCCGAATGTTGTTTTTAATCTTAAATTGGGTGTTAATACGGGCCGAATAACGCTCCAAATAGCTTTTGAGCATCGTTCCTTGCTGATTGAAATACCCCAACGACACCATGTAATTCGACTTATCAGTACCGCCACTGGCCGTTAGGTTGTGGCTGGTCATCGCGGCGGGCTTAAACAACTCATGGAACCAGTCGGTACCTTCTTTGTTTACGGACTGAATCAAGTAGTTGCGACCTGGGTTGTTGGCATCAAAATTATACTTGGAAGGATCCACCGCTGCATCGCCTGCCTTACCAACGCCCGTTGCACCTGGGCCTCTATACGTAAAGTCAGGAAGACCGTTTTGAAATAAACCTGTCGTCGGGTAGGCAACTTTGGTCAAACGCGCAAAATCCGTTGAATTAAGCAAGTTAAACACGTTTCCTTGCAAAGGTTGTTGGCTTCCGTAGTAGGCATCGTACGAAATAACAGGTTGTCCAGATTTTCCTTTTTTGGTCGTTACTACAATTACCCCGTTCGAGCCACGTACCCCATAAATGGCCGCTGCACCCGCATCTTTCAAGACTTGAATCGACTCTACGTCGTCCGAACTTACGTCGTTGAGTTCTGCCTGAACTCCGTCAACGAGCACCAACGGTTGGGTATTACCAAACGAAGTAATCCCCCGCACGAAGATATTGCTAGGGCTTCCTGGCGCGCCTGAGCTAATGACGTTGACCCCAGCCGCCTGACCTTGAAGGGCTTGCACAGCCGAACCCGACGGAATCGACTTCAACGCCTTCACATCCACCACCGACACCGAGCCTGTAATGTCTTTTTTGCGCTCAGCCGAGTAACCCGTTACCACAACCTCGCCGAGGGTAGTGGTAGAAGGAACTAAGGAAATGTTAAAAGTCGTTTGTGAACCCACATTCAGCTCTTGCGCTTGGTATCCAATGTACGAAATTACCAACACCGCATTCGAGCCAACCGTCAATCTAAATGTACCGTCGGCACCCGTGATGGCACCATTTGTCGTATTTCCTTTAATAAGCACCGAAGCGCCTGCAATGGGCTGAGAATCATCAGCCCCCACCACTTTACCCGAGATTTGGGTTTGGGCGTACACCGCAACGGACATAAGTAGGCAAAGCAATAGCATACTTACCCCTTTTTTTCGGAGTAGGAAGAAGTCATTCATGTGTGTGATGTTTTTTTAAAGAAAAGAGTTAATAGTAAATAGGGCTTTGCATTTAATGGTGTTTTAATAAGGGTTATTGGTAACATTCTCAATTCTCCAAATCTAGTTAGGCATTACGCGACTTTTGCCTACATATCTTTGCTGAATTTGTTTACAAAGAAAACTTATTTTTGTAAACAAAAAAAGTTATGTTAATTTTTTTTTACGAAACACTTTCTTCCCTATGCCCCTCAAAATCAAAACCCCAAGGGTTGGCTACGAGCGCAACTTACCCTTGGGGCGGTTAGAATACTATTATATACTATATATGAAGGCTCAATCCAACTCCAACGCCTCTACTTCTCCGCGCAACAAGTGCTTCGACAAAGTTTCTTCTGCCAACTTTACATCTTTCTCTTTCAATGCTTTCAACAACTGCCGATGCTCTTGGTCAGTAAGCTCGTAGTCATCCATGTGGGTTTGAGATTTTCCCAGCTTTTGGTGAAAAAGTGGAATGTTACTGATTTCGTAAATGTCTTTCAACTTGTCATTTTGGGCAAAATCAATGAGTGTTTCGTGAAATTTAACATCCGCTTCGCAAGCTCCACCAAAATACCCACGCTCTACCATCGACGAAAAATCGTTACAAATCTCTTCCAACTTGCGAATCCCCTCTTCATCAATCTTTTGAATAGCCAACCGAATCGCCCCCAATTCCAATATTTCGCGCAATTCACGAATCTGACGTACATCTTCCACACTCATCGACTTCACAAAGTACCCCCCTTTTTCGCCCGTTTCAATCAACTGCTCCCCCAATAGCCGCGTCAATGCCTCACGCACCGCCATGCGGTTCACATCTAAACGCTTGGCCCAGATATCTTCCTTTAGCCTAGTACCCGACACCAATTGGTTCGACAGAATTTTTTTGCGAAGCTCATTATATACTTTATTTGCGAGGGAATCTACTTTCATATTTTGTAGTCAAATTTTATGCAAAAATGTAAACAAATTTTAAGTATCTTTGTAAAGTTAAAAAATATTTATCCAATGACACCGTAATAGTAGTACAAATATGTCTTCCTAAATATAGATAATATATTGTCTATACCCAATCATCTGTTTTCATCATGGAAAAAACCACATTTACTAGAAGAAATTTTGTTAAAAGCGCTACTGTCGGAAGTTTATCGCTGTCGGCCCTTGCCCCTTCCTCTTTTACGTCTGCGCCCTCAACGGTAGCCGTAGGCAAGCGAGTGGGTATTATTGGCCTTGATACCTCACACAGTACCGCCTTTACCAAAGTTCTCAATGCGTCTGATGCTAGCCCCGACTACCAAGGCTACAAAATAGTCGCAGCCTATCCCCACGGCAGCAAAGACATTGAAAGTAGCACCAAACGCATTCCTAGTTATACCGAAGAAGTAAAAAAATTGAACGTAGAAATTGTTGATTCGATTGAAGCACTTTTGGCCAAAGTTGATGTGGTTTTGCTGGAAACCAACGATGGCCGCCGCCACCTCGAACAACTCCTCCCCGTTCTTAAAGCAGGAAAACGCGTATTTATCGACAAACCCATTGCCGCCTCGCTTTCCGACGTCCTCACCATCTTTGAAACCGCCAAAAAATACCAAATGCCACTTTTCTCCGCCTCTTCGTTGCGGCACATAAAAGGCGTAGAAAAAGTGGATAAAACCAAAGTCGTAGGCGCTGATACCTTTAGCCCTGCGGTGTTGGAAAAAACGCACCCCGATTTATTCTGGTACGGTATTCACGGCGTCGAAACGCTTTATACCGTCATGGGTACGGGCTGCAAACAAGTGATTAGAATCAACAACGAAGGTACTGACATTGTGGTAGGTACCTGGGCCGACGGGCGCGTGGGCACCTTTCGCGGAACACGCACGGGTAAACACGACTATGGCGGTACAGTTTACACCCAAAATGGCAACATCGTACTCGGACCTTATGGCGGCTACGAACCTCTATTAAAGGACATTGTCTCGTATTTTGAAACGGGCCAAGTGCCCGTAACACCAGAAGAAACCATTGAAATTTTTGCCTTTATGGAAGCCGCCGACGAAAGCAAACGCCAAGGCGGTGCCCCCGTAACACTCGAAAGTGTGTTAAAAAAGGCGAGAAAATAGTCATTATTTTTAAACAGCCTTTCCAAGGTTTTGAACCTTGGAAAGGATAACATTCATCAATATGCCTTCCCAACCCTTTTCACGACGCGAGTTTCTCAAACGAAATTCGCTCACGGGACTCGGCGCTGCCTTGGCTCCCACACTGCTAACGCCCTCACCCGCAGAAGCTAACGCAAAATCAGTCACATTTTCGTTGGCAGAGCCTCCAGCGTTGTTGGGAGGCAAACCCGTACGGACGCAACAATGGCCTACGTGGCCGATTTGGAAACCCGAAACGGATGAAAAACAACTCCTCGAAGTCCTCCGCAGCGGCGTTTGGTCACGGGCCAATGTCGTCAGCGACTTTGAAGCAAAATGGGCACAAGCCGTCGGAGCGAAGCGTTCGTTGGCCGTGGTCAATGGCACCAACGCCCTCATCACGGCATTGGCACAACTCAACATTCGCGGTGGCGATGAAGTACTTGTTCCGCCTTATACATTTATCGGAACGGTCGCGCCTGTCATTGCCAACGGCGCTATGCCCGTGTTTGTCGATGTTGACCCCGAGACGTTTCAGATTGACCCTGCCAAAATTGAAGCCAAAATCACACCTCGTACCAAAGCCATTATCCCCGTACATATTTTAGGTTTGCCCGCCAACATGCCGCAGATTCTGGCCATTGCCAAAAAACACAAATTGGCCGTGATTGAAGATGCTTGTCAGGCGCATTTTGCCGAAATCAACCACCAAAAAGTGGGAACGTTTGGTGATGCGGGCTGTTTTAGCTTCCAAAATTCCAAAAACTTAGCCATCGGCGAAGCGGGAGCGATTGTGAGCAACAACGACTTGTTTATGGATCGTTGCTTTTCGTACCACAACTACGGCAATCCTTACGGCATGGCCTCGGGAGTGATTGGCGCGGGCACCATTATGCAAGGCAACAAACAACGCATTACTGAATACCAAGCCGCCATTGGGTTGGCACAACTCAAACGGTTGGAAGGAGAAACCAACCTACGCAACGAAAATGCGGCTTACCTAAAAGCCAAAATTGAACAAATTCCAGGTGTTATTCCGTACAAACTGTACGACAATGTCACCAAAGCCGCATTCCATTTATTCCCATTCCGTTATCAAAAATCGGCCTTTAAAGGACTTTCACGCGACACGTTCTTAAAAGCGCTGACGGCCGAGGGAATCCCATGTTCGAAAGGTTACGCGACCCTCAACAACATGCCTTACCTCGACGATGCTTTCCAATCGAAAAATTTCCAGAAAATGTACCCCAAAGCCATGCTGGATTTTAAAAGCTACGTGGAGCGAAACCATTGCCCCAACAACGACCGCCTCTGTAACGAAGAAGCCGTTTGGTTCACCCAAAATATGCTCCTCGGTACACGCTCCGACATGGACGACATCGCTAATGCCATCGAAAAAATCTTTACCCACGCCGATAAACTCCTGACAATGAAATGAGAAAGCATCTTTGGCTGGTGGGTCTATTCATTATTTCAACCACCTTTGCAAAAGGCTGGAAAGCAGGCGTTTCCAAAGTTGTCATTACGCCCAAAGAAGCGATTTGGCAAGCAGGCTATGCGTCGCGCACGCACGCTTCGGAAGGAAAACTGCACGATTTGTGGGCCAAAGCAGTGGCACTGGAGGACGAAAATGGCCAACGCTCAGTGCTGGTCACTACCGATATGCTGGGCTTTCCCAAAGCCATGTCTGACCGCATCCGAAGCCAGCTACAAGCACGTTTTGGTTTGAGTAAAGCGAATGTTCTCTTGAACAGTTCGCACACGCATTCTGGCCCTGTATTGTACAACGCCCTGCACGACATTTATCCCCTCAATGCCGCCGAAGAAGTCAAAATCGACCAGTATTCGCGTTGGTTGGAGGGGCAAGTGGTGGAGTTAATAGGCAATGCGTTAAAAAACTTGGAACCCGTTGAGCTGTTTTCCCAAAATGGCGTCACTCGTTTTCAGGTCAACCGACGCAACAACAAAGAAGGGGCTTTGCTCGAACAAACTGAATTAAAAGGCCCCAACGACTACGCCGTCCCTGTCATCAAAGCCGTGACGCCCAAAGGGAAGCTCAAAGCCATCGTTTTCGGCTACGCTTGCCACCCTACCGTGCTTGACCTTTACGCCCTTTCGGGTGATTACCCTGGTTTTGCCCAAATTGAGTTAGAAAAAGCGCATCCCGAAGCCACTGCTTTGTTTTTTCAAGGCGCGGCAGGCGATCAAAACCCTTTGCCCCGCCGCACGGTTTCGTTGGCCAAGCAATACGGCAAAGAACTCGCCGCTGCTGTGGAACGGGTGTTAGAAGAACCCATGAAACCCCTTTCGGCACAGTTTCAATCGGCTTATGCCGAGGTCACATTGCCGCTTTCGGCACCACCTACGGAGGCACAACTATTGAAAATCCAACAAACCGAAGCTCCCTACATGCAGCGTTGGGCAGCTCGCTTGCTCAGTGAAATGAAGCAAGGCAAGCCGTTTGTGTCGTCTTACCCCTACCCCATCCAACTCTGGAAAATAGGCGAACAGGCTTTGTTCAGTTTTGGGGGAGAACTGGTCATTGAATACGCCATCGAGTGCAAAAAGCGCTACGGAACGAACATTTTTGTAGCGGCTTATTCCAACGATGTTATGGGGTATATTCCTTCTGCTACCATTCTGAAGGAAGGGGGATACGAAGGCGAGTCATCGCAAATGGTCTATGGATTACCGAGTATTTGGGACGCTTCTGTTCCTAGCTTGATTTATAATGAAATTGACAAACTAGCACAGCAAATTAAGCTCGTCAAGCTCGCCCCGAAATGATTTCGGGGCGAAACAGGGCTTAAAGTCTCCGACTTTAAAAGCTAAACCCAGTTGTGAGCAACCGCCACGCGAGGGTATAAGTACCCTCGCACACTCGACACGCTCGCCCCGAAATGATTTCGGGGCGAAAAAAGGCTTAAAGTCTCCGACTTTAAAAGCTAAACCCAGTTATGAGCAACCGCCACGCAAGGGTATAAGTACCCTCGCACACACAGCACACGCTCGCCCCGAAATGATTTCGGGGCGAAAAATGGCTTAAAGTCTCCGACTTTAACAATGAAACAAGGTTGTAAGCAACCGCCAAGCGAGGGTATGAGTACCCTCACACACTCGACACGCTCGCCCCGAAATGGTTTCGGGGCGAAAAATGGCTTAAAGTCTCCGACTTTAACAACGAAACCCAGTTGTGAGCAACCGCCACGCAAGGGTATAAGTACCCTTGCGCACACACCAAAAATTATTTTTGTTCAAAAAAACACAACCACATGAATTCACTTACTGCCAAAGCCTACTTTTCGGGTTTTGAGTTAGCTCACGATACCTACAACGCCATTTCGGCGGCGAGTAACGGTAAAATTTATTACGTTCTTTGCTCAGAATCATACGACATCGGCGGACAAATGTATGCTTACGACCCCGCCACGGACCAAACCGAATGGGTAGCCGACCTCACCGACGTCTGCGGCGAAAAAGAAGCCAACGCCATTCCACAGGGTAAAAGTCACGTTCGTTTTTACGAAAACAACGGCAAACTTTATTTTGCCACTCACATTGGCGTCTATGAGATGATTGAAGGCATGGAACGACTTCCTACCCAAGCGCCCAACGGTAAAAAACTCTACCCAGGTGGGCATTTTCTTTCCTACGATTTGGCTACGGGTCAATTTGAAGATTTAGCCCTTGCCCCTGATGGCGAAGGGATTTTAACCATGACCATCGACCGTGAGCGTGGACACTTGTACGGCATTACTTGGCCGTTGGGGTATTTTATTGACCTCGACCTTTCTACCAAAACCCTTAAAAAAGTTGCGTTAGTTTCGGCCAATGGTGAAGCTGGGATTCCTGGAGATGACTACCGCGTGTTGTGCCGTTCGATGCTCGTTGACCCCCGCGACGGCCACGTTTATTTTTCAACCGCCGAAGGGGATATTTTTACTTATCATCCTGATAATGAAGAGCTAACTAAGCTAGAAAACGTTGACTTACGTATCGACTATTTTGGCAAATATGACCCCAAACATCCAGGCAGCATGGGGTACAATTGGCGAAAAATTTTCTGGTATGCCCCTGAACAAGTCGCCTACGGTATCCACGGAAATTCGGGGTATTTGTTCCGTTTTGACCCCAAAGCCCAAAAAATAGAACTTGTTGAGCGCCTCACGTCGGAGCCTTCGCGCAAAAGTGGCATGTTCGACCAGTTTAGCTACGGGTATTTGGGCTTCCAATTAGGCCCCGACCACGAAACCATCTACTACCTCACAGGTGGCCCCATTTATATCGACGGAAAACGCGTAAAAGGAGCTGACCAAATTGCGAAAGGAGCCGCCAAAGGGCTCGAAAATCTGCATTTGGTGACGTACCATTTACCGACCCACACTTACCACGACCACGGCCCGATTTTCTACGCCGATAGCAGCCGCCCTACTTACGTCAATTCCGTTGCCATTGGTGCCGATAAGTCGGTTTATACCTTGGCACGTTTCGACCACCAAGGACACGAGATTCAAGATTTAGTAAAAATCAGCTTGTAATATCCCAATGAATGCCTCGAAAAAACTCCTCTTCTTCGCACTTGTAGGACTCAGTTGGTCGTGTGCGCATTATACCGAACCCCTCACCCCCGACGAAGCCCTCAAAAGCTTTACTTTGAGCGACGACCGCCTCCAAGTCGAAGTATTTGCCACCGAACCGCAAGTGCTCGACCCCGTTGAAATGGTGTTTGACGAAGAGGGAAATGCGTTTGTGGTCGAAATGCCCGACTACCCTTCCAAACCCGAAGATGGTACGTTGGGAGGAGCCATTCGGTTACTGCGCGATACCAATCAAGACGGTCGCATTGATTCGGCCATTGTTTTTGCGGATAATCTCTCCGAAGCTACCAGCGTATTACCGTGGGAAGGAGGTTTGTTGGTAGCCGCCGCTCCCGATATTTTGTTTTTAAAAGATACCACAGGCGATTACCGCGCCGATATTCGTGAGGTACTTTTTACGGGCTTTTTTGCCAACAATTCGGAAGCACAAATCACCAATTTGCACTACAACGTCGATAACTGGATTTATGCCTCTAATTGTGGGCAAGATGGGTTGGTAAAATTTATGCGTGACCCCAAGCTGCCGCCGATTTCGGTCAAAGGCGGCGATTTTCGTTTTCGTCTCGACCGAGGGCAGTTTGAAATTGAATCGAGTACGGGACAATTTGGGATGTCGATCGATGACTGGGGAAACCGCTTTTTTACCGAAAACTCTTTGCACATTCAGCACGCCCCCATTGCAGGACGTTATTTGTTCCGCCATACCTTTTTGCCGTCGTATGATGTCGCTTTAAATATCTCCGACCACGATCCTGAGATGTTTCAGCAAACCCCCGCTCCTTACTGGCGTCAAGAACGAACCAAACGCCGTAATGAACAGTTTGCCGAAGCTAAACTCGACCGCCACGAATACGCCGAAGATCATTTTACGGGAGCTTCAGGAGGAACGTTTTATGGAGGGAACTTACTACCTGAGGAGTACCGTGGCTCCGTATTTACGGGCGAAGTGGCGGGAAATTTGATTCACCGTGACGTTGTCCAACCTTTGCCCAACAGCCCAACGTTTGTGGCGAAACGTGGCGAAAAGGAAAAAACGCAAGAGTTTTTAACCTCTTCTGATCCGTGGTTTCGGCCTGCGCAACTGAGCGTGGGACCCAACGGCGTGCTGTACGTCATCGACATGTACCGACAGCACATCGAAACTCCCACGGCCATTCCTGAAGATTTGAAAGAAGAAATGGATTTTTTCAACGGCAACAAACTCGGACGCATTTACCAAATTGTTCCCAAAGGAGCCAAACCAACGCAAGAAGTGCCTAAATTACGTTCAAAATCGTCGGCCGAATTGGTGACTCTTTTAGCCCATCCGCAACAATGGTGGCGGCTCAATGCCCAGCGGCTTTTGCTCGAAAAGAAAGATAAATCGGTGCTTTCCGCCGTGACTGATATTTTTTTAACACATCCCGACGCCCGCGCTCGTTTGCACGCGTTTTTTGTCTTGGAAGGACTTAATGCACTGACACCCAATTTGATCAAAAAAGCCATCACTGACGCTCAGCCCGACCTCCGCGCGTATGGCCTTATCGAAGCTGAAAAATGGCCTGAGTTAGTACCGCAACTTATCGAAAAAACCACTGACCTATCGCCAAAAGTATCGTTTCAAGCTTGTTTGAGCCTTGGACAGTACAAAACCCTTGCTGCTTCAGAAGCTTTAGCGAAAGCCCTCATTCCGCACATTCAGGATAAATGGTACCGCATGGGAATTTTAAGTTCGGAGACAGGAGCCTCTTTTGCACTCATTGACGTATTGCAAAAGGAAGGTTTTTTTGCCCAAATGACACCCGACAAAGAAAGTTTCCTCAAAGACTTTGGTCATGTGGTGCGTACCCGCAATCGCTCGGGAGAAGCCCAGCGCTTAGCCCTTTTGTTGGGGAAGAAATAACAGGTTTATTTTATCATTAACCCGCATGAAAAGAAGAGAATTTATTGCCACCGCGTTAACGATATTACCCGCCACCGCATTTTTGGTGAGTAGCTGTCAACCAAAATCGGCTTCTCATTCTGAAAATACCGACCCTTGCAAAGATTTTTCAAACGTTAGTGAGAATGACCTAAAAACTCGGAAAAAATTGGGGTATGTCGATGCCTCGCCCCGTGCCGAATCTCAGTGTGGAAACTGTAATTTGTGGCTTCCTCCCAAAGACGGAAAAGCCTGCGGTGGCTGTATGCTGTTCAAAGGCCCCGTTCAAACGGCAGGTTATTGTACGTATTGGGCACCGCAGAGTAAATAACGAACCTTTCCAAGTTTCATAAAGCGCAGAAACCAAACTTGGAAAGTTTGATAAAAGCCCAAACTATGCTCTATTTTTGCAGGCGTCAATAAACACATTATTTCTAACCAAAACCTTTACATGAGCAAAAACTCAACTTCATCCAACAGCGCTTCTCGCCGCGATTTTCTCAAAAAAAGCCTAACAGGAACGGCCGTTTTGACCGTAGGTGGAGTTCTTCCTGGTTTTAGTGCAAAAAGTTATGCCAACATTTTGGGCGCTAACGACAAGGTACGCCTCGGTGTCATGGGAGTCAATAGCCGTGGGTTTGCCTTGGCAACCAACTTTGCCCTCCAACCTAACTGCGAAGTCGTCAGTATTTCAGACGTCGATTCAAAAGCCGCTGCAAAGTGCGTGGCAGGGGTAGAGAAAATCCAGAACCGCAAGCCAAAAGAAACGCCTGATTTTCGCAAATCACTGGAAGACAAAGACATGGACGGACTCATCGTTGCCGCTCCTGACCACTGGCACGCACCTGCCGCTATTTTGGCTTCCAAAGCAGGCAAACATGTGTATTTGGAAAAACCATGCAGCCATAACCCGCACGAAGGCGAACTATTGATGGCCGTAGCCGCGAAGTACAAGAACGTGATTCAGATGGGAAACCAGCGTCGGTCGTGGCCCAACGTTAAGCAAGCCATCAAGGAAATCCACGACGGCGTGATTGGTCGCCCGTATTTTGCCAAAGGCTGGTACACCAACAACCGCCCAACCATCGGAACGGGCAAAGCAACGGCCGTGCCGTCGTGGCTCAACTTTGACCTGTGGCAAGGCCCTGCGCCGCGCCGTGCGTACAAAGACAACATCATTCACTACAACTGGCACTGGTTTTGGAATTGGGGAACGGGCGAAGCCCTCAACAACGGCACCCACATGCTCGACCTCATGCGTTGGGGATTGCAGGTAAGCTATCCGACCAAAGTTTCGTCTTCAGGAGGTCGTTACCGCTTTCAAGATGACTGGGAAACACCAGATACCCAAGTAATTAACCTTGAATTTGGCAAAGATAAATTCATGACGTGGGAAGGCCGTAGCTGCAACAGCCGCAATATCGAAGGCAGCAGCGTAGGCGTTTCGTTTTACGGAGAAAAGGGTACGTTGGAGTACGGCGGCGGTAATGCCTACAAAATTTATGACTTGGACAACAAGGTCATCAAAGACGTTACCAACGATATGCCGATTGACCCTCGCAACAAAATGAATCCTTCGCAAGCATTGGACGCCACTCACTTCCAAAACTTCGTTGAAGCCATCAAAAAAGGGACACCGTTGGCATCCGATATTATAAGCGGGCACCAAAGTACGCTTTTGTGTCAGTTGGGCAACATCGCTTTGCGTTCCAACAGCATTTTGGACATTGACCCTACCAACGGACACATCAAGAACAACAAAGAAGCGCAGAAATTCTGGAAACGTGAGTACGAAAAAGGCTGGGAGCCAACGCTGTAACGATTCTATCTAAACCTAACTAACTTCCCGAAAGTTACCCACTTTCGGGAAGTTCAAAACCATCCTTTCTATGAAATCCTCTACTGCTGCCGTTGAAGTAAGCAGCCTAAGCCCGCGCGAAACCACCGTTTCTATCTTCTTGATTGGGCTGATGTTTTTTATCTTCGGCTTCATCTCTTGGGTCAACTCCATTCTGATTCCTTACTTCAAAATTGCCTGCGAACTCACCAGCTTTCAAGCCTATTTAGTGGCGTTTGCGTTTTACATTGCCTACTTTATCATGTCGGTACCTGCCTCGTATTTGCTCAAAACCCAAGGGTTCAAAAAGGGCATGATGTTTGGCTTTTGGGCCATGGCTTTGGGAGCTTTTATTTTCGTCCCTGCCGCCATGACGCGCACCTATGGCATTTTCTTAATGGGGCTATTTACAATTGGGATTGGGTTAGCCATTTTACAAACTGCTGCCAACCCTTACATCACCATTTTGGGGCCTAAAGAACGCGGTGCACAGCGCATCAGCATCATGGGAATTTGTAACAAAGCCGCAGGAATTTTGTCACCGTTGGTTTTTGCCGCCGTCATTTTACGCCCTACCGACACCGATTTGTTTGCACAACTTGGCACCATGAACGCCATTGAAAAAAGCGCTGCCTTGGACGAGCTCGTACGTCGGGTGATTACGCCTTATACCGTCTTAGGAATCTTTCTTTTTGTGTTAGGATACTTGGTGTATCGCTCGCCTTTACCCGAAATCAATACCGAACACGAAAGCCCCGAGGTCGCCAGTGCCAACGCGGGCAAAACCAGCATTTTCCAGTTTCCGCACCTGATTCTAGGCGCAGTCGCTATCTTCCTTCACGTTGGAACTCAGGTAATTGCAATTGACACCGTCATTGGATACGCCAACTCCATGGGGATTGATTTGCTCAAAGCCAAAACCTTTCCTTCTTATACCTTGGCGTGTACCATTTGCGGTTATATCATCGGTATTGTTACCATTCCTAAGTTTGTCAGCCAAGTAAATGCCTTGCGTTTTTGTACCGTGTTGGGAACGGTGTTTACATTGCTCATTATTTTTGCCAAAGGCACCGTTCAGTTTTTGGGCCACACCGCCGACCTCTCGATTTGGTTTGTGGTATTACTCGGCTTGGCCAACTCACTGGTATGGGCAGGCATTTGGCCTTTGGCGTTAGACGGCCTTGGACGTTATACCAAACTCGGTGCGTCGATTCTCATCATGGGCTTGTGCGGAAACGCTATTATGCCCCTTTTCTACGGTTATTTTGCGGATTTGTACGATGTGCGCACTGCCTATTGGGTATTGTTGCCTTGTTATTTGTACTTGGTGTATTATGCGGCCTACGGGCACAAAGTGAAACGTTGGGGAACCTCACCCCAACCCCTCTCCTTTCAGGAGAAGGGCTAATTTTTTTAGCCCAAAAGGCAAAACCAAGTCGCAAGCCCAAAAGACCAGCAATTTTTTTATGAAAATAAAAATCAGTAACGGTACTGTCCTGACACCTTTTCGCGCCATTAAAAATGGAACGGTGGTAGTCGAAGAAGGAAGAATTATAGGGGTACATGAAGGAAATATCGAAGTGCCCGACGCCGAAGAAATCAACGCCCAAGGGCAGTATATCTCTCCTGGGTTTATCGACATCCACGTCCACGGAGGTGGTGGTGCTGATTTTATGGATGGTACGGAAGAAGCGTTTCTGACCGTTGCCGAACTGCACGCGCGTTTTGGAACGACGGCGCTGGTACCTACCACGCTCACGGCCGAAAAGGAGGATTTGCTTCATACCCTCGATGTGTATGAAAAAGCCCATCAACGCAATGCCAACGGCGCGGCGTTCTTGGGGATTCACCTCGAAGGTCCCTATTTTGCCCTCAATCAGCGGGGAGCGCAAGACCCGCGTTATATTCGCAATCCCGACCCTGCCGAGTACGAAGAAATTCTCCAGTACTCATCTTCCATCGTGCGCTGGAGTGCCGCTCCTGAACTCGAAGGAGCGATTGCGTTTGGGCAACGTTTACGCCAACAAGGTATTTTGGCCGCCATCGCCCACACCGATGCGTACTATGACGACGTATTGACCGCTTACGAAAACGGCTATTCGCTCGTCACGCACTTGTACTCCGCCATGTCGGGCGTGACGCGCAAAAACGCCTTTCGTTACGCTGGGGTGATTGAAAGTTCCTATTTATTGGATTTAGACGTTGAAATCATCGGAGACGGCATTCACTTGCCCGCCCCCTTGCTCAAACTCGTTTATAAAATCAAAGGCCCCGACCGCACCGCCCTCATCACCGACGCCATGCGCGGGGCAGGAATGCCCGAAGGCGAAAGTATCTTGGGTTCGTTGAAAAACGGCTTACCTGTCATCATCGAAGACGGGGTAGCCAAGCTGCCCGACCGTACCTCGTTTGCGGGCAGTGTCGCCACCTTCGACCGACTAGTACGCAACATGATAACGATGGCCGATGTGCCGCTGCTGGACGCCATTCGCATGGCCAGCACGACCCCCGCCCGCATCATGGGCGTCCACGACCGCAAAGGCTCACTCGCCAAAGACAAAGACGCTGATATTGTTATTTTTGATGAAAATATCAACGTCGGGATGACGATGGTTGAAGGAAGAATAGTGTATAATCAGATGCCTACGGCATGACAAACTGCTCAAAAAAATCCACAAAATGCCTCTTATAAAAGAAGAAACCGTTGACAAACTTCGGGTTAAGTTGTTTGAAACCCGCCAAGAATTAGGACAAAATGCCGCCGAAATGGCTGCTGCTAACATCAGAACGCTGCTCCAAAGCCAAGAAACCGTCAATATTATTTTTGCCGCTGCTCCGTCGCAAAACGAGTTTTTGGACGCGCTTGCTACCCAGCCTGACATTGATTGGCAACGGGTCAATGCCTTCCACATGGACGAATACATTGGCTTGTCGGACGAGGCTCCGCAGCGGTTTGGTAATTTTCTCAAAGACCGATTTTTTGCCAAAGTACCGTTGAAAGAAGTGTTTTACATCAACGGAAACGTAGCAGACGCCGAAGCCGAATGTCAACGCTACTCGGCGTTGCTGACTCAGTATCCTACCGACATTGTTTGCATGGGCATCGGCGAAAACTGCCACATTGCGTTCAACGACCCCCACATTGCGTTTTTTAACGACCCTGTGTTGGTCAAAAGAGTCGATTTAGACCTTACTAGCCGTCAGCAGCAAGTACACGACGGGTGTTTTGCGTCGTTGGAGCTGGTTCCTGAGTATGCCCTTACGCTGACCATTCCCGCATTGGTGAAGGCTCCTACGGTATTTTGCATGGTTCCTGCCGCCCACAAAGCCGAAGCGGTTTACCATACCCTCCTCGACGACGTCAGCGAAGTGTATCCATCAACAATTTTACGTACCCACCCCGATGCGACCCTGTTTATCGACCAAAACAGCGGCCAACAGTGGATGGGGGCTTAATCGTTTTTGTAATTCCTGCCAACAAAAAGCGCGGGTCTAGCAGCCCGCGCCCCCATAACTCACTCAAATTGAGCACATTAAAATATAAAACCCTAATCATTGCTCCAGAGGAGATACCTCTTAGTAGAAAAATGAATCAAATCCACCACAAAGCCCCATCGAGACGACCGACATTCGGTGGAAGATGTCACCCCGATGGGGCTTTTGAATCGCCTTTACCTTTTTTTCTACTAAGATTTAGCCTCGCTGAGGCCACTTTTTTTAATGCGTTCAAGCCCAAAAACTATCTACCTTTAAATTTATATAAAATTGCTATCCCTAGTAGCGAGCTTGTACCTGCACTATTCAAGTGAATACTTCGTGCGTATCCTATCGTTGAGAATCTTCTTCCCATACTAACTTCCAACTCCATTCCAAAATGGTAACCTAAATTCCAATCATTTATGTGATTATCTTTATAACTAACAATTTTTGTAACATAATCGGGAGGTTTTGATAAAAATTTAATTTGATTTATCAACTTATCATCTCTATACCAAATTGATGGCCCAGCTTCTATCTTTAAGTAGTTATTTTTATATTTTAGTAACGTAAATTTACCTGAAACATCTATAGTAATTCGTTTACGCGTTTCTGGAATTATGTTAAAAATGTTTTCTTTTCCATTATAATTCAAATACCCTAATTCAATTGCGCCAAAAAGTCTTTTATTAAACTGATGCTGGTAATTAACTTTTGGAAAAATTACAATATCATCAGGCAAATCTAGAGTAACATAATTTACACCAATACCTAGTCTATTTTTGACAAAAGTCTGAGACTTTACTCCAGTATTAACAAAAAGTATTATTAAAGCTATGCTTATATGTAATTTCATAAAAAAAATTTTATTTAAAAAATGGGGATAATATATCATTGTCTCCATTTTAATGGTTTATTGAGTCACAGTTGGTAATACAAATGCTACATTAGCTCCTGTGCAGTCTCCTATTCCAACCGCACCATCCCAAGCAGCCCAAGGGCCACCAACAAGTCCACCTACTTGCCCGAACACCCCATAACCTTGGCTATTGGGGTTAGCTATATAAAAAGCGTTTCGATTAATCTTCCAATTACGAATTATTTCATCTTGACTTTGACGCTTAATAGTATAACTAAGAGAACCAGATATATTATAGCCAACAGTGGATGGGGGCTTAATCGTTTTTGTAATTCCTGCCAACAAAAAGCGCGGGCTGCTAGACCCGCGCTTTCATAACTTACTTCCCTTTCCCAAACAACTTGAAGCCCAGTGTTATTCCCGCCGTTTTAGCCATAAAAAGATTTTTTTTCTCAACTGGATCTAAAAAAATAATCTGATGATAATGAGAAAAACTTTGTTGATAAAATGCTTCGAGTCGAAAACGTTTGTACTGATACCCTAAACGAACATCCGCCCCCCACTCTGCGGCCTGCGTTCCGTTTCCACCTAGCACCTTTTTGCTCAAAAGCACAACCGCCCTAGGCCCTACGGTCAAGTAAATATTTTTATAAGTACCTCCTACTCTGCCCGATAATCCTAGATAATTGAATGTATTTACCGCAACAACCTTCGTTTTATCAGTGGGGTCTCCGTACTGATTCTGTCTCTGTTGAAAATCGAGATCTGTCTCTATAAACAACCACTTATTGATAGGAAAAGTAGCCCACGTTCCCACCTGAAAACCCTCTGAAGGTTGTACACCTCTGAGCTGAAAATTACTAGGCTTATTCTTTACATCAGTAAACATTCTATTCCCTCCTACTTTCACGCCAAAAGCAGGGTGCGAGCCTAGTTGCCCGTAGCTTTTAACAATAAAAACAAGTAAAAAGACAAAGGTAACATTAAGTGATTTTTTCATAGCTTTATCATTTAAGAGTAATTGTAAGCGTATCTATGGCACAAGCTCCTACAAATCCGTATCCGTTTGATATATTATTTTTAATAGGAGAAATATCAGCAAAAGCATCTTCATTAAAGGAATCGTACTCGTTTAATGAGTAATAATAATTGTACATACTTTTTGTTAAATGGTACAGATAAATCCTTATTTTATCGGCCTTTATACGCTGGTTATTAGCACCTTCCTTAAGCAAAAATTGCCGAAATTCAATTTCTTTTTCCTTCGATTCAAAATCAACATCGGTTAATATATTTCTAAAGGGAACCCGATAGATGTGATCACTTATAAAAGGAACCCCATTGGCTTCTGCTACAATTTTGTAGGCATAGTAATTTTCACCAATAATATCCTTAAAGTACATCAAAACAGTAGCTTCCGATTTATCTTTATTATACGATAAATTTGTGCTAGTAATGGGTACAACCATTGGCAATGCTTCAAGAAAGGCAGAAGCAACTCCTAAGCTATTGTGCGATATTTGAAGTGTGTGATTACTGCTATACCCCCATTTTGTTTTAGACGTATATAAACTACCCTCTTTGGATAATTCCTCTATTTTTTCACCATTTTTGTAAAGGCTTGCCGTTACTTCTAAAAGGGAAGAAGCTTGTGAAGGTTCAAGTACAGGTGCCGTTTTTGAAACAAAAACCCCCATTCCTAAATTTGAGACGATGCCATTTACGACCAATCGTTCAGGAACGCTGGGCAAAGAAACTGTTTTCGTAGAAACAACCTCGCACGAAACCAACCAACCAATACTCAAAACAAAGAAAAGTAATCGTCTCATTTGAATTTATAAGCAATATTGATGGATGGAAGAATAGGGAATATAGCTACTGATTTAATAACATTTTTTCGATCAATAGGTCTATTCTGATCATCCCTAATTACTTCTTCAGAAGGGTACATTCGATAAGTATTAGACCTATTATAGGCATTAAAAATAGTAGCATTAACTTCTATATAACGTTCTTTTTTTAATAGATATTGTTTGGTAAATGAAATATCTAAACGATGATAGTCAGGAAATTTACCATCATTAATTTTGTCATATACAACATATTCTGGCACTAATGGGTTTTCTAAAACACGGCCTACTGGTAAATCATAACGTTGACCTGTGTAATACATCCATAAAAAAGACAGTTGTGCTGTTTTATTTAGTTTAAAAACTCCATTAATATTGAGGATATGGCGTCGGTCGTACAAATGATTAAACCAATTTCCATTGTTCCAGTTTTCAAATTTTCTCTTGTTCCACGATAACGTATAGCTCAAATTTGTAGTCCAACGGCGGTAGCTTTTTTCAAGAGCAACCTCCAATCCATACGACTTTCCTTTTCCATTCGACAACGTATTTTTCTCCCACTGATAGTACAAATATTCGTTCCCATAATAATCATTGTACATACTCAAGTTTTGCATCTGTTTGAAGTAAGCCCCAACGCTGTACTTTAAAACACTTGCTGACTGAGACCAACTTGCCGTATATTGCCAAGACGATTGAGGGCCTATTTGGGAGGTAGATGGCACCCAAATTACTTTATCAGTGAGCCCACCTGTTTTCATCAACGCATGATTGTATTGCATCATTCGCGTAGCACTTAGCTGAATGTTAGCATTGGCCTTATTATAATTAAATGAAAAGCGAGGTTCTAGCCCGTGGTAGCTCGATTGTTGGGTTTGAAAATAGGAAAATCTACCTCCTATAGTTAGCTGCGCAGCGGAAGAAATAGCCAAAGCATAATTTCCAAACGTTGCACCCTCCCATGCCCAAGAACTAGGTTCTTTAATGACTAATGAATCTTCATCTAAACTTTGTCGTCGATATGAAATAGGCGTGTAATTATGCCTAATGAGGTCGCTTCCAATTTTAATTTTACTTTTAGTACTCAGCGACCAATCAGCCAATACATTGGCCGAAATATCCTTTACTTGACCCGTGCTATGTTTGAAGTTCTCACTTATTTTTGTACGTATCGTTTCTGGTAATATCCATAGCTGAGGCTGTGAAATAGTTACCTTATAACTGGCACCTCCTTCATTGTATCGAAATGCGTATTGGGTCAAATGTAACCCAGTTTGTAAAAATAAGCGGCTCCCTAAAATATGGTACGACCTCAATGATGCCAGTTGGTTGGTCAAACGGCGAATATTTTGGTCATAATTAGTTCCGTTAAAAGAGTTTTGCAGCGATTCATAATTATCAACCCC
The DNA here is from genome assembly GCF_057652155.1 of Runella sp. R0.1_18. Classification (NCBI taxonomy): domain Bacteria; kingdom Pseudomonadati; phylum Bacteroidota; class Cytophagia; order Cytophagales; family Spirosomataceae; genus Runella; species Runella sp. R0.1_18. Next base: position 281,122 of record NZ_JBYFCK010000002.1, read on the forward strand.
GCGATAATAGCTAAAGAATAATTTATGTTTTTGATTAAAAGCATGGTTTATTTTTAAATTAATATCATAAAAATTATATCCTAAAAAATTACCTTCTTGATGGTTTTCTATTTCTTGTTTTTTATTTCTGTTAAAAAGATTCAAATAGGCACTCCTTCCTGTTAATAATAAAGATGTTTTATCCTTTTTAATCGGACCTTCTAACGAAAACTTTGCGGTGATTAACCCTACGTCTATTTTCCCTTGCCATCGACTTTTATCTCCTTCTCTAAATATCACATCAGTAACGGAAGACAACCTACCCCCAAATTCAACTGGAAATTCTCCTTTATAAAAATTAACCCGCTGAATTGCGTCTGCGTTAAACAAGGATAAAAAATTAAATAAATGCCCTGTGCTATAAATTGGGGCACCATCCAAATAAAATAAGTTTTGGTCATTTGCTCCGCCTCGTACATTGATACCCGACGACAATTCACTTCCCGCCGAAACCCCAGGTAACGTACCAATCGCTTTTATGATGTCTTTTTCTCCGCCAATGTTAGGAAGTTGGTTTAGTCTTGAGGGAGAAAGACTAACAAGGTTGGGACTGGACGCTGGTTGATAATTTGTTTTTACTTCTACTTCTTGTAAAGTATAGCGTTTTAAACGAACGACCAGCATGGTATCGCTACTGATGATGGCATGATAAGGCTCGTACCCCACTTGAGAAAACAACACTTGTGTTGCTTCTTTATCAATCGTCAACTGAAAATAACCGTGCTGATTGGTAGTTTCGTGCCATTTTTTTGATGCACTTGAAACCGTAACAGAAACTAACGCAAGTGGTTCGCTTGTTTCAGCTTCTGTTACGGTTCCTTTGATTGTTATTTTTTGAGTATAGGCAGTGAAAACTAGACTAATTCCCGCCAAAATCATGATTATTTGGCAAGTGGTTTTACTTACATGATTGCTAATCTTGTGTAGAGAAGAAATAAGATAAATGTTGGTTCGCATGGCGTGTAGGTTTAGTACTTACTTTCTGTTTTTGTACCAAATTAGACGCACATCAAGCACAATCTACTCCCATAGGATTAGACATAGCTCTGACGAACAGCTTTTTTGGCATGGCTGTTAACGTTGTTCATCAGAAAGTAGGGTGGTATGCTCGCGCATACATTGCGCCAAATATAACGCAATCTTTCAGTAACTAGCAACTAAAATAACATATAAATTTTCTAACCAACTACACCCGCCTCACCATAGTTAGAAGCCGCCAGAAGTAAGTAAATTTGGGACGTTAAACACTTATTCCTTAAAAAATCACCCACAAATTCTATGAAGAACCGTCTTTTAGGATGCTTTTTAGCCGCAAGTGCTTTTACCCTCCCCAGCATGGGACAACAAACCAAAAAACCCATTAGCCTCATTGTGCTAGAGCCTGGGCACTTTCATGCCGCATTGGTTCAAAATACTCCTTACGACAATGTCAACCCTGTCGTTCACGTATATGCCACCAAAGGCCCCGATGTTGAGTCGTACCTCGATAAAATCAAGAAATACAACAGCCGCACCGACAATCCTACGCAATGGGACGAGAAAGTTTATACGGGCGCTGACTTTTTCCAAAAGATGTTAAGCGAAAAAGCGGGCAACTTGGTGGTATTAGCAGGAAATAACCAAAAGAAAACCGACTACATAAAAAAATCGGTGGACGCAGGGCTTAACGTGTTGGCCGACAAGCCCATGGCCATCGACGCCGCTGGCTTTTCGTTGTTGCAAGAAGCTTTTGCGCAAGCCAAAAAGAAAAACGTATTGCTCTACGACATCATGACCGAGCGCTACGAAATCTCCAACGCCCTCCAGCGTGAGTTGGCGCTTGTACCTGCGATTTTTGGTACTTTGCAAAAAGGAACGCCCCAAGATCCTGCCGTTACCAAAGAGAGCGTTCACCATTTCTTTAAGTACGTTTCGGGCGAGCCGTTGATTCGTCCATCTTGGTTTTTTGACGTAAAACAACAAGGCGAAGGTGTGGTGGATGTTACCACCCATTTGGTGGATTTGATTCAATGGAGTTGTTTTCCCAACCAAATCATTGACTACAAAAAAGACATCAAACTTATCAATGCCACCCACAGCGCCACGACCATGACGCCTGAGCAGTTTAAGCTCGTCACCAAAAACGACACCTACCCCGATTACTTAAAAAAAGACGTAAAAGGGAAAAACTTGGAAGTGTATGCCAACGGCCAAATTGACTACACCCTCAAGGGCGTACACGCACGCGCTTCGGTGATTTGGAACTTCCAAGCCCCCCAAGGCACAGGTGACACGCACTATTCGATTATGAAGGGAAGCAAGGCGAATCTGATTATACGTCAGGGTAAAGAACAGAATTTTAAGCCTGTGTTGTACATCGAAGCCCTTAACAATACCCCAGCCTACGAGAAAGCCGTGGCCGATGCGTTCAAAAAAGTACAGGCAACGTACCCTGGCATCGAACTCAAGAAAAACGACAAAGGCTGGGAAGTAGTGATTCCGAAGAAATACGACATCGGACACGAAGCGCACTTCTCACAAGTAGCGAAGAAGTACATGGATTTTCTAAAGGCAGGTAAGTTACCTGAATGGGAAGTCCCCAACATGATTTCAAAATATTATACTACCACGCAAGCCCTCAAAATGGCACAAGGGAAAAAATAATATCTTGGGGAGTGTCGAGTGTCAAATGCAGAATGTCGAATGAGGTGCTGAGGGTTGCTCACAACCCGAATTGACACTAGGGAAAGTGTCGAGGGTAGAGTGCAGAATGTCGAATGAGGTATTTTTTATTCGACATTCTGCACTCTACCCTCGACACTTTTAAAATGGTAAATTATCTTCTTCGCTAGCTTCAAAGGTGGTAGGCAGCGATGTAGTCGGGCGAGAACTTCCGCCAAAACTAGCCTCATCACTTCCGCCAGCTCCACCGCTTAATGAGTCGATTTTCCACGCTTTCACATCGGTGTACCAGCGGCCGTTGTATTCGCGGCTTTCGACGTCAAATGACACATTCACTTCGTTTCCTACCTTGAGGGCACTTTCGTTGATTTTATCTCCCCACGCCGAGATACACACTTTTTTGGGGTATTGTCCGTCGGTTTCAATGACAAAATCCTGTTTTTTCCACGTCCCATTTTTACCCTCGCCTGTTTGCAAAGGCAATAGTTGGAGTACTCTTCCTTTGATGTCCATAGTCCGTTATTCGTTTTATTGTTAATATTTGCTAAGTCATTTGTGGCTGCGAGCAACCACAAGCACACAGGTATTTTTGACTGACAGACTTTTAAAAGGTTACATTTTTCATAGAAAGCCCCCTATTAAAAATCGGTAGATACAAAAATGCGAGCTACTGATGTTCCTCAATAGCTCGCGTTTGAAATTGATGTATCGAAAACGATGAGCTTACGCTCATTCGTTTTGATTAGTCTTCCTTGAAATATTTTGTGTATTTACGCTCGTTTTTCTCTAAAAGGCCTCCTACCCAAAAAGAAACGCCTAACAATACTGCATAAAATATGAGGGTACCGATGGTTCTTAAGTCCATTATGATTCGTTATTTATTGTGTAAAACCTTATTTTAAAGATAGTACAAAAGTAATAGCATTCGGCGTTTAGACCCAAAAAAACTGGTGTTTTTTTGTAAAATTATCTGAATGCTTTCTTACTAAAGTACTCCTTTGGTGGATGGTAAAACATCCAGCGCTTTTAAATCACGTTTTACGGCCATCTTAATCGCTTTGGCCCAACCTTTAAAAATTGCCTCTATTTTGTGGTGCTCGTTGCTTCCTTCGCATTTGATGTTGAGATTGCATTGGGCCGTGTCTGAAAACGATTTGAAGAAATGATAAAACATTTCGGTCGGCATTTCGCCAATTTTTTCACGTTTAAACTCGGCATCCCACACCAACCACGGGCGCCCCGAAAAGTCAATCGCTACTTGAGCCAATGCTTCATCCATCGGCAACAAAAAGCCATACCGGCTAATACCTCGTTTGTCGCCCAATGCCTTGCGGTAAGCTTCGCCCAACGCCAATGCTGTATCTTCGATGGTATGGTGCTCATCGATGTGCAAGTCTCCTTCTACTGTAATTACCAAATCGGCACCCGAGTGCTTGGCAAGCTGATCAAGCATGTGGTCAAAGAAGCCAAGTCCCGTATTCATTTGTGACTTACCAGTACCATCAAGGTTAAGCTCAATCTTGATTTGAGTTTCTTTCGTCACGCGTTCTACGGAGGCCGTGCGCGCAGGCAAACGAAGGTGCTCATAAATAGCATCCCAATCGGTGCTTACTAATGAAATCGCGTTGGCAAGCTCAGGCGCTAAGTCGGCGGGGAGTTCGTTGGCAATATAAATAGCTTTACAGCCCATATTAACGGCCAACTGCACATCCGTCAGGCGGTCGCCCAGCACGTAGCTGTTTGCCAAGTCGTACGAACCATTGAAGTATTCGGTAAGCATGGCCGTGCCTGGTTTGCGCGTGGGAGCGTTTTCGTGCGGGAAAGTACGATCCACGTGTATTGCTTGAAAAGTAACCCCTTCGCCTTCCAACGTTTGAAGCATCTTATTTTGGGCAGGCCAAAACGTATCTTCGGGAAACGAGTCGGTACCTAAGCCATCTTGGTTGGTCACCATCACAAAACCAAAATCGGTTTCTTCGGCCAAACGGCGAAGATTTGAGATGGCTTTGGGCAAAAAAGCCAATTTTTCTAACGAATCTACCTGAAAATCGACGGGTGGCTCAATGATAATGGTTCCGTCGCGGTCTATGAAGAGAAGTTTTTGCATCAGTTTTCGATTTTGAACCGCGAATATCGAACATCCAAGGGCGTTTTTTGTTAAATTGCTCAAAATTTTTCCTAACGACAAACTAAAATCCGATGAAAAAACCTCTCCTAAGTGGTGCATTGTTGGCCCTGAGCCTTGGCACAGGATATGCACAAAGTGCACTCAAGCCCGTCATCAACCAAGCGTCTGACGCTATCGAAAGCAAGGTGATTGCGTGGCGACGCGATTTCCACGAGCACCCAGAGCTTGGCAACCAAGAATTTAGAACGGCTAATGTTGTTGCGGAGCATCTCCGTAAATTAGGCTATGAAGTCAAAGAAAAAGTGGCTATAACGGGAGTTATCGGGGTATTGAAAGGCGGTAAACCTGGCCCTGTAGTTGCTCTTCGGGCCGATATGGACGGCCTTCCTGTCACAGAACGCGTGGACATTCCTTTCAAATCAAAAGTAGTAACAGAGTTCAACAATCAAAAAACAGGAGTGATGCACGCCTGTGGACACGATAGCCACGTCGCGATTTTGATGGGTGTGGCCGAGGTGCTCGCTTCTATGCAGAAAGACTTGGCAGGAACAGTTAAACTTATTTTCCAGCCTGCTGAAGAGGGAGTTTACACTGGTGGGACTTTTGGGGCTAACCGAATGGTGGAAGAAGGGGCATTGGACAACCCGAAAGTGGATGCTATTTTTGGCCTTCACATCAACTCACAAACGGAAGTTGGGAAAATCCGCTATCGTCCAGGCGCTACCATGGCAGCCGTTGACCAATTAACCATCAAATTAAAAGGAAAACAAACCCACGGTGCAAACCCTTGGTCGGGCGTTGACCCTATCGTTACGGCCTCTCAGGTGGTTATGGGTTTGCAAACTATCGTAAGTCGGAATGTCGATATTACAGAAAACCCCGCAGTCGTAACCGTGGGTGCAATTCACGGCGGGATTCGCTACAACATCATTCCCGAATCGCTCGAAATGATTGGCACCATTCGCACGTTTGGCGATGACCAGCAGGCACTCGTGCACCGTCGCATCAAGGAGATTTCGACCAATATTGCCGAAAGCGCAGGCGCAAAAGCCGACGTGGAAATCGGAATTGGTTACCCAGCGACGGTCAATGACCCTGCACTTACTGACAAAATGATTCCAACACTAGAAGCACTAGCAGGGAAGGAAAATGTCCTTCTTTCACCCGTTGCTACTGGTGCTGAAGACTTTAGCTATTTTCAAAAGAAAATCCCAGGCTTCTTTTTCTTCTTAGGAGGAATGGCCAAAGGCAAAAGCCCTTACGACGTAGCACCACACCACACGCCAGATTTTTATCTTGATGAAAGTGGGTTTACGTTGGGCGTAAAATCCCTCAGCCACTTGGTGGTAGATTATATGGAGATGAATTCAAAAGCAGCAGCTTCAAGCACTGCCAAGGGGAAGAAAGCGACGAAATAAGGCGTGTAACCACCTAGTTTAGATAAAATTTTCACATAGTAAACATAGCTGTATTCTATGTTCACTATGTGAAAATTCTAGAGTGGTCTATGTGTTAACACTATCTGCGCTATACCAATTTCCCGTACAAATCAAACTCTTCCGCATTGTCGATTTGTACATTGGCAAAGTCTCCAACTCGAACGTACTGTTCAGCCGAAATCAATACCTCATTATCCACTTCAGGCGAGTCAAATTCGGTACGGCCAATAAAATACCCGCCTTCTTTGCGGTCAAACAACACTTTGTACGTATTGCCAATTTTAGCTTGGTTCAGCGACCACGAAATATCTTGCTGCACGGCCATGATGTCGTCGGTACGTTGTTGTTTTATTTCCGCAGGCACATCATCTGGCATCGTAAACGAGTGCGTTTGATCTTCGTGCGAGTAAGCAAAAACACCCAAGCGATCGAAACGAGTACGCTCAACAAACTCAAGGGTTTCTTCAAACATTTCTTCAGTTTCTCCAGGGTGACCCGCAATCAAGGTGGTACGGAGCGCAATACCTGGCACTTTATCGCGAATGGTCTTAATCAAATCTTCAGTTTTTTCACGCGTAATCCCACGGCGCATGATTTTGAGCATTTCGGTACTACCGCTTTGGAGCGGCATGTCCAAATACTTACAAATATTGGAACGCTCTTGCATAACATCTAGCACGTCCAACGGAAAACCCGACGGGTACGCATACTGCAAACGAATCCAGTCGATGCCTTCTACGTCCGCAAGGTGGTTGAGTAGCTCCGATAAATTGCGTTTTTTGTAAATATCTAGCCCGTAGTAGGTCAAATCTTGGGCAATCAAAATCAACTCTTTAGTCCCACGACGCGCCAATGATTTTGCCTCGGTCACCAACTCGTCTATTGAACGAGAAACGTGTCCGCCTCGCATCAACGGAATCGCGCAAAAACTACAAGGACGGTCGCAGCCTTCTGCGATTTTGAGGTAGGCATAGTGCGCAGGTGTCGTCAATAAACGCTCTCCTACAAGCTCTTGTTTGTAATCGGCTTTGAGCGTTTTGAGCAAACGAGGCAACTCATTCGTACCAAACCACGCATCTACGGTTGGAATTTCAACGGCCAATTCGTCTTTATAACGATGTGATAAGCAACCTGTTACATATACTTTATCAACCAACCCTGCTTCTTTGGCATCGGCATAGCGCAGAATCGTGTCCACCGACTCTTGTTTAGCATTGTCGATAAACCCACACGTATTCACAATCACGATGTTTGCATCGTCTTTTTGCGACTCGTGCGTAACGTTGTAGCCGTTTCCTTTAAGTTGAGTAAAAATATTTTCGCTATCCACCAAGTTTTTACTGCAACCCAGTGTCACGATATTGACTTTGTTTCGTTTGGTTCCTTTGGTTTTCATTGATTATTTGTACGGCTCTCCCGCTTTGGGTAAAGCCTCTTTTATTACATCCAACTATGGATTGTTTGATTTTAACTGTGTAGTTTCATGCTTTGCGTCAGAGACGCGAGGCTATGTATGCCCCAAATAACAGTTTGGGGCAAGCTAAGGCTCGTCCCGACATTATGTCGGGGCGGATACGGCTTAAAGTCTCCGACTTTAGGTGACATCGGTAAATAATACAGATATTCAACTTATTATGCCCTTACGTAATACTATAATTTGAGCCACAAAGTTCGGCAACTGAATCGGAAGCACCAAAATTGATGACAGATTTAGGTTTTATTACCCTGTAAACTATCTCTAAACAGCTGGAGTGTACAAGCAGCGATTTTGCCGACGGGGCGTCAACTTTTTGACTTTGGTGGGTTTAGACCGCTTATCGGGCTTTACACTCAAGTTCCAATAAAGGCCCAATGAGGAAAAAGAACCAACGGGGCGATTGAAAGGAATAGCTACTTCTTCAAATTGCATAAAACGATTTCTTAGATAAGAAGCTTGCAGGGACACCCGCGTCGAGAGTCGGTAGCGAGTCCCTAAGCCGTACATAAAGCCTGCGGATTCGTCATTCGTCTCATACGCAGAAAAATTGCCATTTTGCCCTCCATAATCTAGTTCAAAGTAGAAACGCCACCTTTTTTTGCCCGTTCCTATGCGCGTGCCCACAAGTATGGCAGAATCTTCAAAGTCGTTTTCTAAGCATCGTGCATGAAGAAAAACTTCTACAAAATGCCCTTCCATTGACTCAAAATGACCGCCGAGGTTGGCATTGACTTGCGCCCGTGGCGTCCACGCATCGACCCGATTTTTGCCATAACGAATGGCTTGAGTCTTAGAAAATAAGGGTGCAGCATAACTCATTTCCGCCTGCCAGTAGTTGGTATGGGGATATTGAGCAGGGGCACTTTTGCTTATTGAATACATAAGCACAAAGAAATAAAGGGTTCTCATTTCATAGCCGTTATAATGATAAAACGGCTGCTGTTATGATTTATTTTTTTTTAGTTTTTGTTTGCCAACAAGTGGCGGCAAGTACCTTCAAAAGTTTCAAACTCAAAGTTGAAACCCTCATTCATTAAACGAGATGGTTCTACCCAGCGACTTTTCAAAACGAGTTCGGCTTCTGTTTGTTTCAACCATGTACCTATGTCCAACATCCAATTGGTGCTTGGTAACCCAATTGGCATTTTTAATGTCCGTCTTAGAGCTGCCATCATCTCTACGTTAGAAATTGCAGTAGGGGCCACCAAATTATACACTCCTTCCGCACCATTGTTTTTTACAAGCCAGTGGACTGCCTGAACAAAATCTTTTTCATGAAGCCAACTAACCATTTGCTTCCCTCCTCCCATTTTTCCTCCTAGTCCCCACCTCGTTAGTCCTACCAATTCAGGAAATACGCCACCTTTGTTCCCTAAAACCAAAGCTGTACGTAAAAGAACGATTCTTGTGTTAGGTAACTTGAACGCATTACAAGTATGTTCCCAAAGTTGGCACACTTCAACCGAGCAACCCGCTCCCAATTCTCCATTTTCTTCATTCATTGGACGGTCTTCGGCGTGTCGATAAATGGTAGCAGAAGAAGAATTAAGCCATACTTTAGGTGGATGTTGGCACTCCTGTAGGGCTTTTCCCAAAACGAACGTTGACCATTGACGGGAAGTAAAAATGGCTAATTTATTGCGGTCATTGTAGCGACAATTGACACTTCGCCCGCTTAAGTTTATTACAGCTTCTGCTCCTTCCAATTCCCTACTCCATGCTCCCAACGATTTCCCATCCCACTCTACCCATTTGATTTGGGAGATTTGAGGAAAATTTGGATGAATCTTGCGAGTTAATATAACGCATTGATACCCTTCTGAAACAAAATAATCGGTAAGCACTCGTCCTAAGTACCCAGTTCCTCCCGCAATCACGATCTTTTTCATAAGCCATAACGGGTTTGAGTGGCGAGGTGTATTCCTAAGCCTGTGATGGCATTGGAGATGATTCCGAGCATGGGGATGACAAACCAAAGCACGTATTCTTGCTTGATACCAAAAGGTAAAATGAATTTACTGCCCACTAAAACCAATATCCAGACCGCCGCTGCAGTGAGGTTAGCAGCCGACCAATAGCCAAAGCGCCAAGAAGAAAACAACTTGAAGAAAATCCATTCATTGAAGCATTGGAATAGGTAGTATGTTCCGAAAAGGAAAAAAGTGAGGTTGTCATCGTAGTTGTTTGTCCACACCTTATCTACCATCAATACAATAAGCAGGCCTGTTACCAACAAAGTCACCAAATTCATCAGCCATAAGGTCATTGGCCTTTGTTTTTTTTGAAAGCTCTCTATTGCTACCCATTGTCCAACGACCAAAAACAACGGGAAAGGCATCATCATTAACAGCCAACTTACGTAATAGGCTCCGATGGGCAATAAAGCCCATAACCAAAACCATTTTTGACGAAAGGCCGAACGAATGTCAGGGGCCTGGGGCGGAAGATTCATGACGCGATTCATCTTTTTGTATATTTAGATATTTCAGAAATTATTGAAATTTAAAACTCAAAAAATAAGCACATGAGTGCTCATTTACGCTTTGAATGTTATCGTAGTAATTTGATGAGTGTTCCTAAAATCAGGCTTTCTTCTGCTTTCATGGCAGCATCTAGCGCCCCATCGGCTAAGTTTACCACTCGGCTAATGCTTTCGATGGTCGCATGGAATGTTTCTGAATCGGCATCACCTGCCCGAACTGGGACACCCCGAAGCTCTTCAAGTAACTTAATAACAGGCTCTATTTCTCTTCTTCTTCGTTCTTTGGCTACTTGTTTTGCTACTTTCCAAGCATCTTTTTCGGCAAAAAAGTACTCTTTTCGCTCACCAGGGCGTAATTCTTTAAAAACTAAACCCCAGTCCATCAAATCTCTCAAGTTCATACTCACATTCCCACGCGAAATCTGAAGCTGAGCCATTAGGTCTTCGGTCGTAAGAGCATTGGCAGAAATCATCAACAACGCATGAATTTGTGCCATGGTACGATTAATCCCCCATTGGGTAGCCAGCGTACCCCACGCCTGAACAAAGCGGTCTTTTGCTTCTTGTAATTCCATAGCCAAAAGTAAAACAAATTATTGTACTTTCAAAAATAATTGAAATTAAATTATTCCCCCAGCACCACACAACTAAACGGTGCCAACGAAAATACATCTACTTTTTCAAATCGAGAAGCGGGCTCGGTGCTTAGCAGTACCTCCGTTGGCATAAAAGGTGCGGTGTACGTCACTGTCGTACTCGAAAGGTTATGAAGCACCCATACTTCCTGCTCGGCAAGGCGGCGTTTAAAGACCACTAAACGCGGGTTACGGTTGGGCAAAGGTTCGATTTGGCCATAAAAATTACCAATAACGGCATTGGATTTACGAAAATGAATCAGGCGTTTGTAATGATGGTATAACGAATCGGAGTCGTTTTGTTGCCCCGCCAGCGGAGTTACCGTAACGCTTTTATTGTACTTAGGTTTCATCCAACGCGCTCGCTCGCGGTCTTGCTGACGATACCCCCACAAAAATGGTTCACGAATAAACTCATCGGGCTTCTGTCCCAACATTCCCAGTTCTTCGCCATAATACACGTAAGGCTGGCCTGGCAGCGTAAAGAGCAAGTTAGCCGCCACTTTCAAATGAGTACGTTTTCCGTGCAGTACACTTCCAATGCGCGTTTGATCGTGGTTGGTTAGCATCGTTGCGTCAATAAAACGGGGATTGGTTTGGGCAAACACTTGACGATTTTTGGCCAATGTGTTAATCAAATGCACTGTATCTCGCTCCTCGGCCGTGATTTTTTGAAGCGCAAGGCTCAAGTCAAAGTTAAAATTAGCGGTAAGTCCACGGAAATAAGGCGCAATTTTATCGGCAGCGTTCCACACTTCGCCCACTAAATAGACTTGCGGATTTACTTTCTGCATTTCCGTGCGAAACTCAACCCAAAAATCGTAGTTTTTATACTCTTCCCATTCGGGGTAAATATGCCGCGCGGCATCCAATCGAAAGCCATCCACCCCCATTTCAAGCCAATACCGACCAATTTCATAAATCGCTTGACGCACGGGTGGGTGGTCACAATTGAGGTCGGGCATTCCCTTCCAAAACAGTCCGTAGTATTTTTCGGTATTTCCAACGGCATCGTGCCAAGGCTTTCGCTCCCACGTATCAGGGGTGGCTTCACGCGTCGCAATACCCAATGCCTCGATTTCCTCGGGGCTTTTCCAATTGTAGTAATTTCTGTAGGGATTACTTTTCCCCTTGGCCGATTCTACAAACCAAGGATGACGCACACTCGTATGGTTAATCACCAAATCTAGGATGATTTTGATGCCGCGAGCGTGCGCTTCGGAGAGGAGATGTTTAAAATCATCGAGCGTTCCGTATTCGGGTTCGATGCTGTAATAATCAACGACATCGTATTTATGATAACTTGGCGAGGGTTGAATGGGAGTTAACCATAGGGCCTCCACACCAAGCTCTTGAAGGTAAGGTAGTTTTGAGCGAATACCGTTTAAATCGCCAATACCATCTCCGTTAGAATCACAAAAAGAGCGAACAAATATTTCGTAACAAATTCGGGGGTGAATCAAGATTTTTCAAGGTTTATTTAACTGCAATAGACACCATTGATTTCGCCAAAATCTTCTGCATGTATTTCCCCAAAATATCAAACTCTAGGTTGACAATGTCGCCCACCTTCAATTGATGAAAGTTGGTATGTTCGTAAGTGTAAGGAATGATGGTAACGCGGAAACCATCGTCGTGTGAATTGAATACCGTCAAACTCACTCCATTGACACAAATTGACCCTTTTTCGACGGTAATATTTCCCACAGCAGCATCATAGGTAAAATCAAACAACCAGCTTCCGCCCACTTCGGCGATGTGGGTACAAACGCCCGTTTGGTCAACGTGCCCTTGCACAATGTGCCCATCAAAACGACCATTGGCAGGCATACAGCGTTCCACGTTGACTTTAGTGCCCACTTTCCACTGCCCTAAATTCGTCTTTTTCAACGTCTCATCCACGGCCGTGACCGTATAGGTGTTTCCTTCGATGCTGGTCACCGTCAGGCAGACCCCATTGTGACTAACACTCTGATCTACTTTGAGTTCTGTCGCTAAGTTTGCACTAAGCCGAAACGTAAGATTCGTTCCTTCGGCAACAATTTCGACGATTTCGGCCGTTGTTTCTACAATTCCTGTGAACATATTATTTTAAGATTCCTAGCAAATACTGACCATAACCGCTTTTGAGTAATGGCTGCGCAATAGAGCGAAGCTCTTCGGCCGTAATAAAGCCCATGCGGTAAGCCACTTCTTCAATACAACCGATTTTGAGCCCTTGGCGTTCTTCAATTACCTGAACAAATTGTCCTGCTTGCATCAACGACGCAAACGTCCCTGTATCTAACCAAGCTGTTCCACGGTTCAACACCCCTACTTTGAGCTTTCCTCGCTCCAAATACACGCGATTGATGTCCGTAATTTCGAGTTCTCCGCGCGGGCTTGGTTGGATGTTTTTAGCAATTTCTACGACTTCGTTATCATAAAAATACAACCCTGGCACCGCGTAATTCGATTTTGGATTTTCGGGTTTTTCTTCAATCGAAAGCACGTTAAAGTCTTTGTCAAATTCTACTACCCCATAGCGCTCAGGGTCATGTACTTGATACGCATACACCACGCCTCCGTCAGGGTCGTTGTTGGCTTGTAACAATTTACTCAAACCGCTTCCGTAGAAAATATTATCGCCCAATACCAACGCCACTTTATCGTCTCCAATAAAATCGGCACCAATGATAAACGCCTGTGCGAGTCCATCAGGGCTAGGCTGCTCGGCATAGCTGAACTCACAACCGATACGGCTACCATCGCCAAGCAATTTTTGGAAGTGAGGTAAGTCGTGAGGAGTCGAAATAATCAAGATTTCACGAATGCCCGCCAACATTAAAATCGACAGCGGATAGTATATCATTGGCTTGTCGTACACAGGCATTAACTGCTTACTAACGGCCAACGTGAGCGGGTGTAAGCGAGTGCCTGAGCCGCCTGCTAAAATAATTCCTTTCATAGAATGCGGATGATCAAATTGTGTTTTGGTAATTCGACGCCAAAATTAGCTATTTCATCGTGAAACTCAGCACCTAAAAATAAAGTCCGCCAAAACTGGCGGACTTACCACGGTCAGACGGTAGTCAGACCGTACAAAACTCCTCAAGCAGATGCGATTTTTCGGTCTGACTGTCGTCTGACCTTATCCCAGTCAGACGTTAGTCAGACTGAGTGAACTCTTTAATCCTATGATACGGTCTGACTGTCGTCTGACCGAAAAATCGTCTAACCTGTTAGTCATTCACTGAAATAGAGCCTGCACTCGCTCGCATCGATACCAACGCGCCTCCGCCATTGAGTGACCCTTTGACGCGGTCTTTTTCTACAGTACCATTGAAGTTTTTAAGCGTACCAACGTTGACGCGATTGGCACGTAAATCAAGCTCCATGCCTTTATTGAGCGGCATCTGAACGTGAATACCACCTGCTGAAGTTGACAAATCTAAAAATTGTCCCACCGATACGATGTCAGCGTGAATGCTTCCTGCACTTGTCGAAGCGCGTAGCGACGCCGCTACGTCATTCAAGCGAATCGAACCTCCCGAAGTTGACGCCGTCAATTCACCTTTGATTCCGCCTCCTCTGATGCTTCCACCACTCGTACTGGCTCTCAAAACACCATCAACTTGATTGAGCTCGATACTTCCTCCTGAGGTTACGAGTTTGATGTCACCTTTGCATTCTTCGGCATGGATGCTACCTCCACTCGTACTCAAGTCAATTTGCTCACGGCATTTAGCTAAGTGAATACTTCCGCCCGACGTGCGGCCTTTGACATTACCAGCCAAATCATCCAAATGCAGGCTACCACCACTGGTAGAGAAGCTTTGCATTCCCGACAAATTCGCCAAACGGATACTTCCCCCGCTCGTAACCAAATCGGTAGTGGTTTTTTCGGGAACAATAATTTTAAATGAAATACTCAATGAACGCTTCCAATCCCATTTTTCGTCTTCGTTTTTGCGTTTCACGCGGCAAACGAGCGTTTCTCCTTCCATCGCTACGCGTACTTCGTATTCTTTCAGACGTTCGTCAATTTCTTCTTTGCTCAATTCCGAACTTCCGTTCCAGTTGTTGGAGCGTACGTACATTTCGACTTTAGGTTCGTTGGTACTACCTGCTACGCGAATGCTCCCGCCCGAGGTACGTACTTGAAGGGCTTTGATAGCTGAAGCGCTAAATGTTTTGGTGAAATAAGGGGTTTCGTTATCCTTTTGAGAAAATGCGACAAAAGCGACTAAAACGAACGATAATGTAAATACAATGGCTTTCATGGTTGTATGAGTTTGTGTTTTGTTAAATAGATGCAAAACCTCAAGCTCAAGTTGCACACAAAGCGCTGTTTTTTCAAAAAGTTTTTCCCTAATTCAAATGGAAAGGCTGGGAATCTTGGCGAATGATCTTAGAGTTTACGACCAACGACACGACAATGGTACCAATGATGATGGTAATGATGATTTGAAGATTTGAAAGCAGATTGCAGTAATACGTTTCTGTGTGCGAATCTTTGATAAGTTTTTGCCCGACTACCGACTGAATTTTGGTCAGTTCACTCAACCGATGAATCGACTGCTGAAACAATTGGCTCCCTTCCGACTGAAACAATTCTTTTCCCTCTTGGGAGGCCGAGTGAGCAGCTAATCGTACAATTTTTTGCTCTAACGTCGCGTAAGCTTGGGCGTGAGTCTTCAACGCATTTAGCGCTTTCACTTCCTCTTCCACCAACTTTGTTTTCTGAAACTCTACCAATAAAGAATCAATCTTATGGGTATGAGCCGAGAGTTGTTTCCCTAGTTCTTGCCACGAAGTAGCCGCATTTTTTTCTAGCCCTTGTTCCAACAACAAGCGCTTTGAGTATAAATGCTCGCTCAAATACACAATATCGACGGTGGGTACCAATCTATCTTGGTAAATAGACGACAGCGAGTGGTCGATGTTATCCAAACTCATACGCGACACAAGGGCACTCAGCAAAATCACAACCATAATTCCGCCTAGTAGCAACGATGCTTTTACTTTTTGCTGAATAACAAATGACCATTTCATGGGGTGTCGCGTAGATTAGTTTACCAACGAATATAGGAAAAAAACTGTCTCTTTCCCTTATTCTTGGTGGTAGATTTTTTCGCCCGCTTCTACCCGCACAGGTAGGGTATTTTCTTTGGGGGGAATGGGGCACGAATATTCGTGATTATACGCGCAGTAAGGGTTATAGGCTTTGTTAAAATCAATCGTCAACTTACCATCTTTTACTTCATCGATTTTAAAATCTAGGTAACGTCCACCGCCGTAAGTTTCTTTGGGAGCAGTGGCATCACGAAACAAAATCGACAACCCTGATTCGTGTTTATAAATCAGCAACCGATAGACGTTAAGGTCGGCAGCGGCGCTCTCTCCTGGCAACGTAAATTCCGCAAAGCCGTATTTTTCGTATGCTACCGTTGTGCCGTCGGTCATTGGCACATTGACTTTTTTATCAGTAGCGTGGTAGGGTACCACCGTTGCGACTACTTTATAAATAGAGCTCGGGGCGAAATAATTAATGCCTTTAAAATCACCCGTTTTCCGAAAAGGAGATTCCTCCGAATCGCGAAAAAACTTGTCTTTGTCTTTGCGCTCTTGCGCCATTTCTGCCGCGTAATCCGCTTCCGACACGGTTGTTTCTTCTCCCAAAAATGTGTAGCCAATGACCCCCACAAGAACCGCTACAATCAATCCGATGACAAATTTGTTTTTAAACATACTGGCTTAAAATTAATGAGATAAAGCGACGGCATCGCTTGAGGCGATGCCGTCGCAAGTAATCTTTATAACTAAATTATCACAAAATCGCTTTTTCGAGCGTTGCTTTGACTCCTTTGGTCATCATTTCGGTCAACAGCTCGGTGACAGTTTCGGCAAAACCTGCCAATTTGGTCAAGTTAGTGTCCCAAATTTTGGTATTGCTCAAAACCTCATTTACTAGCGTTCCTACCGTCTCCACCGTCACGCCTTGCCATTGTTCAGCGAAATAGGAAGCTTGGTCGTCATTGATGAGGTAGAAGCTCTCCCCACGCTGTCCAAAATACTGGTTATTCTCGCTTTTAACCGCTTTCATAAAAAGCAAATACGCCGCAAAACCTAACGCAAAACGCTTGGAGACTGTACCAAATTGCTTATAGTAGCGCTGAATAGTCGCCACGTTGCGAGCGTTCATTTTCGAGGTTTGCTGAAGCGTAATTCCAATCAGTTTTTGTTGAATAAACGGGTTACGATAACGGTTCAAAATATCTCCAGCAAAGACTTTCAATTCGTCAAGCTGGTCTTCAAAAGGCAAGGTTGGCACCACCTCGTCATAAATAACGCTTTCGTAATACTTCGACATGGCAGGGTCTTGCATACACTGATACGTAATATCAAACCCGCTCAAATACCCCAACGGTGCCGACGCGCTATGGCTGCCGTTAAGGATACGGAGCTTACGCTCGCGGTAATAGGAAATATCTTCATCAACAATCACATTGTCAAATAATTGCTCAAACGACAATACCTTTTTCACACGGTCGTCGCCCTCAATGGCCCACAAATAGTATGGCTCGGCAACGGTCAAAAGGCTATCTTCATAGCCTAGTTTTGCCTCCAGTTGGGCTTGGGTTGCAGCATCTGGCTTACCAGGCACAATCCTATCCACCAATGAATTACAAAACTTAACGTGGTATTTCAACCATTTATTAAACAATTTACCAAGCTCATTATAAGCCGAAAGTTTTTCGACACATTCACGCAATTTTAGACCGTTGTCCGTAATCAACTCCGTCGGAATTACAACTACGCCTTTGTCTCTTTTTCCACCATACGTGCGGAAACGTTCGTACAAAAACGCCGTCAATTTGGCGGGAAACGATTGAGGTGGATTTTGAAAAATATTTTCTTCCACGTACTGAATTCCCACTTCGGTCGTGTTCGAGATAATTACTTCGAGGTGCGGATTACGAGCCACTTGCAGAATGCTACGCCAATTGTCTTGTGCCGATACAACGCGGCTAATCGCCCCCACCGTCACAGCCTCATCAATGGTTTCTCCGTTGCCATCCACCCCACGCACACATACCGTATATAAACCATCTTGCTCAGCAAAATCGTCGGATAGACCTGCGGTAGATTTCACCACCACAATACGTCCGTTGAAAACGTGTTGTCTATTGGCTTGATCAATCAAATAATCACACAACCCTCTGAGCAACACACCCGTACCAAATTGGAGTACTTTTACGGGCAAGTCAAGGCTATATTGGGTTTCGTTATCAACAATTTGTTTGGTTAATTTAGGCATGGTTCTAAAAGATTGAGCAGTTTGGTAGGTTAAAAATGTTTGTATTGGCAAACCTAATAAATTTTGCGCAAAACTTATCTTTGTGGCTACCAAAGGCTTACAAACTCTAATAGATTTTATTGATTTATGACCAATTTTATTCTGTACGACGACGCGGCCATCCGCCCTCATTTGCTCCCGTTTACCTTCACCCGTCCTGTTTCCGAAGTACGTTGTGGAACCATGACCTTGACCGAAAAATGGGTGCATTATCTAGGTACAAACCCTTCTTTCCTTACCGAACCATACCTTCAGTATAAATTTCCCCTGATTACTACCGAAGACAATACCTTCCTCAACGGAGCTGTTTGTGCCACAGCTATTATTGCCAAGGCCATCGAACAGCTGCAAGAAGGACAAGTGTTGGTCAGTACCAATGGAATGACCATTGGCTATCGGTCGCCGTTTGAAGTAGTAGCGCCTCAACAGGAACTTAAGGTGGTGTCTTTCCCTGAACCCATCACGGTGATTCAACATATTTGGGACATTTTTGTGGAAAACGGGGCGCAAATCAAGGCTGATTTCGCCGCGCTTACGGCCAATCGCGTTTCCCAACCCTTAACCGATCCCCACACACATTGCTACGCTCCCGAGCACATCTTTATCGAAGAGGGTGCCAAAGTACGTGCGGCGATTTTGAACGCTGAAAACGGCCCCATTTACATTGGGAAAAACGCCACCATCTGCGAAGGCAGCGTGGTCATAGGCCCATTTTCATTGGGAGAAGGTGCCACCGTAAATTGGGGCGGAAAAATGCGTATGAACACGACCATTGGGCCGCACTGTAAAGTTGGAGGAGAAATTAGCAACTCTGTTCTTTTTAGTTACAGCAACAAAGGCCACGATGGTTTTTTGGGAAACTCAGTTCTTGGTGAATGGTGTAACTTGGGAGCGAATTGCAACAACTCCAACCTCAAAAACGATTATACCAACGTAAAACTGTACAGCTACGCCACGCATACCCTCGAAGACACGGGGCGCTTGTTTTGCGGCTTGTTTATGGGCGATTACACCAAAGCAGGTATCAGCACCATGTTCAACACGGGGACTGTAGTAGGGGTCAATGCCAACGTTTTTGGGGCGGGGTTTCAGTCAAAACACATTCCTTCCTTTTCATGGGGAGGCGCTGCCGAAGGCACCACCGAATACCGCCTCGAAAAGGCCATTCAAGTGGCCTACGAAACTGTTAGCAGGCGAAATGTTCCTTTTGGAGAAATAGAACAAGACATTTTAAGAAGTATATTTGAGCAGACTCGACCGCGTTTTTGAGTAAACTATTTTGTATAGCCATAAAATTTTCGTTCGTTACTACTATGAAATTCTGTTGGTATTTTTTCTTAACCCTAGGGCTATTTTTGTCCATCCAAAACAGTTATGCTCAAACTGACACCTTGGTGGTGCGGGGAAAAATCGAAAACCTCACGGCTCGTCTTTATCGACAAGCCTCGGAAGTAGTGGTGGCAAGGGTAAATATTTTGCAACCTAACCGTGAAATAATTCAGGTGGCACCGTTGCAACCCAACGGTAGTTTTGAACTCAAAATGCCCCTTATTTTTCCCAAAGAAGAGTGTTATTTGACTTATAACAACGTCGTGATGCCCTTCTTGGGAAGTAAAGGCCGCGTCGAAGTGACGATTTACGCCGACTCTTTGGCCAAAAGTGATATTCCGCTCCGCTTTGGAGGAGTCAATGCCGAGGTGAATAATTTACACGCTCAGTTTTATGTTCAACGCAAAAAGTGGTTGGCCGCCAATCCCGCAGCAACCACCAGCACGACTGATACAGGCAAATATTGGCAACACTTAGATGCCGAAAGTAACCGACAAATTGCGTTTTTTCGCGCGCTCCCAGCGTTTACCAAAGCTCCTCCTTTATTGGAGGAGTGGGTAGTTTCTTCGATTGAAAACGCCGCCAAAGCGCAGCTCTATTCTTTTTTAAAAGAAACCGAACAGCGGGTACCAAATTCACTCTGGATTATTTCCTCAACCAATGCCGAGCAACGAACAAACCGAGCAACGACCCAAGGAAAACCAGTTGCAACCGTTGCTGATTTAGACCAATCGAGTTTGCTTACTTTTGCGCGTGCAGATTTTTTTCAACAATTCAGTGCTCATGCGCAACTGATGACCCCAGAGCTTTCTGTCTCGACACTGCCTGTTACGAAAGTAGCCTCAATGATTTTGGCGTTTGTTCCCGACATTACTCCCGAAGAAAAAGCTAAATTACAAGAAATTGCCATGGGTGGCTCGGCCAAAACGCGAGACTTGACGATGCTGAATACCCTTTTCAACAAAAAACGGGACACCCTCGAAACCATCAATACTTTTGAGCTTGAAAATCGAAAATATAGCTTCTATTTCGGGAACATGGGAGCCGATTATCTCAACGCTACGTTTTATGTCAGGCACCTTTACACGGCATCTATTTTTAACAAAAAGGTCTGGTACCGACACATTCGGCCTACTTTGACATCGGCCTACTACCAAAAATCGTTGGACGAATTACACCACATCGAGTGCAGCGATAGCACCATCATCCGAGAAGCAAACGACATTGTAGGTTTGCAAACCCAAGGGAATTATGAAGCAGAATTGGGAAATGGCATTACGTTGTATCAAAAAATTTACATGAGCGGACGTGATTTTTGGGAAGAAATCAAAAGAAAAGTACGGGGAAGACCCACTTATTTGATTTTTTGGACCCACGACGAATACGGAATGCGCGCCCTCGCCGAAGCCCGTCAGTTAGAAGCATCTTTACCAAAAGGGCAGCTTAATTTTGTTTATTTGGCCGACTACAAAGAAGGAGCTACCGTGTGGCTCGAAAATGTAGTGAAGAGTAAAACTAGGGGACTTCATGGCAACCTAACCCGCACTCAAAACGATTTTTTAGAAGCCGAATGGGAAATAACGCAAGCTCCTTATGCTGTTATTCTGGACGCCCAAGGCAAATACCTCAAGCGCAATGCCCCCCTTCCTGGCGACCGTGAAGGATGGAGCAAGATTTGGCCAAAGATTTTTAAGCGATAACGAACCCAGCCCTTATCCTTTTGAAAAACGGCTGTTGAGTATCGGGTACAAAATCACTGTTAAAAGAATAACCCCCGTTCCTGCGTAAAACCCCGCAGTCATGCGCTCGTTTAAGATAACATACGCCAATGCCATGCCATACACGGGCTCTAGGTTGATGGTAAGATTGAGGGTAAAAGGAGACATTTTTTTCAGCAAATGGACTCCTGCCGAATACGCATAAACAGTACACACACTGGCCAAAATCCCTAGCCAGAGCCAATCAGTCGCTTTCGGAATTACTTCTGCTTGCGTAAGGCCACTTACCATACCTACACCTACCAGACCTAGTAACATCCCCATGGTAGCACCGCCCATTTCGTAAAAAGTAATGACCAAAGCAGGGTGGGTTTTGACAAAACGGCTATTGGCAATGGTAAACAACGCGGCTAGCAAGGACGAAATCAGCGCCAAGCCTAGCCCCCACGACTGGTCAAACTCAAAACGAAAAATCAGGTAAAGCCCCACCATCACCAACAGGCTCATTAAAATCTCCAGCGGGCGCACTTGTTTGCGACTAAACAGTGGCTCTAACAACGCAGTAAACAGCGATGTGGTGGACATTCCCGCCAAACATACCGAAGCACTCGAAACATGCGCAGAGGCAAAAAAAGTCAACCAATGAACGCCCATGATCACGCCTACACCTAGCATTCTGTTGCGGTCTTGGGCAGGCACTTTTTTCCATTCTTTGCGCAAGGTTAGCACCAAAGCCAAACCTATCGCCGCCAAAAGCGTCCGAAAGAACGTCAGGCTAACCCGCGACAAATCGGCGTTGATTAATTTTCCCAAAATGGCCGTAAAGCCCCAAATGATGACCAAAAAATGCAGGTGTAAGTAGTCGAATAAAGAGGATTTGGGCGAAGTGTTCATTGAGATCTATATTATGCTCTTAAATAAAAGAAGCTGCCTAAAAGTTCCTCACCTTTGTATCAGGCAAAAAACTTTTTAGGCAGCTCTCGTTGCTTTTTATTGGTACTCGGTCAATGGTTATTTATCCCACCATACACGCGTGTACTGATCGTCTTTACCTTGTCTTGCTACCACTGCATTGTAGTTGGTTTTATTAAGGGTTGACTCAGTTGCTGGGTAAGCCATTCTACGAGGTATATCTTTTCCTCCATTTAATGGATTAGCAGCTGGTGTTAACACTGGGAATCCAGTACGACGCCATTCGGCCCATGCTTCACTTCCTTGATAAAACAATGTAATCCAACGTTGTACACTAATTTGCTCGATAGCCTTCGCTGGCGTATAAGCTACATCTGCCTGCGCAATGTATGCTTTATAATCGGCTTCATTATAAACACCCCACTGCTCTAAAGATGCCTTAATTGCCGCTTCGTACAAATCTTTCGCGTTACCAGTCGTCCATCCTAACGCGGCGGCTTCTGCTTGTGCTAACAACACTTGTGCGTAAGTAATTACGTTAACAGAAGAGTTTTGTTGACGAATTGAAGGTGCCGCCAATGATACATCTTGGGCTTTCCAACTGACAGGAAATACGCCATAAGGGACGCCACGATACTCTCCATTGATGTTTTTCTCGGCCATTGCTGGCAAGCGAGGGTCTTTCAACTTTACCAACGCATTAACAAAAGTACTACTCACCGCATAATCTTTACGGTTGGTTGTAATGTAGTTGTTGTATAATGGATGTTCGTTGTTTGCTTCCGACAAATAGGCGTATTTCACATTATCTGCATTAGAAGTGATGACCCCATCAGTCAAAGCCGCTACGAACTCTGCCTTTCCTTTAGCAGGATCTATTTTTGACAAGCGAAGTGCTGCAATTAGGCGCAAAGAGTTGGCAAATTTTTTCCATTTAGCCACATTTCCACTTAGGAGAATATCCCCTACTACCGTTTTGCCAGCATCAAATTGCGATTGGGCTTCTTTCAACTCCTTAAATAAGTCATTGTAAATAGCTTGCTGGGTATCAAAAGCAGGGCTAAAATTATTCACCCCCTTCAATGCCTCAGAATAAGGAATATCTCCCCAACGATCAGTGATGTACTGCAAAAAATAGGCTTTCAAGATACGCGCAGTTGCAATCTGATTGGGATTCGAACCATTGGCAGCAGCGGTACTCTTAGTGGCTTCATCAGTATTTAACTTGATGATGTATTGTAAATTACTCAGTGGCCCAGTGTAAAACCCATTATAATCTACCTGTACTGTTTTATAACGAGATTCCTCAATATAAGTAACATCACCAAACTGCTGAGCGTACAACGCAGGGATGATACTTGTGGTAGCCCCTCCCACATTTCGTAAAACACCCGTCAATAAACTGGCGGTATTGGGATTTGCAGGGCTGTTTGGGCTAACATTCATGTCGCCAAAATCACTACATGAAGTCACAGAAAATAATAATCCTGCCCCAAGAATTGATTTTAAAATTGTATTTTTCATAAAATGATTCTTTTTGAAAATTGTACTGAAGTTCAAACTACTCCCTTGGCATTACAAACCTAAACGGAGATTGATACCAAATGAACGTACAGGAGGCAACTGACCACCTTCTGTCCAGTAGCTCTCCGCTTCTGAAATGTCGATACCACCACCCACAGCACTGTAAATCAATAATGGATTTCGTGCAATCAACGATATATTGGCAGACTTAATCGCCTTGCCCAACATCGCTTTAGGGATGCTATAGCCAATTGAAACTTCACGCAGCTTTACAAATGTCTGATCAAAAATCCAGTAATCATGTAATGCAAACAAACGATCTTCGTACAATGTCTGCGTCTCTGCCCGAACCGTATTCGGTGTTTTTCCATCAGGGCCTACACCATCAATCAAAATACCACCTCCATCAGCGGCAGCGTCACGTTTTGGTTTCCCCAACTCATTCAGTCCAGCCGTTTCAGCAGCTAAACCTGCATAAGCATTAAACATTTTGGTAACTGAGAAGAATTTTCCGCCCACGATAAAGTCGGTGTTTACTCTCATGTTCCAGTTGCCATAAGTAAAGTTATTTAAGAAACCACCCTTAAATTTCGGCAACACAGAACCTAGCGGTTGATTCAAATCGAACTGATAAAGACCTTTTGCATCCAAAATTGGTTGACCTGCTTCGTTACGACGTATTTTACTTCCTGAGAACAATCCCCATTCTTCACCTTCACGGGCATTGATAGTAAGCCCTCTCCATGACGACCCTAGCTGGTAATTTGTCAAGCCAGGCGCCAACTCTATTACTTTTGAAGTGCTACGGTCAAAGTTCAAATCAGTTTCCCATTGGAATTTATTTCCTTTTACTGGAACAGCGTTGATATGAATTTCCAAACCTTTGGTGCGAATCAAACCTGCGTTGATAATCGCATTGCTATAACCACTTGTAGGAGCAACCGCCAAAGGAATAATCTGGTCCTTGTTATTGTTTTGATAAACAGTAAATTCTAAACCGATGCGATTACGGAAGAATTTCAAGTCAATACCTCCTTCGTACGAAGACGATAAGCCTGGTTTCAAGTTTTCGTTAGGTAGCGTAGTAGGTAGGTACATTGTAGGATTAGAGCCAAAAGGGTTACCAGTACCGTACGTCAACATCGTGTTGTAAGGGCCAATATCTGTACCCACTTGTGCATAACCTCCACGGATTTTACCATATGATAAGAAACCACTATTAGGCAACAAATCTGAGAAAACAATGCTTCCAGAAAGCGAAGGGTACAAATAAGAGTTATTGCCTTTCGGTAACGTAGATGACCAGTCATTACGCAAAGACCCTTCTAAAAAGAACATGTTATTGTATCCTAAGCTTACGTTTCCGTATAAACTGTTGACACGACGTTCTCCCTTTGTATTAGAAACACTTGGTCGATCTTTAGACGCCGCGATGTTATAAAAACCAGGCGTAGTAAGTCCTCCTACAGTAGCTTGGATGAAATATTCAGAGAGGTTATAACGAATGTTACCACCTGCGTTGGCAACCACCGAAAGCTTTCCGTAGTTTTTATTAAAACTTAAAAGAGCCTCATAGTTATTTTCGCGAGAGTTAAGCACTAAGTTTGAGTACCCTCCTTTACCACCTTCATTCAAAGTACCAGCTGCAATACGCCCTTCTTGGAAGTATTGACGCTGATCGCGACGCGCTACCAAAGCTAATTTTAAATAATCGGTAAATTTGTAGTTAAGACCAAAATCACCAAAAATACGCGTATCCCGACGGCTATTGGTGTTGTCGTACACTTGAGTGTATGGGCTATCCCAATATTTAGGCTTCGCATCTAATGGCCCACCGATATTCCAACTACGGTACGTTCCATCGGCATTCTTATAGTTTTTCAAATCTTCAATGCTCAACTGACGCTGAAACCATTGGTTAAAAGAACCGATTGTCTGGTTAAATCCGTTCAAAATAGCTCCTCCCAACCCTGTTGAGTTGCTACCACCACTTGAACCGTAGTTGTCAGCAGGAATATTCACCCCTCTAGTCGCCGAATAATTAACATTCAAATCAGCAGTTAGTCCTTTAAAAACAGTAAGGGAATTCTTAGCGCTTACAAAATCACGCGTTTGGCTACTGTTAGGAACAATACCATTGTTGATGATGTGCGTATAAGAGATACGCGTTTGGTAATTATCTCCTCCTTTTGAAAAAGAAATGTTAGAGTTATGACTAACTGGTTTTTCAAAGAAATCACGAACGTTGTTAGGATTAGCTACAAAAGGAGTAAGTTGGCCAAATTCAGGACCAGGCTGCCACGACCATGCCGAACGGTGAGGAGAACCATCAATTTTTGGCCCCCAACTTTCGTCAGCAGAATAATCTAACATCTTGTGTCCATCAAACGACGACCATGATGCTGGGTGAATAGCAGGATTGAACTTAAAAATCTCCCAATCTTGCGAATAACCACCACCGTATTCGTTCTGATACTTAGGAAGAAGACCAACCATATCAAGCGTCGTGCTATGATTGATGTCTAAACGAGCTTCACCAGATTTAGCACGTTTTGTGGTAATCAAAATTACCCCACCTGCCGCGCGGTTTCCATACAAGGCAGTTGCTGCTGGCCCTTTCAATACTGAAAGATTTTCAACATCGTCCATGTTGACAGCATTGATATCGGTTGGTGTGCCATCGACCATATAAAGCGGACTACCACCAGTCAGTGTGTTAACCCCACGCACACGAATATCAGGCGTTCCAAATTTAGCGCCCGATTGTCCGAGTACTTGTACCCCTGCAATTTTACCAGCAAGAGCGTTGGCTACGTTTGCATCGCGAGCGGCGGTAAGTTTATCGGCTTTGATTTCTTGCACCGAAGTGTTAATTGCTCGTTTATCGCGAGAAATACCCAAAGCAGTCACCACTACTTCCTGAAGCTGCGAAACATCAGGAATAAGTTTAATGTCAATCACATTCTGATTACCAACACTTACTTCTTGG
This sequence comes from Runella sp. R0.1_18, assembly GCF_057652155.1. Taxonomy (NCBI): domain Bacteria; kingdom Pseudomonadati; phylum Bacteroidota; class Cytophagia; order Cytophagales; family Spirosomataceae; genus Runella; species Runella sp. R0.1_18. The sequence continues at coordinate 307,794 of NZ_JBYFCK010000002.1, forward strand.
TTAGCAAAACCAATAAAACTGAATACTAATTGAGCGCCCTTAGGAACAGATACTTTGTAGTTCCCGTCGCCATCGGTAGTAGCTCCGCGGGTTGTTCCGCGTACCGTTACGCTTACTCCTGGAAGAACCGAACCGTCATCGGCCGTTACTTTGCCCGTAATTGTGCGGTCTTGGGCAAACAACGTTAGGCCACAAAATAGCATAGCCACTGCGGCCAGCAGTGTAAACCTGTGTTTCATACTTGATTTTTTAGTTTAGATTAAGAAATACTACTAGTGGCAAATGTAATAAATTAAAAAATTGTTAGGATAAAAATTAGATTAAAGTTGCTCTGCATACATACCAAAACGCCAATTGTACCCACCAAAACCCTACCTTTAACGCTTTTTTTGATGGGGAAAAAACTCCCCAAAGTAGTTTACACTTGTTTTTGGCACATAACCCAAAGGTTATTTTTCGACAACTCCATTTTAGTATTTTTTGAATAACCATTTTTACTACTTCGCCTACATCACGACAAAGATTGAGTTGGGTTTTTCTTTAAAAAAAGGCCTAAGTCATAATTCTTAGAAAAATAAAAATCAGCTTACCTATTGACATAAATAGGCATTTTTAAGTTACTTTGTATTTCAAAGTACTTTTAATATATTCATGAAAAACAAAAACTATCTACTCGCTGCGGTGTCGCTCATAAGCATCATTTTGCTTTGTGGCCGCGTTACGTTTACCGAAAATTTTGGAGGAATTTTCCTTACGTGGAATCTTTTTCTAGCTTGGGTTCCGTTCGGAATTGCTTGTATTGTAGAAGACTTAGCTCAGCACCGTTTTATTCACCAACGGGGCGTGTTGGTGGGAGTAGCGGCATGGTTGTTGTTTTTTCCCAACGCCCCTTACCTCATCACCGACCTGATTCACCTGCGGGCTTCCCCCGATCATTTGATTTGGTACGATGCTTTGATGAGTTTTTCGTTTGCATTGGCAGGACTACTAACGGGCTTTTATTCTGTCCTAAAAATCCATGCAATTTTGGAGGATTATTACAGCCAAATCACAAGTTGGTTGCTGATTGGGGGGAGTTTGGTAGTTGCAAGTTATGGAATCTACTTGGGGAGATTTGGTCGTTGGAATAGCTGGCACGTGGCTACTCACCCTTTATCGCTGGTTCGGTATATTGGGAATAACCTACTACACAATCCTGTAGCACTACAACTCACGCTCGCATTTTCCTTCGTGATGTTGTCCACCTACGGGGCATTTTGGGTATTGGCACGCTCTAAAGCTGAGTAGCGTGTTTGGCGTTAATTGTTGCGGGATTGGGTTTGCTCTTTGTTCGTTATCGGGCGGGTTGTGAGCAACCCTTAGCACAATCCTCCAGGTTGTGAGCAACCCTTGGCATGCTTATCAATCCGTCCATTTCCAATCTTTGCCAAGAACCAACTCTTTTTTGAGCCCTTGCGCAATCATTAAATCGCGGGTTTTGTAGGTATCTAGTTTTTGGGCGGGCAAATCGTTGGCATTGGCCAAAGCATAAAGCAGCATGGCCGAAAAACGAACACCATTGACCATTTCATCGCGATTAATCAAATCGAATTTATCACAATCAGCGTGATAGCATCCATAAACATTAGCGCCCAGACGTCCCGCAGGTGCTCCCGTCGGAATACCTTCCAACATAAACGGTTGGTGGTCTGAATGGAGTCCTGCGCGGCTGCTAACGATGTTTGAATAGGAATCGTCCACTTTTTTGATTTGTTCTCCTACAGCTTGGAAGAACGGAATCAGTTCGTCGCGCCCTCCCACGCTCATTCCAAATACGTTGTTGGTCATGTCGAGATTCATCATAAACTTGACCTTCTCAAGTTGCTTGTTCTTGGCCAATTCTTTTACCATTTGCCGAGAACCCAACAAGCCTTGTTCTTCTCCCATAAACAATACGAAATCAATCGTCCGTTTAGGTTTGATTTTTAAGGCTTTAAACGTACGAGCAATATCCATTATCGTAAATGAGCCTAGGCCATTATCGGCGGCACCCGTTGCCAAATCCCACGAATCAAGGTGTCCTCCAATCACGATTCGGTCATCGCTTTTGCCTGGAATCGTGGCAATTACGTTCCGCGCTTTTATTTTTTTACTCACGTTGGTCATGTCCACAATGGCATGGAGGTCGTTGTCCACCTTCATCCAATTCCGAATTTCTTCGCCACTTTCACGCGAGATATTTACGGCAGGAATACCTATCAACGCCCCCGTCACCGAAGCCGTCCCTGTCAATAGCACATTCCCTACAACTTGGTTGACGGTAATGATCGCATTTGCGCCATATTTGATGGCCAAAGCCGTTTTTTCGGAACGGTGCAAATTCTTTTGCCCTGCTTTTCCGTTGACTAAGCCAATATTTACGAGCGCTACTTTGCCTTTGATAATATCTTTGACCGCTTCAAAATCTTCTTCCAAGCCATTGCCCACGTCCACTATCGCCCCGCTAACTTTGGCACGAACGGGCGAATGCGCCAACGCCACCACGGGCACTGTCCTGAAATTATCACTTTTATTGGGCACTACATCCAAAGTCACGGTATCACGCATCCACGATTCTACCTCAAACGATTGGAACTTGACATCTGTGTAGCCATATTTTTTGAGAAGATTGAAGGCATACTGCTCTGCCTTGGCTCCATTCGGACTTCCCGTCAGACGATGTCCGATGGTCGAAGTAGCATCGCCGAGGGTTTCGTAGGCTTGGCTATTTTTCAGGGTTTCATTGTTAATTTTTTGAAAAGCCGAGACAAATTCGCTGTTGTCTCGAAATGCAACAATTACGCAAAAACTCGCACTGACCAAAAAGGAAGAGAAAAGGTGGCGATACATGGGGGGCTTGTATAGTTTTACAACTTTAAAGAATACAAAAATAGTAAGTGTTTGGTTTAAAAAGAATCTAAGTATTTATCTAACGGTCAGGGAGATTTCAGCAATGATGTACCAATAGCACACTGTAAACATCCCTTTTTTACACAAAAATGGGTATAGAGTTCGATAATAGCTTGGGAATCAAAGGCTGTTTTTGATTCTACCCCCATCTGGCGCCACATGTCGGTAAGATGGTTTGTTTCGGCAGGAAGTTGGTCCAATAATTCCGTTGCTTTGTTCATAAAATCTAGGTTATCTTTTGCTACAGCATAAGCTGCTAATAAAGGAACGACCGTATTGACAACAATATTTTCGACCGATGCTTTTCCTAAGATAGCTACTTTTGCTGCCGTTGTTTTTTGAAAATGATAGTGTGTCTGCCAATAGGCCGACTGCTTGACGCGGAGTACCTCCTCCAATTTTTTAACATTTCCCCCATGAATGAAGAGTGAAAACAGGCTGGGTTGTTGCTGAATAAACGCCGCCAACTGCGCTAACCGAACCGTTGGAAAATTGGCAGGACGCAAGCGCAAAAACTTCCATTCGTGGGCCTGCAGTTGGGTAGATTTTAAACTATACTTTGCTGCCAAAAACGCGTATTCTTTCTGCAAAGACAGTGCGTATTCGTCTGCGGGCATCAAAAGTCCCGCTTGTCCAAACAGCAGGGCTTCCAATTGAAAAAGGCTATCGCGGTGTTTATGAAGAATTTTTAGAGGTAAGCCCTGGGCCAGCCGAAGCATTGGTTCAGCATTGACTTTAAAACCGAAATTTTGGGCTAAGAGTTGATACGTCGTTTCTTCCCAATCTTGGTGATTTTGGGTCAACAATTCCAACACGTCCTGCGCTTTACGCTCGAGACGCTGCGTAGCTGCGCGGTCGAGCATCATGCGTTTTTGCAAGTCCGAAACAGCTTCCAATTGGTTTTCGCACGGAATCGTATCTTTGCTTCCTATCAGTACGTGATATTTGTGCAGCAGTTTGGGCGAGGTGATGTCTTTTAAGGCCAACGTAGGAACTGCCGTACCGTCGTGCCGACAAATATCTGCATCGTTTTCCCAAACCACGTGCAAAACAACGCTCTCGTAGGCGCGATCGGTGGTATGGGCATGTCGATGCCAATCCGAACTTCGCAAGTGCATTTCAATACTTCCTGCCCATTCGATATTTTCTACTATGACACGCCCATTGATAAAATCAGGGCCTGCATTGGCGTTTCGTTGTCCAATGGCCAGTACTTGGAGCGATTCTCCCGCCGTAGTTGTGAGGTGAGCAGCGTCAAAATACTGAAACTGCCACAAGAAGTACAGAAAATCTTCGGACATAGCGCTTTATTGAAATAATTTTGAATTAAATTGAGTTAAATAGGTATATTGATAGTTCTATACCTAGTTTTGGTTTCGACAAATTCCGCAGATACTATGAAACGTTTTACGCCCTACTTCATCGTTTTTTTATGGCTTACAGGGTTGGTTCTTCACGCTCAAGTTGTCAAACTTTCTGATGACCCTGCGCAGTTTATAGCCGACGTGCAGAAAATGATGGCTGCAAGCGGCAACCCTACCTATCTCAAAGCCGCCAAAAACCTCGAAACTCTTTGGTTGGACAGTCGTTTGACGCAAGCGCACCAAAAAAGTATCGTGACCCTCACCAAACGCATGGTGGCCAAGGGGTACAAACCTACCACCCCTCATTTTGAGCAGTTTTTTAACAGTCTTTACGCAGCTTTTAATGGAACACACGCCAATCCTAATGAAGTAGATAGCTACCTAACTACCACCACCCAAGCACTAGAAGCCTACGATACCAAAGCGGCTTTAAAATATTTTGAGACGGCACGTAATCTGTTTGAAAATCGCCTGATTTATACCTCGAACTTCAATCGCCTTTATGCCCTCGAAGGTACCTTCAGCTTTCGCTTCAGTGACGCCAATGCTGAGCTTATCAAGACCGTAGAAGCAGCAAAAAATAGTGCAGCAAACGACGGCTGGGGAGCAGTAACCGATACTTCAAACGCCGTCACACTGCTACCTGCCTACGAAAAAAAGCCACTACCTGACGTTTCAGGAGCCATTATTGAGTTTAAGAATACCAACCTCGTTATGCTCACCGCTAACGACTCGGTGCCTATTCTGCAAACCAGCGGAAAATTGGCCATTCGCGAAGGAAACTGGGTAGGTATGGGAGGAAAAGTAACCTGGGAAACAGCGGGCACGCCCGATATTTTTGTCAACCTGAGCGCCTACAGCTTCAACGTGGGACTTCCTAAACTCGTAACCGACGACGCCAAACTCCAGTACGGTGCCAAGCTCAACGCTCCCGTCGAAGGGGTATTTGAATACGAAAGCAAACGACGCACCAAAGGCCAACCTTCACCCTATCCTCGTTTTATTTCGTACCGCAACGACGCCCAAATCAAGGGATTAAGCAAAAACATCTTGTACCAAGGGGGGATTTCGTTGGTGGGTCAAAAAATGACCAGCGCTTCATTGAGCCAATCTCCCTCAACGGTAATGGTCAATTACAACGGAAAATTGGCGTTTAAATCGAGCAGTCGCCACTTCGACATCACCGATTCACTGATTACTTCGCCCATCGCTACCTTTACGAGTTACATCGGCACCGATTCGCTGTATCACCCAGGCGTTCAGCTTTCGTACAGCGAAGCCGCAGGGACCGTCAAAACGCAACCCGCTTCGGTCAAATCAGGCTTCCACTATACACCTTATTCCGACTCGTACCACAAAATGTACATCGACGCGGAAATGCTTCGCTGGAATTTTCCCAAAAATCAAATTGAGTTTTTGCGCATTTCAGGTAAAAACGTCGTTCCCATTTCGTTCGAATCGTTTAGCTATTTCAAACCCGAGCGCTTTCGTGCGATGAACGAGCAGTCGGGTTTTCACCCGCTGCAAATGGCGTCTAATTACGTTACCAAACAAAAAGTCACCAGCTTTGCGCCCGAGGAAGTTGCCCAGTTTTTCAAACGCGATATGAACGCCGTACGCTCGGCTTTTATGCAACTGTACTACGACGGATTTTTGTCCATTGACCCTAAAAATGGCCTTTTCCGCTTTACCAACAAAGGAGCTTTGTACGTGATGGCCAACAACAAGCAAACCGATTTTGACAATTTTAAAGTCTCGTCGTTATACCCCGCCAACAACGACATTGCCAACGCCAGCATCGACCTCAAAGACAACATATTAACCATCAGAGGAGTCGATAAATTTACCATTAGTGACTCGCTCAAAATCGTCGCTTCGCCTTCGGACAAAGAAATCAAGGTGCTCAAAAACCGCGATTTTCGCATGAATGGCTTGTTGGTTTCGGCCAACTTCCGCTTCAATGGCCGCGATTTGATGTTTAATTACGACAAGTTTTTTGTCGATTTGAATAAAATTGATAACATTACCTTTGTGCCAAAATCAGCCTACGACAAAGGAAGCAACACCGAAGTGGGCGGCGATATTGTGTATGAAAAATCAGGCCGAATTTATCTAAATGACCCTAGTAATAAATCGGGGGGACGTAAAAACTCCATTTTTCCACGCTTGCACGTTCCCGAAGGAATGACGGTATATTTTGACCAACCCGATCGTGGAAATTTCAAATACGACCGCAAAGTTTTCTTCAAAATCCCTTCACTCGATTACGACAGCTTGGGTCTTCAAGATATTGTGTTCATCGGAACCTTCAACTCCAACGGCATTTTCCCGACCTTCCAAGCCGAACTCCGCTCCATGCCCGACAACTCGCTGGGTTTCAATTATACCCCACCTGCTGCGGGCTACAAAGTATATGGCACCAATACTGTCGTGAAGTTTACCAAGGAACTCGTGATGGACAAACAAGGGCTACGTTCGCAAGGCGAAATTACCCACTTGAGTGCCCGTATTCCTACCGAAGGTCTCTTGTTTATGTCAGACTCACTGGTAGCCAATGGGGCTCAAGCCGAAGTCAAAGAGGCAACCATTGGCAAGGCATATTTCCCCAGAGTCGATTTGCGCAACTTTACCCTGCGCTGGACGCCCAAAGCCGACAGTATGTCGCTGACTACCAAAGGGAATACCTTTAATTTTTACAACGGAACAACCAAGCTTGATGGACGAATTGTGCTTCGTTCGACGGGTTTATACGGAAAAGGGTTACTTCGCCGCGACGACTCAGAGCTTACTTCTCAAGACATCAAGTTTAACAAAGAAGGTTTTTTCGCGGGCGAATCGCAGTACAAAATTATATCGGCTACCAATGCCACCCGTCCTGTTTTGTTAGGCTCTAACGTGGATGTGGACTTTAACCTTGTGAAGGGATTAGTCGGTATTTCGACTAGTAAAAATACACTGGAAAACCCACTTATGGAGTTCCCTTTTGCCTCATATCAAACCTCTATCAACCGAGCTCAGTGGAACATCAACGCCAAGACGATTGCAATGAAAGGAGATGTGGCTACGTCCACCTTTACTTCCACCGCTCCCGAGCAAGCAGGGTTGACATTTAACGGTTCTTCAGCCTTGTACGAAATCGAAAAAATGACCCTCAACATCGGCGGAGTTCCGTTTATCAAATCTGCTGACGCGAAGGTATTGCCTGATAAAGGGCTTGTGGTGATTCACCGCAACGGCGAAATGACACCTTTCAAAAATGCGCGTTTGGTGCTTGACACCCTCAACGAATACCACCGCCTCAAAAACGGTAACATCAAGATTGAATCACGCACGAAATTTACGGGCGACGCCACTTACCTTTACACCACCGTTTCAAACGACACCATTCCTGTCAAAATGGGAAACTTTGGCCTGCGCCAAGGCGTAGCAACGTCGTCGGGTAGCAACCGCACAGCACCTTCCAAAGAAAAGACTTCTTATACTGTTGCCAAGGCCGAAATTGTGGAACTGGACAATTTCGTAGCCGCCCCTCGCTTGCAGTACAAAGGTGCTATGACGATGCTCGCTCCCGAACCGAATCTACAATTTGACGGATACGTCAAGCCAATTCTTAAAAAACGTCCTGATCTGGTCGCTTCGTGGATTCCGTTTAAAGAAACCCCTACCAAAGATGTAGCCCTCAAAGTAACACCTGCCCTCAAAAATGAAGCAGATATGCCGATTTCGGTTGGGTTGCATTATCGGGCAGGGACGGATGGGCTATACCCAACGTTTTTATCGGGAAAAGAAGCGCGTAACGACCAAATTATCTTTGAGGCTTACGGACTTTTGCGGTTTGATGATAAGCTAAAAGCGTTCCGCGTAACGCCCGAAACCAAAACCGCTGATGAGCTAGTAGATGAAGAAAACGCTTACACCTTCAACGACACCAAAGGAACCATTACTTATTCAGGTAAAATAAGCCTCATCAACGACCGCAGTACCAAAGAAGCCGAGCAGCTCTTTATGATTTCGGGGGGAGTACAGGCCAACATCGACAGCAGTACGTACCGTTTCAACACCCTCATGTCGCTCAATTTCCCTGCCAACCGTGAGATTATTACCAAAGCGGCCGAAAACCTTGTCCAAACCAACTTAGACGAACAAAACAGCGACCCCGCCGAGCCAAGCATAGAGCGTTTGGGCAACAAATTGGCTGCCCTCATTGGCCGCAAAGCCACCGACGGCTACATCAGTCGCAGTGCTGCTGCCTACAAACCACTCTTTGATGCTTCGCCTAAATTCAACAGTACGCTCGTTTTGTCGAATGTCAATCTTCGCTGGTCGGCACCTCAAAATGCGTTTTATAGTGTGGGTAAAATTGGGGTCTCCAACCTTGGCAATACCGACATCAACGCCGAGCTAGAAGGCATGGTGGAGATTCGTAAAAATGCCCGTGGCGACGAAGTGAGTATCTACATCGAAGCTTCCGAAGATGTGTGGTATTATTTTGACTGGCAACAAGACAAACTCGCCATGGTGTCGTCGGTGCAGGAAATTAATGATTTGATTTCGGTTAAATCAAAAGACAAAAAAGACGGTTCTATTCTGCCAATTGGCTTTGAAGAACGTGATTTGTTTGTGGATCGTTTTACGGCTTACTACCGTCCGAAAGTGAAAAAACCGCTGGCCAAAGACACCAAAGCTCCAGCCAAAGGTGCTCCTGCGAAAACCACTGCGCCATCGACTGCGTCAAAATCAGCCCCTGCCGCTGCACAAAAAGCAACCACGACGACGCCTGCCGAAGAGCCTGAGGAGGAAGAAGTAAAAGTGGCGGATAAGAGTACCAAACCTGCGGCAAAAGACGCCAAAGCCACAACGGATCCGAAAGCAAAAGATACCAAAACGGCAGCAAAAACGACAGCTACTGACCCTAAAGCCAAACCTGGTGCCAAAGTAGCGCAAACGCCACCTGCCAAAACCCCAACGAAGAAGAAAGAGAAAGAAGAAGAGAAAGAAGGTTTCTAAAAGCTCGCTCGCCCCAAGTTGAACTTGGGGCGAAACAAGGCCCAGCGTCTCCGACGCAAACTGTTCCAAACGTTGAAAATAATGCAACCTCAGCCCTGCCAAGTTTCAAAAACTTGGCAGGGCTCTTTTTAGAGGTTATTTGCGGCGCTTTTCCTTCGTTCGAGGACGTTTTTCTTTCGCAGTACTTCTCCCTCCTCGGCCACGCGCAGGCAATGCAGAAACAACATTGGAAGTAGTTTCCGCCAAGGTCAAATCCATGCTTCGACGCGAAATATTGGTGTCTTTGACTTTTACTTTTACAGTATCTCCAAACGTGTAAAAACGCTGCGTACGCTTTCCTACCAATCGGTAGTTTTCTTTGTCTAATTCGTAAAAATCATCGTTCAGGTCATTCATTCTAACCAATCCTTCCGATGCCGTTTCGGTAATTTCGACAAACAAGCCAAATTCGGTAACGCCCGTAATAATCCCGTCCCAAACGCGCTCAGGGTCCATTGAGGCCATAAATTCCACTTGCTTGTACTTGATACTTGCCCGTTCGGCATTGGCGGCCAATTGCTCCCTCGACGACGAATGCTTACAAGCAGGCTCATACTCGGCTCGGTCAGGCGATGGTTTTCCGTCCAGATAATGCTGCAACAAACGGTGCGCCATCATATCGGGATAGCGTCGAATGGGCGAAGTAAAGTGCGAATACCGACGGAACGCCAAGCCAAAGTGACCAACGTCCTCGGTGCTGTATCGCGCCTTGGCCATGGTTCGAATCGCCAATTGCTCAAGCGCATTTTGTTCGGGTTTCCCTTCCAAGTCCGACATCAATTGATTGAGCGACTTTGCCACTACTTTTTCGTCGTCGAGCTTCATTTTATAACCCAATCGACCCGCGAAGGCCGCAAACATCCGTAGCTTTTCCATGTCGGGCTCCTCGTGAATCCGATACACCATGGTATTGGGCTGCTCCTTATTTTTCGATTTTCGGTAAATGTATTCGGGTACGCGTTTGTTGGCCAACAACATAAATTCCTCAATCAGCTTATGGGCGTCTTTGCGGATTTTGGTGTATAACCCCAGCGGCTTGCCGTTTTCGTCCAACCTAAACTTCACTTCGGTGGTTTCAAAATTGACCGCTCCTTTGGCAAAACGCTCATCTCGAAGTTTGTAGGCCAACTGATTGAGCAACGTCAATTCTTTGGCAAAAGGCCCTGCTTCCTCCTCTCCGCGCGCAGTCGCTTCGAGTACTTCTTGCGCTTCTTCGTAGGTAAAACGCTTGTCAGAATGAATCACCGTCCGGCCAAACCACTCATTAACGATTTTGGCATTTTCGTTCAGCTCAAACACCACCGAAAACGTCAACTTATCTTCATTGGGTCGCAATGAACACAAGTTATTGGATAATTTTTCGGGCAACATAGGCACCGTTCTATCCACCAAATACACCGATGTAGCCCGCGCATACGCCTCTCGCTCCAAGGCCGTGTTAGGACGTACATAATGCGATACATCCGCAATATGCACTCCGATTTCGAAATGACCATTTTCCAACAACTGTACCGAAAGTGCATCGTCAAAATCTTTGGCATCGGCGGGATCAATGGTAAACGTGGTCACCTCGCGCATATCGCGACGGCGCTTTATTTCGTCCTTTTCTATTACTTCCGAAATCGCATTTGATTCCGCTTCTACATCTTCAGGAAACTTATAAGGCAATCCAAACTCCGCCAAAATTGCGTGCATTTCGGTTTCGTGGGTGCCTGCTTTTCCTAATACTTCCAACACTTCTCCTTCCATACGCCGCGAGCGGGTTGGATACTGCGTAATTTTCAACAGCACCTTGTCTCCGTCTTGCGCATTTTTGAGTTTGGGCTCAGGAATATACACATCGTCATAAACACGACGGTTATCCAACACCACAATGCCGTATTTGGGCCAAAGTTCGACTTCACCCACCAGTTCTACCCGTCCACGCTCTAAAATCTCTTCCACTCGGCCTTCGCGGCGGCGGCCACTTCGGTAGTCGCTAAAAAGTTTGACCCGAACGGTATCGCCATCAATCGCCCCGCGTAAATCGTCAGAATCCACCCAAATATCCGTATTTTCTAACTTAGGCTGCTCACTCGATTTCTGGGTATCTAGCACAATAAAGGCATAATTTTTATTGACGTGTTCGACTTTCCCGATAAACACATTCGCATTTTCGTTGGTCGCATATAGTCCTTCTTTCGTTCGGATTACTTTACCTTCTTCCACAAGTTCGTCGAGCAAGCCGTTAAAAATAAGACGGAGTTTTGAATCCTCTGCATCAAAATGGTTATGAAGCTCATGCAATTCAAAAGGTCGCTCGGTATTGATTTCAAAAAAAGTAGCAATCTCGGATTTGAGTTCATCCAAAAACGAGACTATTTGTCGGTGCGTACGTCCCCCCTGTTTCTTTTTGGGGCTACGCGTTTTCTGTGACTTATTCTTCATATTTTTCATACTTCTATTCAAATTAACCATTTTTTCACGAAAATCATTGCATTTCTCTAGTTTTTAAAACCAAAACCCCTCTATTTGCGTAAATAAGTAAACACCCAAGACATTTTAAACTATGGCATCGTACTACAACTCTGAAGACCTTAAAAAATTTGGCGCCATTGGCGATTTTGGTGCAAAAAACTTAGCGCAAGATTTTTTCAAATACTATGGCGACGTATTCGCCGAAGGCGCCCTTACCTCTCGTGAGAAATCATTGATTGCACTAGCTGTTGCCCACGTGCTCAAATGCCCCTATTGCATTGACGCTTACACCACTGACACCCTCGAAAAAGGCTGCTCAGAAGACGAAATGATGGAAGCCGTACACGTAAGTGCCGTGATGGCCGCAGGTATTACCCTCGTTCACAGCACCCAAATGATCAATAAAGCGAAAGAAGTCACCATGTAGTTTTTGCAGGTTTTATTCTCCCTTTCTCCATGAACCCCGTCAAATCTCTCAAGGCCCAAAAGCACGAACTCGGAAACACCCAGTACCAGCTAGATGTACTGAACGATTCTGAAAAATTAGGGCATAGCTTTCCCTTATTTCGGGAAAAACTCGCGCCCATCGGTTTGTTTCCGTTGAAACCCACGCAAATTGATATTTTTCAAATCAACGTGGGTAAAATGTGCAATCAAGTGTGTAAACATTGCCACGTGGACGCAGGCCCCGACCGCAAAGAGATTATGACGCAGGATACCATGCAGCTATGTCTGGATGTCTTGAAAAAGCACCCTTTCAAAATCGTTGACCTCACGGGCGGTGCCCCCGAAATGAACCCTCATTTTCGGTGGTTTGTGGAGCAAATTCGCGAAATCAGTCAGGAGATTAAGATTATTGTTCGCTGCAATCTTACCATCATTTTGGCCAACCCTAAGTACCACGATTTACCCGATTTCTTCAAGAAGCATCGGATTGAAGTCGTGTCTTCGTTGCCGTTTTATACCGCCAACCGCACGGATTCCCAACGCGGTAATGGCGTATTTGAAGATTCTATCAAAGCGCTTCAACTCCTCAATGCCGTAGGGTATGGACAAGAAGATTCGGGGCTAACCCTTAATTTGGTCTATAACCCTGCGGGCGCTTTTTTACCCAGTGGGCAAGCGGGGCTAGAGCGCGAATTTAAGCGGGCGTTAAAAACCAAATTTGGCATTGATTTCAACAGCCTTTTTTGCATCACCAACATCCCCATTAGTCGCTTTTTAGACTACTTGCTCGTCAGTGGCAACTACGGCTCGTACATGGAGAAGCTTGTCAACGCTTTTAACCCCGTAGCGGCTAGTAACGTCATGTGCCGCAATACCCTGTCGATTGGCTGGGACGGCTACTTGTTCGACTGTGATTTTAACCAAATGCTAGACTTAAAAGTAGCAGGCTCGGTGAAGCACTTAAAAGACTTTGATTTTCAAACACTTAATGAACGAGACATCGTCATCAACCAACACTGCTACGGATGCACCGCAGGCGCGGGCAGTAGTTGCGGTGGTGAAGTGGCTTAAATTGTCCAAAAATTGTTGACTCTTGAAAAAAGTCAACAATTTCTTACATTTGTGATTAAAAACAGTATGCTTGCATAATTTGTTAGAAAAATCACCCAATGGAAACCTACGGACGCATTCTTCTCATTGCCATGCCCATTTTTTTGGGCTTAGTTTTACTCGAAAAGTTATACGGATGGACGGTAAAAAAGCACCCGTTCCGCACCATGGACATTATTTCGAGTTTAAGTTCGGGTTATACCAACATCATCAAAGATGTGCTTGGGCTCAGTGTTTCGATTTTGACCTACGGCTACATGGTAGAACATTGGGCGCTGTACAAAGTACAATCCACCATTTGGGTATATATAATCGCTTTCATTGCCCTCGATTTTTCGGGCTACTGGGTACACCGCTTGAGCCACCAAATCAATTTTTTTTGGAACAAACACGCCATTCACCACAGCAGCGAAGAGTTTGATTTGGCCTGTGCCTTGCGCCAAAGCATTTCGTCGTTTGTCAATTTATTTACGATATTTTTGCTCCCTGCGGCCTTGTTGGGCGTTGAGCCTAAAGTCATTGCGATTGTCGCGCCGCTGCATTTGTTTGCCCAGTTTTGGTACCATACCATTTATATTGGTAAAATGGGTATTTTAGAACACATCATCGTGACGCCCTCGCACCACCGCGTACACCACGCCATGAACCCCATTTATTTGGACAAAAATCATGGGCAGATTTTTATCATTTGGGATAAACTCTTTGGGACGTTTCAAGAAGAACTCCCCGACGTGCCACCAGTCTATGGCATCACCCGCCCCGTTCAGACGTGGAATCCCATCAAAATTAACTTTCAACATTTGTGGCTATTAATAAAAGATGCGTATCGGACAAACAGTTGGAAGGACAAGTTTCGGATTTGGTTTATGCCAACGGGCTGGCGCCCTGCTGACGTTATCGAGCGTTATCCCGTTTATAAAATCGACGACCCGTATCACTTCCCAAAATACGCTACGGAGGCTTCCGTGGCACTACGCACTTGGACGTGGATCCAATTTTTATTCACTTTTGCACTGATTAATTACTTCTTTCTCAACATCGCCAAAATAGGCACTCCCAACATTTTTGTCTATGGCGGCTTTTTGTTTTTGTGCGTTTTTGCCTATACCGAACTCATGGACAAAAACCCTTACGCTTGGGCATGGGAAGCCTTAAAAAATGCCATTGGGCTATTTTTGATTTACCAAAACGGCTGGTTCGGCATGTCAGAAACCATGCCTTGGGGTACCGTAGCACTCGCTAGTTACTTTCTGATTTCAAGCGTTGTAGTTGTGATGTTTACGCGGTCAATCACTTTTTATTCATCCCAAAGGCTTTCTAACGTATAATCAGACCCTTCTAAGCACCAAAAATTGCCTTTTATATAACGGTAATGTAAGTCCAACTTTCGCATCGCTTCCATTTCTTGCTCAGTCAGCTTAATATCGGCGGCGGCTAAGTTTTCTTGCAAGCGTCCTGCATTGACCGACTTTGGAATCACGGACGTTCCCCGACTAACCGCCCACGCCAGCATCAACTGCGCGGCCGAGCATCCGCGTGCCTGTGCCAAAGTGCGAATTACTTCATTTTCAAACAGTTTTGGTTCGCCGTCCACAATCCGATTGGCTGGTCGGTCTGACGAGCCTAAAGGGCAATACCCCGTCAAAATAATGCCTTGCTGACGGCAATAGTCCACCATGGGCCATTGTTGCAAAAACGGATGCAGTTCCAACTGATTCACCTCAGGACAAACGCCCGTGGCGGCAGTTACCTCTTCCAGTTTTTTAATGCTAAAATTGGAAACCCCGATGTGGCGGGTCAGACCCATTTCTTTTAAGACAATCATTTCTGCCCAAGTTTCTGAAAGAGGAACGTCCGTAAGACTAAGCATGTCCTCGCCTGTTTGGGGATAGGCCACCGCTCGTTTGAGCGCTACAGGCCAATGGATGAGGTACAAGTCCAGGTAGTCGAGCTGTAAATCTTTTAAGGTGGTATTAATTGACGCCAAAATATACTGTTTTTCGTGGCTGTTGTTCCAAAGTTTCGACGTAATCCACAAGTCTTCTCTTTTTACCGTCCCTTCTTTCATTGCATCCGCAAACGCCTGGCCGATTTCTTGCTCATTGCCATACACCAAAGCGCAATCGAAATGCCGATAGCCAATCTCAATAGCGGTCTTTACGGCCGTATATACTTCTCCCTTGGCCGATTTCCACGTCCCAAGCCCCAAGGCGGGCATTTTGTCTCCGTTTTCAAAAGTTAAGTAGTTCATCTCAAAAGTAAGTTATCTTAAAACCATCCACTGGCCCTACGAGTTAAATATAGCAAACTCCTTTTTCTAATGTCATTTCAAGGAAAAAACATTCTTATCATCGGGGCAAGCTCTGGAATTGGCCTTGCCATAGCCCAAACCCTTCAAGCCGACGGAGCCTCCTTATTTACAGCTTCACGCCGCGCACCGCAGGGTATTCAAAGTCAACACATTACGTGGGACGTTACGCAGCCCATCGAAGGTCTTTTTGACGCATTACCTGATGCCCTTCATGGCCTCGTGTACGCCCCAGGCAGCATCAATCTCAAGCCTTTTCAACGCTTTTCTTTGGCTGATTTTCAGGCAGATTTGAATGTCAATGTGTTGGGAGCGGTAGCTGCGATTCAGGCCAACCTTGCCCGACTTCGCAAAGCAGGCGGCGCTTCTATTGTACTATTTAGCACAGTTGCCGTCCAAACGGGGATGGGTTTTCACGCGTCGATTGCCACGGCCAAAGGAGCGGTAGAAGGGCTGACTCGTTCGCTGGCAGCGGAGCTGGCAGCCACCAAAATCCGTTGCAATGCCATCGCGCCATCACTGACCGACACGCCATTGGCCGCCTCGTTGTTATCGAGTGACGAAAAACGTGAAGCCTCCAACAAACGCCACCCCATTGGGCGCGTAGGCACACCTCAAGATTTGGCCGCCGTAGCGAAATTATTGCTTTCGGACGAAGGTAGCTGGATTACAGGGCAAGTGCTCAACGTAGATGGCGGAATGGGACGATTGAAATAATCCTCCCATTGCCTTTAAAACCTAAATGCCTGCGTTTTTCTTTCTGATTGTGGCTTACCTTTTTTATAGGTCGGACTCCATTTTTCTCCCTGTTTGAGGATGCGAACGGCCTCCTCAAACAGCTGACCATTCGCTCCGTTTTTGTTCTCAAAATCACTTAATTCTCCCAGCTCGTTGACCGTAAATGCTACAACTACTCGTCCACGAGGGCCTTGGGGATTTTGTTTTAAAAAAGCGTCAATTTCCCCTTGTATATAGTCCGAATACGCTTTTGAAGCCTGAGCAACTTTGGGCTTTTGAGCACGTTTGCTGTTGCCTGTAACTACTACCTCACTCAGTGCATTTTGCTCTGCTTTTAACAAAACTGGGGCTAAAACCGAATCTTTCACCGTGATTTGGGCAGGAGCAAAACCGATAGCACCAATGCTTACGTTGTCATTGGGGCGCACACCTCGCAGCAAAAACGTTCCGTCGGTAGCCGAAGAAGTCCCTCGGTTGCTACCTTTCACCGAAATGATACTTCCTGCGAGTGCTTCTTGAGTTTCGGCATCCAGTATTTTGCCTCGTAGCGTAAACGTATCAACTAGCAACGCCGCCGCAGGAGCCGACGCGATTCGACTTTTCGCCTGCGCGGGTCTCGCGGCCAATTCCTGCGCAGAAACTGCGGCGACTTCTTCCGCCTTTTTTTCTTCTACAATGCTTGCTGCACTACGCTCTGCTGGCTCGGTTTCCAACGCATCTTGGGTGGGAGGCGCGGCGGCCACTTGTTCTTGGATTGGTTTTTGAGCAAGCCTTTGGGTGCTGGGTTTGGCAGAAAGTGGGATCTGTTTTTCTGCTAAAATAGGCGCACTTTCAGGAACAGGAGCCGACGGCAATACCGTCTCTGCCACGGTTTTAGCCGTTGATTCGGGTAATTCTTGCCGCTGCACCAACCACCAACCTAACCCCACGGCCATGACCACCGCCGCTGCCGAAGCGTAATAGTAAGGTATCAGTCGGCGTTTTTTAGGCGTCACCCGCTCTTGAAGCCGCTGTTGCAACTCCAATAACGCGGCGTTTTGATTTACTTTGGCCGCTTTGAGTGCTAACAAACCTTCTAAGGTTTCATCGACTTGTGGGTTTTGTAATGCCTCTTTTTCCACCTCATGTTGTTCTTGAGGCGTCAATGCTCCAGCTACGTATTTTTGTAGGTGGTCGGTAGAAGGCGTTGTATGTTGTTTTGATTTAGCCATGTTGTTTGCCCTCCATGCACAGTTTGAGGTTTCGCTTACCGTTTTGGAGATAACTTTTGACTTTTGAGAATGCAAAACCTGTCTGGTCGGCGATTTGTTGGTAGCAAAGTTGTTGAAAATAAAACAGTTCGACGCTTTTGCGCTGTTCAACGGCCAGTGTTTGCAGGCAATCGCCCAAATCCGACAATTGCGTTTCAAGCGTCGCGTCGGTTTCAGGGACTTGTACCACGAAGGTTTCGTAGGCTTCATGTTCAAATAGCCCCTCATCGCCCACTACCACGCGCTTCGCGCGCAATTGCATCAAACAATGATTACGCGTTACGCTGTGCAGCCAGCTTTTGAAGTTGCGCACTTCGCTGATTTTTAACTCTTCTATCAACTGCTCAAACACCTGCATGACGGCGTCTTTTGCGTCGTCTTCGTCACGTAAGTACTTGAAACATATCGCAAAAACCATATCCATGTGGCGTTCGTACAATTCGCCCAAGTCAGTGAGATTACCCGTTCGGCGGTATTCCGAGAGGTAGTCTGCATCGGTAAGAGCTGTTTTTCGGCGAAATAGTTTTAAGAACAAGTCTTTCTCGTCGTTTTAAGTAGTGAAAAATTACAAGATACTAGGGAGATACCCCTTTTTATTTTTGAGGGGCGTAGCCCTAACATCATCGTAGAAATAATAAAGAATACACAGTCATTAGAAAGGGGCGTTAGCCCTGAAATTATTCTATGTGAAAAATCTAGGTGAGCTATGTGGTTATCACATTCGTCCCCCCTCACAAGCAATAGATGAGCGAATAGGTAAAATTCCACAAAAAAATTTCAAAAACTTTTATGGAATCGGGCAAAGGATTGCATCCATTGGTTGAAACTAACAAATCACAACCATGAAAACAAATCTTTTTTGCCTGATTTTAAGCGTATTTACATTGTTTGCTTGCGCTCAATCTACGCCCGTTACAGTCACGGGCACTGTACTCGAAGAAGGTCTTCTGACCCCTATTTCAGGAGTAGCAATTGTTATTAAGGGAACAAACAAAGGCACCACTACGGACGTCCACGGGCGGTATTCGCTGGCAGCTCGCAAAGGCGACAAGCTGGTTTTTAACTTTGTTGGCTATCAAACCGTCGAACGCACGATCGGCAAAGATTCGGTGGTGAATGTCAAGCTCAAAGTAGCTCACGATGCTTTACAAGAGGTCGTGGTAACTGGCCTCAGCAAGCGTGCAGCAAAAAGCGCGGCAGCACCCGCTTCGTCTTTTGCATTGATGGGTACTCCTCCCGCCATGCAAATGGACTTCAATGCCGAAGAATACAAGGGCATTAACGAAAACGGTTTTCATAACCCTAAAAACAACCCACTTACTACGTTTTCGATTGACGTAGATCGGGCGGCTTACAGTAACGTGCGCCGACTGTTGAATTTGGGACAATTTCCCCAGAAAGACATGGTGCGGGTGGAAGAAATGATTAACTATTTTGACTACGATTATCCGCAGCCCAAAGGCGAACACCCCGTGGTGCTTCAAACCGAACTGTCCGATT
This sequence comes from Runella sp. R0.1_18, assembly GCF_057652155.1. Taxonomy (NCBI): domain Bacteria; kingdom Pseudomonadati; phylum Bacteroidota; class Cytophagia; order Cytophagales; family Spirosomataceae; genus Runella; species Runella sp. R0.1_18. The sequence continues at coordinate 326,942 of NZ_JBYFCK010000002.1, forward strand.
CACCTTGGAACAAAGGCTTGAAACTGCTCCACATAGGTTTGCAGGCTAAAACCATTCCTAGCGATAACCTGCCTGCGTCGAACTTAGTGTTTTTGGTGGATGTATCGGGGTCGATGGGGATGCCCAACAAATTGCCTTTGGTCAAAGAAGCCTTCAAATTATTGGTTAATCAGCTTCGTCCTAGTGACCGAGTTGCGATAGTGGTCTATGCAGGAGCGGCAGGAACTGTTCTACCCTCTACCCCTGGTAATCAAACTTCTACCATCAAAGATGCGTTGGATAACCTCCAAGCGGGAGGCTCAACGGCGGGCGGCGAGGGTATCCGATTGGCCTATAAAATTGCCCAAGACCATTTTATCAAAGGAGGGAACAACCGCGTCATTTTGGCCAGCGATGGCGACTTCAACGTGGGGGTTTCGAGCGAGGGTGAATTGCAACGATTGGTCGAAGAAAAACGTCAAAGCGGCGTCTATTTGAGTGTTCTGGGTTTTGGAATGGGCAATTACAAAGATAATAAAATGGAAACCTTGGCCGACAAAGGCAACGGGAATTATGCGTACATCGACAACCTCCAAGAAGCGCAAAAGGTATTTGTACACGAATTTGGCGGGACACTTTTTACCGTTGCCAAAGATGTAAAACTACAGTTGGAATTTAATCCACGGTTTGTCAAAGGCTATCGCCTCATCGGTTACGAAAACCGAATGTTGAACAACGAAGACTTCCACAACGATAAAAAAGATGCGGGCGAAATGGGAAGCGGCCATACCGTGACGGCCTTGTACGAAATCATTCCTGTGGGGGTGGAAAGCGCTTATTTGAATAAGGTAGATGACCTAAAATACCAAAAAAGTGCGGAAGTGACCACTTCTTCGGACGAGCTGGTAACCATCAAACTCCGCTACAAACAACCCGATAGCGAGACAAGCCGCCTTTTTGAAGTTCCTGTTGCCAATACTAGTATTCCTTTGGCCAAAACATCCGACAACTTCCGTTTTGCGGCAGCGGTAGCCGAATGGGGGCTATTGCTTCGCAGCTCGGAGTTTAAAGGTGAAGCATCTTATGGTCACGTTATTGACCTTGCCAAAGGAGCTATTGCCAAAGACCCAGAAGGCTATCGCACCGAATTTGTGCGCTTGGTCAAATTGGCTCAGTCGTTGGATACCTCCAAAACAATTGCTAAAAAAGACGAATAAAAAAATGCCCGTAGGTGGGCTTATCGCCTGCCTACGGGTCATTTTCAGCCACTATATAAAACCTAACCTATCTAAACTTTCCTGTGCTTGGAGAATAGTTACCCAGTGGAAAACTTACGCCGACGTTGAGTCCCCAAGAGCGGTTGTGTACATCTGAAGCGTTTGTCATCACGTTGGTAAGTCCAATGTTGTAACGCACATCGGCGTTGAGCCATACTTTATTTTTGAGGGAATAGTTGAGCCCTGCGCCCAAAGCTGCCCCTGCATCTACGCCTTTGTAAGCCCGTGCCGCCCCTTCGGGGTTGATATTTACGTTGCTTTCATTGACGGCTTTGACCAAAAATCCAACGTAAGGGCCTGCCATCAATTTGGGACGAAGCGCGTTGCCACGGCCATTGAGATAATACGTTCCCATAATAGGCACTTGGATGTAATCGAGGTGTCCTTTTGAAGCTCCGTTCCCAGACTCCCCCCCAATTCGTGAATACAACAGTTGTCCATTGACGCCTAAACGGCTTTCTCCGCTGTAGTTGATAAAAATACCCGCCGAGTTGCCGACTTTCCAGTCGTTATAAATAGGGTGATTGGTCAATCTCGAAAAATTCACCCCGACAATCGGGCCAAAAGAGACGTTTTCTTGGGCAATTGCCTGTCTTCCTGTTGAAATTAAGGCAATTATTAAGAGGAAATAAGCACTTCTTTTCATGGTTTTGAGTGAGTTTTTTTGGTTGCTCTTTGCCTTAAAAACTCTATTCCATGCTTTTCTAAAAATAGGTTCGCCCAAAAACGGGGAAAATTTTCCTCATTTTTGGGCTGGTTTGTGGGGAAGTTTTCAGTTAACGGGGGTTGTGAGCAACCCCTTACTCGGGTTTTGAGAAAGCCGAGTCGCTACTTAAGCCCATTTTCAAATTACCTAATTCTCAAATTGTCACATTAAAAAACTATTTCGGCATTGTGGGCCGTACTTCGATTTTGCTTGGGAGGGTACGGGGATTCATTTTCAACAAATCCACCACAATTTGCCCAATGTCTTCGGGTTGAATCTTCCACGCATCTTTTTCGGAAGGCTCATGATTATTAAAATGCGTTGCTACCGAACCTGGCATAATGGTGGTTGCTTTGATACCAGCGCTACGCACGTCCATCATCACCGCCTGGGTAAAACCTACCAAGCCAAATTTGCTGGCATTGTAAGCCGAGCCGTTGGCAAAAAAGTTGATACCTGCCAAACTCGCAATCGTAATCAAATAGCCTTTCGATGCCTTGAGGGCGGCCAACGACGCCTTCGTGCTGTAAAATACCCCCGTAAGGTTGATGTCAATCGTTTCTTGCCATTGTTCGAGGGTCAATGTTTCGATAGGGGCAAAATGACCAACACCCGCATTGGCAACGAGCACGTCGAGGCGTCCCCATTTTTCCAACACCTGATTCACCGCAGCTTGCTGAGAATCAAAGCTTCGCACGTCTGCTACGATTCCTAAAGCCGCTCCCTCTTGCAATTGATTGAGTTGTGCTGCTACCACTTCTACCGTTTCTGCGTTGCGACCCGTTATGGCCACTTTGTAGCCTTCTTTGATGAGCATTTCGGCCACACCCAGGCCAATTCCTTTCGTTCCTCCCGTAATCAGGGCCGTTCTTAGTATTTCTTTCATGGTTCTTACTTTTTCGTGTATCGCAATTATTTATTCGTTTCTCAACAACACCATCTCCCTCAAATGAAATCCCGAATCGCCCTATTTTTAGTCGTTGGCCTTGGTATTTTACCCCAATGGTTCCTACAAGCTCCTCCCTCCAAGCCCAACATTATTTACATTTTGGCGGATGACATGGGGCAAGGTGACGTGTCGGCATTTAACCCCAATGCGAAGTTTAAAACACCTCATTTGGACCAATTGGCCGCCGAAGGGATGCGTTTTACGGATGCCCACTCAGGCTCGGCGGTGTGTACGCCCACGCGTTACGGGATTTTGACGGGACGATACTCGTGGCGGAGTAAACTTAAAAAAGGCGTGACGTGGAGCTACGATTCGGCACTTATTGAAGACAAACGTTTGACGGTAGCTTCCTTTTTGAAGCAAAATGGTTATCAGACTGTTTGCGTTGGCAAATGGCATTTGGGACTCAATTGGGCACCCAAAAATGACCCCGTTGTTCCCGTTGATTTTTCTCAGCCCGTCAAAAAATCGCCCAATGAATATGGGTTTGACTATTCGTACATTATACCCGCGTCGCTCGACATCCCGCCTTATGTGTATGTTGAAAATGGCCGCGTTACGGCCCAACCCAACCGCGAAATGGAATCTAAAACACAGTACGGATGGTGGCGTAAAGGCCCAACGGGGGCTGATTTTAAGCACGAAGAGGTGTTGGCGACCTTCGTTCAAAAATCGGTTGATTACATACAAAGCCGTACGTCGGCGGAGCCATTTTTTCTTTATTTGCCCTTGGCAGCCCCCCACACGCCGATTTTACCAACGGGCCAATGGAAAGATAAATCGGGGCTGAACGAATACGGAGATTTTGTATTGATGGTGGACGATGTCGTTGGACAAATCCAGCAGGCACTTCGCCAAAAGGGAATGGACAAAAATACCCTCATCATTTTTACTGCGGACAATGGCTGCGCGCCTTACGCGGGTACCGAACTCATGGAAAAGGCTGGGCATTTTGCCAGCAATGGATTTCGGGGCTACAAAGCCGATAGTTACGAAGGAGGGCATCGGGTGCCTTTTATTGCCAAATGGGCGGGGCATATTAAGCCCAACGCAACATCAGACCAAACGATTTGTTTAACCGATTTTATGGCAACCTGTGCGGGGATTCAGGGTAAAAAACTTCCCCAAAACGCGGGCGAAGACAGCTACGACTTGGGGCCTATTTTGTTTGGTAAAAAAACAACCAAACCTCTACGGGAGGCAACTGTTCATCATTCGGTAGAAGGGATGTTTTCCATTCGGCAAGGCGATTGGAAGCTGATTTTGGATGCGGGTTCAGGCGGCTGGAGTTTTCCTAAGCCTGGCAAAGATTATCAAGGTTTGCCCACGGTACAACTCTATCATTTGAAAAAAGACCCTGCCGAAAAAACCAACCTGTATGCCCAATATCCCGAAAAAGTAACGCAACTCAAAGCCTTACTCCGCAAATATATTCAAGACGGACGCAGCACACCAGGAATGCCTCAGCCGTACGTTGAAAGCGCATCTTGGCCAGGGTTGAAGGGTTGGTAGGGGTTAAAATAATTTCGGAAACAGCATCGCTACTCGGCGGCGATACTCCACGTAGGCGTCTCCAAACTCGCACACAAGTTTTCGTTCTTCATATACAATGCCAATACGAATATAGACCGTAACACAAATAGCCATAATCAGAGATTGGAGGGTAGATTCGTGCAAAAAAAGACCCCATACGGCCAAAATAGTACCCGTATATAACGGATGCCGTACATAACGCAGCAGCCCACCTGTCCGAAATTCGTTGGGTGTAGCCAATGAAGAAGGCACCGAGATTCCCAAAAATTCGCGTAAGTCATACCCTCGCAGTGCTTTCAGAGCAATAAGTGCACCTATCCAAAATAAGGTGATTGCAAGTCCATCCACCCACCACTCGGCGGCCCAGAGACGTTCTTTGGGGAGTAAACGTTGGTACCACAGCAGCCCTATCAATAGCCCAACTGCCAGTACGTTGTACAGCAAGCGATAGTGGCGGAAAAGTCTCCCTAGTTTTTGTTCAAAAATGTGTTTGACCTTTGGACTTGCTAAGGCGCTGTGTATGAATCCATACGCTATCCAAAGGGAGATTTGTAGTAGATAAAGTTTCATTGAATGAGCGTTACAAATAGCACACAGAAAACACAGATTGGATAGATTCAAGCCCAATTTCTTACTTTATCCGTAATAATCCGTTACATCTGTTCAATCCGTGTGCTGATAATGATAAGATTTAACCATTGAGCGACAAAAATTGGTAGAAGCCTAGCATAGTTTCGGCGGTTATCACTATTTTCGACGTCTATCCAACGCAAACAACGAAAACCAGTGAAAAAACTACCTTTTCTTTACTTTCTCCTAATTAGTTATTGTTTTGGCCACCAGGCCGCTGCGCAGTCGTACAAGCCGCCTGTGTTCACCGACCCCGATCGGATGAAAAAAATTGAGGCGGTGCTGCCTACCATTGATAAAATTTACAAAGAATACGCCGAAAAAAATCATTTCCCAGGATTTACGTACGGGGTGGTAGTCGATGGAAAACTGATTCATACAGGCACGACGGGCTACACCGACATTAGCAAAAAAATCCCCGCTACCACCCAATCGCTTTTCAGAATTGCGTCCATGAGCAAGAGTTTTACGACGATGGCCATTTTGCAATTGCGCGATGCGGGTAAACTCAATTTGGACGACCGTGCGGATAAGTATATCCCCGAAATGAGGAACACAAAACTACTTACGGCTGACGCGCCCGCCATTACCATTCGCCATCTACTGACGCACGCCGCAGGTTTTCCCGAAGATAACCCGTGGGGCGACCGTCAGTTGGCCGATACCAATGAAGAGTTATTGAAGCTGATTCAAAGCCCCATTGCTTTTTCAAATACGCCAGGGGTCGCTTACGAATATAGCAACTTAGGAATTACGCTTTTGGGCTATATTATTCAAAAGGTTTCGGGAAAAACCTACCAACAGTTTATCAACGAGTCTATTTTTAAACCACTGGGCATGACGCATACCAAATGGGAGTATGCTGAAGTACCCGCCGATAAACTAGCCCACGGCTACCGTTGGCGCGACGGACAGTGGACAGAAGAAGCCCTCCTCCACGACGGCGCGTGGGGCGCAATGGGTGGGCTTATTACTTCAATCGACGATTTTAGCAAGTATATGGCGTTACACTTGGCGGCTTGGCCTCCCAAAAACGATACTGATGCTAGTCCTCTCAAGCGGAGTTCGATTCGCGAAATGCACCAACCTTGGAACATCAGCGGCTTTTCCCCTCAGTTCAAGTACGCGACGGGGCGTCCGTGCGCTACGGTTTCCGCCTATTGCTACGGGCTCAACTGGATGCGTGATTGCGAAGGACGCGAGTACGTAGGGCACAGCGGAGGACTCCCAGGTTTTGGTAGCAACTGGCGCATTTTGCCTCAATATGGCATCGGCGTAGTGGCTTTTGCCAATGTTACTTACGCCTCCACCGTCCCGATTAACCTGCAAATTTTGGACACGCTCATCGTAAGTGCCCAACTTAAACCCCGTCAATTGCCTGCTTCGGATGTTTTGAAACAACGCCAGCAACAGCTTACTCAACTGCTACCTAACTGGCAAAATGCGGAAAGCAGCGGCCTTTTTGCCGAAAACTTCTTTGCGGATTACTCGTTGGAAGCCCTCAAAAAAGAAGCAACGGGGTTGTTTAACAAAGCGGGTAAAATTATCAGCGTGAAAGAAATTGTTCCCGAAAATCAGCTTCGGGGTCGTTATCTTATCGAAGGGGAGAAGGCCACGCTATGGGTGTCGTTTACGCTTACGCCCGAAAGTTCTCCGTTGATTCAGGAATATCATATTGGGGAGGTGAAGAAGTAGAAAAAATGGTAATTTGTCAGGATTTTGACGAGTGTCTAGTACTGCAATAAGGGCGATTGTATCTTCCCAGAAAATAGGCATTTTAAAGTGATATAGCCAAGTCTATAATACTTAAATATCTTATGGCAGTATTTTTTATATACTTTAGCAAAACTAGATGGAATGCAAGCTAAAAATAATGTCGACTTGTTCCACATCGGGCACTAATATTGGATTAAGTTCGTATTTGAAATTAACTAGCCATTGAACAAATAGTAGAAGTTGAGTGTATTAGTGATAGCATCTATTGAAAGTTAATAAAACTGATGGAGAAAAGTAATAAATGAAGGCTGTTTCAAAGTTCAATACACAAATTACACTAGACTTTCTTCAAAATAAGAGAGAAAACCAATACTTTGAGCGTAAAGGTTTAGGTGAAAAAGATATAAATCCCACCAAAATAGCAAATGAACTGATTGGGATGCTCAATGCAGATGGCGGTGTTTTGGCTTTTGGAGTATCTAATGATGGTTCCATTCAGAACTTAAAGGTATTAGAAGAAAAACTCAGTGACTACAGAAATCTGTTTGTTGACCATATAGAACCGCATGGGAACATTAAGCTCGAAGAAGTTGAAATAGAAGGTAATCTGATTTTTCTATATCATGTAGATCAAGACGTTGAGCGTATTTTTAAGCGTAAAGATAATGAACAAATTTTCCTGAGGATTGATGACCGAAATAAGCAGCTAGACAGGGATGCTGTCCGAAGTTTGGAGTATGACAAGCAAATTAGAAAATTTGAAGATGAAATAGAGGCAGAATTCGACTTTGATGATCTTGATGTAAAGCTCTTGAACAGGTACAAAGAAAAACTTAATTATCCTGGAGATATCTTGGATTTACTTGTCAAAAGACACTTAGCAATACAAAAAGAAGGACAATATAAGATTAAAAAGGCGGGCGTGTTACTGTTTGCCAAAGATCCTGAAAAATATATAACCTCTGCATCGCTTCGTTATATTAGATATGAGGGTTTAGAAGCACAGGTTGGTACCGAACATAATGTGGTGAAGGATGAGCGATTTGAAAATAATATCCCCTGGATTATTGATTCTGTAAAGAAATTTCTAAAAGCAACCTTAAAAGATTATTTCTTTTTAGATTTAGAAACAGGTCGTTTTAATAAAGTGCCTGAATATCCAGAGGAAGCATGGCTAGAGGCTGTTGTAAACGCCTTATGCCATCGTTCATACAATGTGCAGGGAAATGCCATTTATGTCAAACATTTTGACGATAGGCTAGAGATTTCTAACAGTGGCCCCTTACCAGCCCAAGTAAATGTAGAGAACATCAGAACAGAAAGGTTTTCAAGAAATCCAAGAATCGCCAGAGCTTTGGAGGATATGGGATTTGTAAGACAATTAAACGAAGGCGTTTCTAGAATATATCAGTCAATGGAAAAATCTATGCTTTCAATACCAGAATATGTTGAGAAAAACGGGAATGTATATTTAACGCTTCGAAATAAAATTAGTAAACACACCAAAACAATTTCAGACTCAATTCTTAAAACCATTCAGAATAATTGGTTTTCTTATAATGACACTCAGAAAAAGATTTTACAATATCTTTTTTATCATAACCAGGCTACTATCAATGAATTGGTAGATGTCACAGGGATTCATGAGAAGAATGTCAGACTTTACTTAAACCAGTTTATAGAAACGGAAAAAATCTTAGTTCGATTAAGTGCTAAACAAAGAGATAAGAATGCCAAATACGCCTTTAAGAAACTATAAAAGCTTTTAAGGAACGTATGCTTGTTTTTTTAATTGCCTGTATATCAGCAACTTTACATAAATAAAGAATGTTTGGTGCGAAATAAGGAACACAGATAAGCCAGGAAACTTAATATGAACTTCGTTCATCAATCCAAATCTTCTACCAAGCATCTGAAGCTTAGAAGTGTATTTATCTGTTAACAAATGGCAAACATTCAGAATAAAAAATACTGGGTGAGAAATAGCTGTTTTGTAAAAGTTAGGGCAGGACTTTCGTGACTATGAAACGCGAAATTCAAACTACTTTCCTGTTCATTCGATTTCTAACATCTTCGTGAGAAGATACCCGTCCTTCTGATAAGTCATTCAGGCCACGTTGGATTGATTGAATTTGAACACCAGAAAGCCCCTCAAAAAAATCACCTTTTACTACTTGATTGGATAATAAATTTAACCAATCAAGTAGTGTTTTTTCGTCTTCTACTTGCTCTATGAGTTTGTGAAGTTCTGTTTTTAGTTCGATTACTGACATATCTTAATCGTTTGATGGTAAATATAAGTAGCTAAGATTAGATTATCTATTTTATCTCCTTTTTTCTAAAAAAACACACACCCCCTATGCAAACGTCCCGCAGAGATTTCATTCGTTCGGCTTCGGTGGCTACTGGAGCTAGTTTATTCTCTTTTACCCCCCTCGAATTACTGGCAAGCCAACGAAAACGCGTCTCTGCCAACGACAAATTGCAACTTGGTGTGATTGGATGCAAGGGCATGGGGTGGTCTGATTTACGCTCACACCTGCAAATGAGTGAGGTCGAGTGCGTGGCCTTGGCCGATGTCGATCAGAGTGTTCTCGATCAGCGGGCGGCTGATGTACAAACCGCGCGGGGAAATCGCCCTCAGTTGTACAAGGATTACCGCAAAATGCTCGAAAACAAAGACATCGACGCGGTGATTGTAGGCACTCCCGACCATTGGCACTGCTTGGCGTTGACCGATTCATTGGCGGCGGGCAAACACGTTTATTGCGAGAAACCGCTGGCTAATTCGATTGAAGAATGTAATATCATGCTCGCTGCGGCCAAACGGGCGGGTAAAATTGTCCAAATCGGGCAGTGGCAACGAAGCGGCTCCCACTACGAAAAGGCGATTGAGTACGTTCGTTCGGGAAAACTCGGAAACATTCGTCTCGTAAAAGTATGGGCGTACCAAGGCTGGATGGAACCCGTCCCCGTTAAGCCCGACAGTGCGCCACCCGCAGGCGTAGATTACGACATGTGGCTTGGACCCGCCAAAAAACGTCCTTTTAACCCTAATCGTTTTCATTTTAATTTTCGCTGGTTTTGGGACTACGCGGGAGGGTTGATGACAGACTGGGGCGTCCACGAAATCGACATTGCCCTGTATGCCATGAATGCTAAAGCGCCTAAATCGGTCATGGCTTCGGGCGGCAAATTGGCTTATCCCGACGACGCTTCTGAAACCCCCGATACGCTCCAAACTGTGTATGAATACCAGGGCTTTAACATGCTTTGGGAACACGCGACAGGCATCGACGGCGGTAACTATGGCCTCACCGAAGGGATTGCATTTATCGGAAACAACGGCACACTTGTACTGCACCGTGGTGGCTGGTCGCTGCACCCCGAAACCCAAACCAAAAATGGGATCAAGTTGTACAAAATTGAGGATATTCCTGACCAAGCGCGCAACGGAGATTACCTCAATGAGCATACCAAAAACTTTGTACAAGCCATCAAAGACAACAATCCTAAATTGTTGAAATGTGGTATCGAAACGGGAAGTGTGGCTGCAATCAACGCCCACATGGGGAACATCGCTTACAAAACAGGCCGCAAAGTGTATTGGGATTCGACAACGGGAGCGTTTAAAAACGACCTAGAAGCCAATGCCCTGATAAAGGCGCATTACAATAATGGTTGGCAACTCCCGAAAGTATAAAAAACTTTCCGCAAGCTCAAAAGCCCGTTAGGGTTAGAAAATGAGGTGTAAAGTTGGTAACTTTGCGCCTCATTTTGTTTTTCAACTCCATGACAGAACGTTACCTACAACGTGGGGTGTCGGCCTCAAAAGAAGACGTACACCGCGCCATTGCTAAGCTCGATAAAGGACTCTTCCCCAAAGCTTTCTGTAAAATCGTCCCTGATATTTTGGCAGGTGACCCCGAATACTGCACCATTATGCACGCCGACGGAGCAGGTACTAAAACCTCGCTGGCGTATTTGTATTGGAAAGAAACAGGTGATTTGTCGGTGTGGCGTGGCATTGCGCAAGACTCGATTGTGATGAATACCGACGACCTCATTTGCGTAGGAGCAACGGGGCCGATGCTCATTTCGTCGAGCATTGACCGTAACAAAAACAAAATTCCTGGGGAAGTGATTGCCGAAATCATCAACGGCACGGAGGAGGTGTTGGAAATGCTTCGCAATCACGGCGTTGAGATTTACAGCACAGGTGGCGAAACGGCCGATGTCGGCGATTTGGTACGTACCATCACGGTCAACAGTACGGTGATAGCGCGTATGAAACGTTCGGAAGTGATTTCAAATGACAACATCCAAGCGGGAGACGTGATTGTAGGGCTGGCGTCATTTGGACAGGCTTCATACGAAACTACCTACAACGGAGGCATGGGAAGCAACGGACTTACGTCGGCGCGTCATGATGTGTTAGATTCTTACTTGGCATCAAAATACCCCGAAAGTTTCGACCCAGAAGTCCACAGTGCCCTTGTATATAGTGGTTCAAAACGCCTCACGGATGCCGTCGAAAATACGCCTGTTAACGTCGGTCAATTGATTCTTTCGCCTACGCGTACCTATGCTCCGTTTGCCAAAACGTTGTTGGACGAACTTCGCCCGCAGATTCATGGCATGGTACATTGCAGTGGTGGTGCGCAGACGAAGGTGCTCCATTTTATTGATCATTTGCACGTTGTCAAAAATAACCTTTTCCCCATTCCGCCGCTTTTCAAGTTGATTCAAGCCGAAAGCGGAACAAGTTGGCAGGAAATGTACAAAGTGTTTAACATGGGCCACCGCCTTGAAGTATATCTTTCGTCGGAACACGCCCAACGCGTTATTGAAATTGCACAATCGTTTGGCATTCAGGCTCAAATCATCGGCTATGTGGAAGCCAACGAAGGCAAAAAAGTAACGGTTCAGAGTGAGTTTGGAGAGTTTGTTTATGAGTAGAGGGAGGCTCGTTTAAAATGAAATTTCAATTATTTTCGACTGTTTTATTAGCCCATGACTTGCCACAAATGGGTTTTTGTAAGGGGGATGTGGGAACGGTTGTTGAATACATTTCATCTACTGATTCAACCCCAGAAGGGTACATTGTGGAGTTTTTCGACAATGAAGGACAAACCATAGACGTAATACCTGTACTGGAGTCTGAACTTATTTATCCACACTCTCGAATGGTCGTAAATTATCGTGACTTAGAAAATGTGGCCTAAGAGAACTGAAGTTTAGCTTAACTCCTGCTAATTTTCAAACCTACTCCCATAAAAATAAGCCCAAATACGGCCAAAACAGCCGCTAGTCCCCATAGTTCCCAGAACCCTGCGATTTTAGCATTCGCAGGGTTTTGTTTTTCGTATAAAATACTCACTTGTTCTCCGTTTTCGTAAGCGGGGCGGCCCCTGCCCGTATCCGACCGAAACGTCATGCGCTTGCCGTCCGCCGTCTGAAATTCGACAACGGGATAGTAGCTCCCTTTTCCTTTTCTCGATTTTACATACACCGACTCCACAACTGTCCCCGTGGCCGAGACCGCCTCTTTCACAAATTTTTGGTCGTTTTGAAACAACATCCACGCCCCAATCATCATCACAACCCCGATGGCCGCAAAAATACCTCCACCTACCCGATTTGACGTTTTTTTCATCGCCCAGATAATAGATTAGTAACCCCTATTTTGGCTTTTGAGGTAGCACATTTTTCTTCAATGGATTGGGCATTCGATAGCGGTACTTGCTCTCCTCTCCTTGGGGAGTAATGGGCATCGCATTGGGCATGGCATCGTCAGACTGCGCGATGAGCACAGGCATATTGTCCACCCGTGAGTAGGCTACCGTTGAATCGCTGGAATAGCGAAACATGGGCACAGGAGTTACCTGCTTAATCGGGGGTAATTGTTTAGAAGGAACTTTCAATTGCAGTTGCTGTGCCCAAAGCACATGCACACCAAACACCAGGGGAATAAATAGCAGTTTTTTCATGGCAAGAAGTAGTACGTTGAACAGAAACAGTTGTGTGTCTTTTACGCAAGTTAATCAAAATCAAAGCACAATCTGAAAGCTACGGCATTTTTCTGTAATTTTGCAGCCCAATTCACAGCTAAGGTTGATATTCCAAAAAACGAATGTAATCGCTGTAAACAATGGACTATCGACTGTGGACTATTGACTATAAACCGTAAATCGAAGATGACTTCTCACGAAATCCGCCAAGCTTTTTTAGACTTTTTTAAGAGTAAAGGACACCTTATTGTGCCGTCGGCACCGCTTGTTGCCAAAAACGACCCCACGCTCATGTTTAACAACTCGGGCATGGCGCAGTTCAAAGACTTTTTCTTGGGCAACGGCACTCCGCCGAGCAAGCGTATCGCCGATACCCAAAAGTGCTTGCGCGTGAGTGGAAAACACAACGACTTGGAAGACGTAGGTTTTGACACCTACCACCACACGATGTTTGAAATGCTCGGCAACTGGTCGTTTGGGGATTACTTTAAAAAAGAAGCATTGGAGTGGTCGTGGGAATTGCTCACTGGCATTTATAAGCTTCCCAAAGACCGCATCTACGTGTCGGTATTCAAAGGCGACGAAAAAGACGGCGTGCCCTTTGACCAAGAAGCGTGGGACATTTGGAAGGCCATTTTAGGTGGCGAAGAGCGAATCATTTTAGGAAATAAAAAAGATAATTTCTGGGAAATGGGCGACGTAGGTCCTTGCGGCCCGTGTTCTGAAATTCACATTGACCTCCGCGACCAAGCCGAAGTGGATGCGAAGCCTGGCAAGGAACTCGTCAACGCCGACCACCCGCAAGTAGTCGAAATTTGGAACAACGTATTTATGCAGTTTGAGCGCAAGGCCGACGGGTCGTTGATTACGCTTCCTGCCAAACACGTTGATACAGGCATGGGCTTCGAGCGCCTTTGCATGGCCATTCAAGGAAAACAGTCGAACTATGACACCGATATTTTTCAAAATACCATTCAGGTAATTGAAAAAATGTGCGGCAAAAAATACGGCGTAAGTGGAACCCTCAACACCAGCGATTATACCGACATCGCCATGCGCGTCATCGCTGACCACCTTCGGGCGGTGAGTTTTGCCATTGCCGACGGGCAACTTCCGTCCAATGCCAAAGCAGGCTACGTGATTCGCCGCATTTTGCGCCGCGCCATTCGCTACGGCTACTCGTATTTGGGCTTTACGGAGCCTTTTATGTGTCAATTAGTACCTGTTTTGGCCGAACAATTCAAAAACGTATTCCCAGAACTCAAATCGCAAGAAGAGTTTGTGACACGCGTGGTGTTGGAAGAAGAGAAGAGCTTCTTGCGCACCTTAGAATTGGGAATCAAGCGCTTCGAGTCGCTTAGCCCAACGGGAGGAGTCATTGATGGAAACATCGTATTTGAACTCTCAGATACGTACGGTTTCCCTGTGGATTTGACAGCACTTTTGGCGAAGGAAAAAGGCTATAAAATCGACGAAGCGGGCTACGAAAAGGCGTTGGCCGAACAAAAAAACCGCAGCCGCCAAGACGCTGCCAAAGAAGCCACCGACTGGGTAGAAATCAGTGAGGGGGGCGACTTTGAGTTCTTGGGCTATGACACCCTCGAAGCAACCGCCCAACTTATCAAATACCGCAAAGTAAAAACCAAAGCGGGCGAAGAATACCACATCGTACTCGACCGCACACCTTTCTACGCCGAAATGGGAGGACAGGTAGGAGATACGGGCACGCTAGAAGTGATAAGCGATGAGAGAAAAGTGATAAATATCGTTGATACCAAAAAGGAGAATGATTTATTCATTCACATTTCTCGCGATAAGAATTTAGATGAACTACTCATCGCTCCTCACTCATCACTCATCGCTAAAGTGGACGCTCACCGTCGTCAGAATATCATGCGGAACCACACGGCTACGCACTTGATGTTGGCTGCGATGCGCCGCGTGTTGGGTACGCACATCGTTCAGAAAGGTTCGTACCAAAACGACGAAGTCACGCGTTTTGACTTTTCGCACTTTGCCAAAGTAACCGACGAAGAACTTTCGCAAATTGAAAACATTGTCAATGCCAAAATCCGCGAAAACGTGGCCCTTAAAACCCACGTCAATATTCCGATTGATGACGCCATCAAAATGGGTGCAACGGCAACGTTTGGAGAAAAATACGGTGATTTTGTCCGCGTCGTAGAGTTTGACCCCAATTTCTCAGTCGAGCTTTGCGGGGGTACGCACGTGCCTGCTACGGGCGAAATTGCGCTCTTTAAGTTTATCTCAGAAGGTTCGGTATCGGCAGGGGTTCGTCGGGTAGAAGCAGTAACGGGCGAAAAAGCACTCGAACTGTTGAACGACGAATTACGCATTACGAATACCCTTCGTGATATGTTCAAGGGGCAAAAAGACGTTGTCAAAGCCGTTGAAGGTCTTTTGGCCGAAAAAGCTGCTTTACAAAAACGCATCGAAGCCCTCGAAAACGAGAAGTTGGCGCAAGTAAAAGATGCCCTGTTGACCCAAGTTACCTCTGAGAATGGCATTTCTAGCCTCGTCGCTCGCGTGGAAGTACCGAACGCTGACGCCTTAAAATCGCTTGTGTATCAGTTGAAAGAACAATCACAAGCGCCATTCTTTATCGTTTTAGGAACGGTATTGGGCGGCAAACCACAATTGGCCGTAATGCTTTCCGACGACTTAGTAGCCCAAGGTAAACACGCAGGAAACATCGTGAAAGAGCTTGCCAAAGAGGTAAAAGGCGGCGGTGGCGGCCAACCTTTCTTCGCTACCGCAGGTGGCTCTGATGCCAGTGGCTTGGACGCTGCTTTAGCTAAGGCGAAAGGGATTTTGTAACGATTCTCAATCATAGCACGCCCCTGCTCTTGTTCGGATGAATGAGGGCGGGGGCGTTTTTGTTTGGTGTAATATCAGTTTACTCATTGATAAACAACCTTTTTAA
Source organism: Runella sp. R0.1_18 (assembly GCF_057652155.1). NCBI lineage: Bacteria > Pseudomonadati > Bacteroidota > Cytophagia > Cytophagales > Spirosomataceae > Runella > Runella sp. R0.1_18. The sequence goes on from NZ_JBYFCK010000002.1 coordinate 342,687, forward strand.
CCCACCAAAAGCATTTCAATAATCTTCAAATACCCGTTATCCTCAAACCCCATGCCTTTAGGCTGGGGCCTGTAAACAAAATCATACTCTAGGGCTTTAGCCCTGAATTTCTCGCATCTATATTCCAAAATTCAGGGCTGAAGCCCCAGCGTTGCTATGTTTATTCCTATCCCCAGCCTAAAGGCATGGGGTTATAGCAGTGTTGATCTTACAGCTTTGAATTCAGCGTAAAAGGCGGTGGCGGCCAACCTTTCTTCGCTACCGCAGGTGGCTCTGATGCCAGTGGCTTGGATGCTACTTTAGCTAAAGCCTAAAGCGAAAGAAATAACCTCTCTTGGATAAAGCATGGCTTGCAAAATATCAATACGCTGCCGTGAATCGCATCTGGTGATGCTTAGGATTTTCGACTTCATCGGCAATAACAACGGCTAAATCTTCTACGGAGAGAACATTTTTACCATTTTCATCCATCACAGGATAATCAGTCCCTAAACGGTATTTTCCAGTTCTTCCGACTGTAATGCCTTGGTGCATATCCATCGCTGGACTAAAAAACGCCCAGTCTAGTTCTGTTTCTTCTTTCAGTATATGATAATAATCTCTTGCCGCTTTAGCGCCAGGTACAAAAGGATTATCTTGTGGGAAAGTATCTACCAGCTGAGTACCGTTTGGTAAATACAAGCTTCCTGCACCACCGATGCTGATGAAACGTTTTACCCCCGATTGCTTTACGCCTTCTTGGATTGCTTTAGACCCCTCAATAAAATCTTCGTAAATAGTAGGGTTTGTCCAACCTGGGCTAAACGCATTGACGACCACATCATACCCTTCCAGCGCCGAAGCCAAAGCTGTTGTATCAGTGGCATCAATCGCCAAATAGGTAAAATTAGGGTGCTCAGATGACTGTTCTTTTCGGGAAATACCTGTTACTTCTATTCCCCTGTTCGCCAATTCGTTGGCAATGTTTTTTCCCACAAATCCAGTGGCTCCAATTACTGCTACTTTCATTTTGATTGTTATTTATCTGTTTACTCCATTTGTTTTGGCCAAGTCCCCAAATTTTCCTTGTTGAAAATCCATGTAGGCTTGTCTTACTTCTTGTTCATTGTTTAATACAAAAGGGCCATAAGCCATGTAAGGCTCGTTATTGACCGCCCCTCCTAAAACCAAAAGCTCAGATGCTGTTTTTGCTTTTAGCTGAATAGAACCTCCATCACGTTCAAAAAGAACGGCTTGACTCGTATTGACCTGAGTACCATTGATTTCTAGTTGCCCCGATTGAAGATAGACAAACGCGTTTTGCGAGGTCGCCACGGGCAGCGCTAAAGTCGCGCTTTCTTTCATTGACACATGCCAATAAATGACAGGCATCAATAGTTGGGTCTTGGATTTCACACCAAAGACTTCTCCCAAGATAACCCTGATTTTGGCGTTTCCTTTTTCTACAACTTCTATGTTTTCCTCTTTTACGTGCGTAGAATAAGGTGCTGATTTTTTCAGTTGAGACGGGATATTCAACCACCCTTGAAAGCCGTGAAAAACTCCACCGTTTTTAAAAAGCTCGCTGCCCGTTTCCTCCATGTGCAATGCTCCTTTGCCCGAGGTAAACTGAATAAAATCGCCCGCTTTATACTCAAAATCGTTATCCATGCTATCTCGGTGATGGGCATTGCCCTTCAGTAAATACGTAGTTGGAATAATTCCTGCGTGGGGGTGGGCATCTACCCTAAATGGAGCTCCTTTGGGCAACTGCATTTCAAATTCATCAATAAGGAAAAACGGAGAAACGTAGTTTTGGTAATCTCCCTGGATGATGTTTTTCAAACCCATTTCCCCCATACCACCCGTAGAGGCACTGATTATTTTGTAAATGGTTCGTCCTTTTGCGACCTGTGCTGAAGTAGTTTCGGGCACCAAATCATTTGCTAAAATTCCCATTGTCGTCATGATTGATTGCTTATTAAAGTCTCTTCTGTTCATGCTGTTCACGTAGTTAGGCGCATTTATGTCCCCCTAAGAATACCTAGTTGATTACTGCGCCACCGAGACACGTTGCAACTTATGGAAGTAGATATATGACACGATTAAGAAAACCAACGGAATCATCGGAGCCATGGCTAAACCTAAGCCATCTACCGTACCGTGGGCAATGATGCCCGAAACGAAGGTAATCATGAAGCCAACGTACGCCCATTCCTTCACTCTGGCAGGAATCGTAGGGATAAGTAAAATGAGAAGCCCTATAATCTTGAAAATTCCTAGCTCAATGCGGAAATAGTCAGGAAAACCTAAATGTCGGTATCCCTCGATAAATTGGGGGTTTGTAAAGTACATGAAGGCCGTAGTGGCTCCCGTAAGCATGGCTAAGGCCGTTGAAATCCAATAAATTGTCTTGTTCTTTTTCATCAGTAGTATTGTTTTTTGATGCAAATTTATAGTAACTTTGCTATACAAATTATAGTACTATACTATTGTATAGTGAATTTTAGAACTATACAATAGTATAGCACCCCAAATTTTTAGAGATGGAAATAGAACTTGATTTGAACGTAATTAAAGATTGTCCGCACTCTTTTGTGATGGCCGTAAACGATACCATGAATGTGCTAACGGGCAAGTGGAAGCTTCAGATTATGGCTTCATTGATTTTTGGAAAAAAGAGATTTAGGGATATTGAACGTGAAATCCCGAAGATTACCCCAAGAATGTTGTCAAAAGAATTGAGAGAATTAGAGCTGAACGGAATTGTCAAAAGAACCGTCCACGATACTATTCCAGTGGTTATCGAATATGAGTTTACCGAATCGGGCAGAAACATCAAAAGTGTACTAGACGCAATGGTCGAATGGGGTTTAGAGCACCGCAAGCGAACATTCGATCTTACCTAAAAAGTATTCGCGCTAGGCGACGGCTTCCTTCCCTTCCAAATATTCCTGCCGAACGACCGTAGAAGTGCGGTGGTTGCCGTCGGGGCTCCAGCCTGGAGGCATGATTGGATACAACAAAAACGCTTTGATACTGGGAGCGCTTGACATATCCTTGAGTAGCTCCCAAATTTCACCAAAATAGGTCTCCATAAAATTGCCCGAATCAATTTTACGCGTGATGCCGTATTCTATAGGGATGTTTTTTCGCTCCACTTGGTACGTACCAAATACCCTGTCCCAAATATTAAGAAAATTGCAATAGTTGGTATCCATGTACAGTGGATTACGGGCGTGGTGCACCCGATGATCAGAAGGCGTCAGGATGTATTTGCCAAAGAAAGGTATCTTTTGCAGCCCCAGCGTACCGTCTTTGAAAAGATTTTCTCCAACGTGGATAAACGTACCGTACGTGCCGTCAATAAACATAATGAAAAACAACAACTTAGGGTCTAACCCCGCCAAAATACAAATAGACGTACGAATGGCATCGGCATAAGGGGCTTCAAGGAAAAAGTGCGCGTGCGCCACCGACAGGTTCATATCTTCGGGCGTGTGGTGCGTGGCGTGCAGGCACCAAAACAGCCGCACTTTATGCCCCAAAAAGTGGTAAATAAAATGCGCAAACTCCCACACTACGTAGCCATAAAGCAACCAATACCACTTGAGCGGGGCATTGAAAGGAGCATACGGCTGTAGGGTAGCAATCATCCAGCCCGTTACGCCCAAAGAGATATAGCGAGAAATAAACCGATTGAAAACGTAAATGATAAAGTTGGTGCGGTAAACTTTGGTCTGCGGGTTTTTCTGGGCAATTCCTAACCCAAACTCAAACACCAACAACAGCGGAATCATCGGCCTCAAGGCCGTAAGGATGCCATCTAAGGTGCTAAACGCACTATAATCTCCACTACTGACAATCTTGATGATGCCGTTTACGCCTAAAAAGCCTAAAATTTCTTTGTAAAGGGTTTCCAAAATTTCCATGAAAGGGCTGGTTTACTAGCTACTCCCATAAGGACGGTCTTGGGGTAATTTACTGTGTTCTCAACCACTCATCACACACTTACAAGACGCCATCACGTGATTCCAAGGCGCGACCTTAAAATCATTTCTTCCAGCAGGGCGAGGTAATCTACCTTTGTACCATTATTTTTAAGTGATTCTTAACCTCTTAACGCTACCTGCTATGGAATTCCTACAGAATGCCGACCCTTTTGTGAAAGGGTTGTGGTACATTACGCTGCCTACTTCGCTCATTTTCCTGATTCAAACCGTTATGACGTTTGCGGGAAGCGATGCCTCCGATGGCCTCGATGCCGACTTCGACGGGGATGTTTCGCATACCGATGGGCCGTTCCAACTGTTTTCGTTCCGAAACCTGATTCACTTTTTGTTGGGGTTTGGCTGGACGGGGCTTGGCTTTTACGAACTCATTTCCAATCGGTTCGTACTCATCGTTGTGGCTACATTCGCAGGGTTGGCGCTGGTTGGAGTGTTTTTCTTTATTATCAAACAATTGCAAAAACTCAACCAAAACAACGTGATGCGGCTTGAAAATGCCATTGGTAAAACCGCCGAAGTTTATCTGACCATTCCTGCCTACCAAAGCGGGCATGGCAAAGTACACGTGAGCGTTCAAAATACCCTACGGGAGCTCAATGCCGTCACCCAACAAGCAACGCCTATTCCCACGGGGAGCGTCGTTAAAGTGACTGCTACTTTGCCTAATGACACCTTGGTGGTGGAGCTTTGCTAATTCTCTCTTTTTGCTAAACTATTTTCATTCATTTTTTAACTAAATCTCTTTACAACCATGACTCCATTGATTACCATCGCAGTGATTGCGGTCGTTATTTTCGCCACCATTACCGCCCTTCTGGCGCGTTACAAGCGCTGTCCTTCAGACAAAATCCTCGTCATCTACGGACGGACGGGCACCAACAAGGACGGTGGCACTTCCTCGGCGCGCTGTATTCACGGCGGGGGTGCTTTTGTGTGGCCTGTCATTCAGGATTATGCTTTTTTGGATCTAAAACCGATTTCTATTGAAGCCAATTTGACCAATGCCCTTAGCCGCCAAAACATCCGTATCGACGTTCCGTGCCGTTTTACAGTAGCTATTTCTACCGAAACCGATAGCATGAACAACGCCGCCGAGCGCCTTTTGGGACTTTCGATGCAAGACATTCAGGAACTGGCCAAGGATATTTTGTTTGGACAACTTCGCTTGGTGATTGCGACAATGACCATCGAAGAAATCAACTCCGACCGCGATAAGTTTTTGACCAATATTACGCAAAACGTAGAGGCCGAATTGAAAAAAATAGGCTTAAAATTAATCAACGTCAACGTAACCGACTTGCGCGATGAGTCGGGGTACATCGAAGCTCTTGGAAAAGAGGCCGCCGCCAAAGCCATCAACGAAGCCAAAATCAGCGTAGCCGAACAAGAAAAAGTAGGGGAGATTGGGAAAGCCCTCGCCGACCGCGACCGCGATACCCGCATTGCCGAAACGCAGCGTGAGCGCGACATTCAGATTGCCCAAACCAAAAAAGACAAGGAGGTGGTCATTGCAGCGACTCTCCGCGACGAAGCCATCGGAAAGGCCGAAGCCGAAAAAGATACGCGTATTAAAATTTCGGAAGCCAACTCCATCGCTGTACGGGGGGAAAACGAAGCCCGAATCACCATTGCCAACTCCGAAGCGCTCCGCCGTGAGCGCGAAGCGGAAGCCAACCGCCGCGCCAACGCCGCCGAAAAAGTACAACAAGCGATGGCCCTGGAAGAATCCTATTTGGCCGAGCAGAAAGCCGAAACTGCGCGTGCTGAACGCGAACGCTCGTCGCAATTGGCCAACACGATTGTCCCTGCCGAAATCGCCAAACAACGCGCCATTATCGAAGCGCAGGCCGAAGCCGAGCGCATCCGCGAAAAAGCCAAAGGGGAAGCCGACGCGATTTATGCCAAAATGGAAGCCGAGGCAAAAGGTTTGTACGAAATCCTGACCAAACAAGCCGAGGGCTACAAAGAAGTAGTGCAAGCCGCAGGTGGCGACCCGTCGAAAGCCTTCCAGTTGTTGTTGATTGAAAAACTTCCTGAGTTGATACAAATTCAAGTAGAAGCCGTGAAAAATATCAAAATCGACAAAGTGACAGTTTGGGACAATGGCGGGAGCAACGGTGAGAACTCATCAACCGCCAACTTCATCTCTGGAATGATGAAATCTGTTCCTCCACTTAATGACCTTTTCAACATGGCAGGTTTGAACCTTCCCGATTACCTAAAAGGCAAAGAGGCAGACGAAATCCCAACCATCAAACTCCCAACCGACCCTAAATCATAAGAATTTTTGTAGTCATCTTTGTTATTTCCGATAGCGCGAGTGTCCCACTCGTGCTATCTATTCAAAGGCTTCTAGCCTTTTAGTCAATATTTGAAAAGGCTAGAAGCCTACTAATTAATATCACGAGCGAAACGCTCGCGCTATCTCAGATTCTTCTTTTCGTCACTTTCCACAGTTGCCCCTTTCGTTCATTGGAAATCACAAAGTCAGTGTTATTGATAAAAGCAATGGCCTCGGTTTGGCCACGGGCAATTTTCAGGCAATAGGTTGGTCGGGCAAAGCTCATTCCTTGGCTGATGTCAAAGAGAAGTACTTTTCCGTAGGTAAGCAAGGCCAATGTTTTTCCGTCGGGGCTTACGTCGGCGCCCGTCACCATGGCGTGGCTATACACGCTGTCTTGGGGAGTGGCCTCGTAGCTACCTGCCGCGTCGGGCACAGCGTACATTTTCACCATTCGGTCAGTTTTGCTACGGTTTTTAGAAAACAAATAGAGTTTGTTTTGGTGCCAAACCACCGCTTCACAATCAAAATTGAGCGAGTCGGCGGCGGGTGGAAACGCGCGTTGGTCGGCGTACCTAACCCGAATACTTTCTACGCGCTCGGGCGTGAGCGGGTGAAATTTATAAATGACCAAATCGCGGCGATTGTTAGCGTTATTGCCAACATCGGCGAGGTAGAGGTTACCTCGGTCGTCTTTGGCGATGTCTTCCCAGTCTTTGTTGACCAAAGGCGACAGCGGAAACGTGCGAAGTACCGTTCCTTTCGGGTCCACTTCGTAGATTTCGGCGGGATTTCCTCCGTCGTTGTGGGTCCAAAGCTTCCCTTCTTTTTCTCCTAATATCAACCCCGAGGTTTCGTGAATTTGTGGCGGCAATTGGCCGACTTGCGTTACTGTATAGCGTGAATTGGCACGTTTGAAACCTTCTTTTCGTCGTTCGTGGTGACAGTCGCAGGTTGCTACGCGCAGTGTGAAGGCCAACCAAAATAGTTTTTGAAACATCTTTTCTTTGCTTTTTTGTCCTACCGATGTAGGCGGTATCTATATCTAGTTTCGGGTTATCATTTTCCTCCTTCGAGCGGGTTGTGAACACCCCTTGGCACCAGCGGTACAGTTTTCAACATTCGTAATTCGTAACCACTACCTGATTATACGCAACCCTTGACACGGGGGCTTGCCTTTTCCCCTTTAAAATACGTAGATTTGAGCGAATTTACCATTTCCGACCATGCAAAAATCATTTCCTTTTTCCCTTCGACTCGCTGGATGGTTACTTTCGTCGGTGATTATTGTTTATATTTTGTACATGCTCCGTGAAACCATCGTGCCTCTCACATTTTCGGTCTTGTTTTCAGTATTACTGTACCCCATTTGTGCCTTACTCGAACGCTGGCGGTTCCCAAGGTTATTGGCCATTACCATTGCTCAAATTATCTTTTTTGCCGTTTTGGTAGGGTTAATTTATGTGGCGTCTATTCAAATCATTAGTTTTGGAGAAGAACTTCCTCGTTTGGAGAAAAAAGCCAACTATTGGATTGATCAAGGCCAAGATTTTCTGAGTGATAATTTTGGTATGAGCCGCCGTAAGCAAATCAGCGAAGGCCGCAAATACCTTACCGAAGCCCTCAAAAACAGTGCATCGGTCTTAACGGGCGCTGTCGCGACCACCACGGGCACGCTGGCTTCAGCCACGCTTGTTCCTTTATTCGTATTTTTCTTCTTGCTTTACCGCGATTTCTTCCGTCAATTTTTTTACAAACTATTCGACAGCCGACACAAACGCCGCGTCGATCAAGCGATTCGGCGCATTTATGAGGTCGTACAAGGCTACCTCGTTGGGTTGGTGTCGGTCATTCTGATTGTCGGCGTACTCAATTCCGCAGGTTTGCTATTGTTAGGCGTTCCACACGCCATTTTCTTTGGCTTTTTTGCCTCTTGCCTGCTCCTAATTCCCTACATCGGGCTGTTGATAGGGTCTATTTTACCTGCGTTGATGGCTTTGGTTGCGCTCGACTCTCCCATGTATTCGCTGGGTGTATTGGCTGTTTTTGGGGTCATTCAAGTGTTAGAGGGCAATTTTATTACGCCTTACATCGTCGGCTCAAAAGTGAGCGTCAACCCGCTTGCTTCCATGATTGTCTTGATTTTTGGCGGCCAACTTTGGGGCGTTTCGGGCTTGATTTTGGCCCTTCCCGTTACGGCCATTGTGAAAGTTATTTTTGATTCGGTCGAAGCCCTCAAACCTTTTGGGTATGTATTGGGAGAAGCCGAAGATCGTGCGCCACTTGACTGGCCAACATTTGATAAAAAAGAGTAAATTGCACCCCAATTAATTCATTTTTTTATCAACAAAATACCAAAACCAAATCCTTTTAACCATTCCCTAATGAAATACATTCGTGCGTTGTTGAGTCTGCTGGTAGCTGGTGGATTGACGTACATTTTCAGCCGTCCTCTGGGACCAGCTCCTGCTTTGGGGCCATTTTTTAGTCCTTTTACAGGTTTTTGGCAAAACGCTGAACCAGCCGAAAAACTTCCTCCGACCGACATTAAACTACAAGGGCTGAAAGGAGAAGTAACGGTCAAATACGACGACAATGGCGTTCCTCACATTTTTGCCGACAACGACGAAGATTTGTATTTCGCCCAAGGTTTCATCATTGCCCGCGACCGTCTTTGGCAAATGGACTTTTATAGTCGCGTAGCGGCGGGGCGTTTGAGCGAAGTAATGGGGCCTTTGGCGCTTGATTTTGACCGTTATAATCGTCGTCTCCAACTACCCGAAGGCGCCGAGCGATTGGCTGAGTCATTTACCCACGACCCTACTTCTAAACTCATTGTGGAGTCTTATTCGGCGGGGGTCAACGCTTACATTCAGCAGGTTTCTTACAAAGATTTGGCCATCGAGTATAAAATTCTTGGCTATACACCCGAAGCTTGGTCACCGCTTAAAACGGCCTTGGTCGAAATGGTAATGCGCAAAGACATGAACGCACGCTCGGACGACTACCGCATGGCCAACGCCTTGGCTAAGTTTGGCAAAGAAACCATGAACGACCTTTTTCCTGACTATCCTGTAGAGGAGTCGCCGATTGTACCCTCGGGCACAAAATGGGATTTTACGCCACTTGCCGTTCCCAAAGTACCCGAACTCATGAAAGCGAGCATGGCCGCCAATCTCGACCTTGAAGCCGAAAACCCTGGCATTGGCTCCAATAACTGGGCAGTTCACGGTTCGCGTACAGCCTCTGGGCTACCTTTGCTCGCCAACGATCCCCACTTAGGACTAAGTCTTCCTTCTATTTGGTACCAAATGCAGTTGGTTTCACCCACGGTCAACGTCTATGGCGTGTGCGTGCCAGGTTGGCCAGGTATTGGCATTGGGTTCAACAAAGACATTGCGTGGGGAATGACCAACGTAGGTTCGGACGTGTTTGATTTGTTCCAAATTCAGTTCAAAGACAATACGTTCAAAGAATACAAATACGGCGACAACTGGCGTCCTGTCACGTCGAGGGTCAATGAATTTAAGGTGAAAGGCTCGCCAGACATCATCCGCGACACCGTCCTTTACACCCACCACGGCCCGATTCTTTATAGCCAGGGGCAAAAACCTTTCTTCTCCGATTTACCAGTTGGTCATGCACTTACGTGGGTTGGCCCCGTAGCTGCGGGAAATTCAGTGAAGGCGCTGTACCTCATCAACCACGGCAAGAACTACGACGATTACCGTAAAATTTTACCGTATTTGGCCGCTCCAGGTTTCAACGTGGTATTTGCCAGCAATCAAAACGACGTTGCCATTACCTCAGCTGGCCACTTTCCGCTCAAGTGGAAAGAGCAAGGCAAATACTCACTCGATGGCTCTAACCCTGAACACGAATGGAAAGCATGGATTCCTGTCGAGCAAACACCTTACGTCAAAAATCCTGCCCGTGGTTTTGTGAGTTCGGCCAATCAATTCCCCGCTGACCCTTCGTATCCGTATTATTTGGGGTGGAAATTTGCGCCTGCCGAACGGGGTATTCGTATCAATGAGCGTTTGGGCAACATGACCAAAGCAACCCCCGACAGCCTACGTCTCCTCCAAAATGACAATTTCAACGTAGAAGCACGCCGCATTCTGCCCGAATTACTCAAATATTTGGAAAAAGACCCCAGCGCCAAATCATTGCCAGCCTACGGCGTGTTGGCCAAATGGAACTTACGCAACGACCCCAACGAAATCGCCCCTACCATTTTCGAGCGTTTCGTAAAAGAACTTCGTTTGGCGATTTGGGAAGATGAGTTTCCAACCCAAGACGAAAAAGCGCCCATGTCTCAACCTACCCGCGACCGTACGTGGGCCATGCTCCAAAAACAACCCAATGCGAAGTGGTTTGATAATGTAAAGACAACCAATAAAGTGGAAACCGCTGCTGATATTATCACCACGACTTTCAAAGCCACCATCGACTCGCTTACGGTAAAATACGGGCCGTACAATCCACAAACGTGGGTATGGGGTACTGCCAAAGGAACTGACATCAAGCACCTTGTACCGTTGTTCAAGTCGTTTTCACGCATGGATGTTATCAACGGCGGTGGCCCTGGTATTGTTAACGCTACCACCGAAGCAGGACATGGACCGTCGTGGCGGATGGTGGTGCAGCTTGACAAAACATGGCCTAAAGCCTACGGTTTGTACCCAGGTGGGCAGTCGGGTAACCCAGGTAGCCATTACTACGACAACATGGTGGACAAATGGGCCAAAGGCGAACTCAATGAGCTGGTGTTTTTGAAATCGAAAGACGAACAACACCCTCGTATCAAATCAACCGTCAAATTACAACGCTAAACACTCCGACTCATGCTTTATATTCTTATTCTTGTCATAAGCGGCATTGCTCAACTTTTAGGCCCTTGGTGGCTGATGCCCATCGTGTGTTTTGGGCTATGTTTTTGGAAAGCTAAAAATGCCAAAGAAGCGTACGGAATTGCGTTTGCCGCAGTTTCTACTTTATGGTTAGGGTATTCATTGTTCCAAAGTTTTTCCAGTGCAGGAACATTTCCCTTAAAAGTGGCCGAAATTTTCAAATTACCAAACGCAGCCAGTCTTTTTGCCGCCGTTACCCTTGTGGGAGGGTTGGTGGCGGGCTTTGCTGGGTTAGCAGGCCATTATTGTCGTTTGGCGCTGAAACCTTAGCCGTGCTAAGGGTTACTCATAACCCGCCCAAAGCAGAAATTCACGACCTTAACTAGTATAAAATCCCCGAGCCTTTGTCAAGGACTCGGGGATTTTATTTGTAAATGAGTCAAGTTGACAAAACAACAAAATAATGAACCCACTCATCTCTCATCACTTCTATCTCATCACTCCCTAATAATACCGTGGGTTTCCCAACGGAAGGGCGCTAATGATAGTAATCGACGTAATATCTGGGTTGAACGGCGTCGTCAAGGTATGCTCAATTTCAAGTTTGATGTAGCGAAATGACACCCCAATTTTCGGCGCTACCGTAATGAACGCATCTTGGTTTTTACGGCGGAACGTAAAGCGGTTTTCGGTCAATAAGTCTTTTGCTTCTAGTTTACCAATGTACGAAACGCCTGCTCCTAAGCCCAAGTAAAAACGTGGTTTCCAAGGGCGTTCCAAAATTCGATAAGGTGACGACAAATAATAGTCGGCGTACAACAACCCAAACGAAGTGAATTTTTGTTGAATCAAACTCTTTGACTCGACATCTTCAAACGAAGGTCGGAAAAAGCCACCCAGCTTTAGGCCAACGTTAAAACGGTTGGATGCCATGTAATAAGGCGACAAAAACACCTGCCACGTAGGAGCTGTTTTCGGGAGAAAAAATGGGCTAAAATCGTAAGAGCCACCCGCTTTCATCAAACCAGGCCCGACGCCCACATTCATCCAGAAACGGCGACTGTCTTCGTCGATTTTCACAAAACGTTGAGCATACGACTGCACTCCCACTAACATGCTCAACAACGCAACTAGGTATAATTTTTTCATGTACGTAAGCTTAGTTATACTCAGCGTCAGAGCAATAAGCATACCAGTTTTATAAACTTTGCTCAAACTAGCAGAATCGTTTTTGCCAATTTCCCCGTATATTTGTCTGAGAAACTATCGAAAACGATTTGTGAAATGAAGAAGTGGCTGACAATAATTGTATGGATTGGATTGGTAGGGCTGATAGGGTGCGAAAATCCATTTTTTAACGGAAGATCATCGGGAACATCGGGCAAATGTGAAGCGGGCGCTCCCATCAGCACTTCGGAAGTCACCGATCAAGACCGTGGTTTTTTTAATCCACAAGATAGTTTGTACTATGCCACGGCCGTGTTTGGCATTTTTTACCGAGGCGGCCTGACCAATCCTTGTGAGTTGGTTCGTCGTCCTATTTCGTTTAAAACGGTTCTTTCTCGCAAATTTAAAGTTGTGTGGGATGGCCCCAAAGGTACTACTACCGACCGAAAAGCCGCCCGAGCATTGATTCGATTTACGGACAAAGCTTATCGGGACGACATTGACGTCAACTTGCCGCCCGTGGACACCCTTCGGCCTTATCCATACGAAATTTTGATTTCCCAAGACACCACATACACCAATATTTTCACAGGACGCGAGTACAAAGTGGCCCTTCGCAAAGGTTATTCCAACCTGCTCGACGAAGTGAAATGCGCCGAAGTGAGCCTTTCTTCAACCAAAACATTTGACAGCAATCGGGTAATTCTTGAAAACTCCACCACGGGCAGTTGGTCGCAGCGCTATTTCTTCAAAGCCTCCGACTTTGCTCAAAACGTGCAGTACGTAGTTGTTCGGGAAAAAGAATGTGCCACTTGCAACGTCCCTACTCCCACGCTCACTGCCGAAAAATATACCATTACTAAGGGGGAAGAAGTCGTTTTATCACTTTCGGGCTGCCCCGTCAATGAATATGGCCAAGGGCCGTTGGAATGGTTTTACCAGACTGCCAACGGAACCAAAACGCTGATGCAACGGTACAGCTACTCACCCCGCAATCAACGCAGTTTTTCGCCACAAGAAACCACCACGTACTTTTTACGCTGCCAAGGCGAGTGGTACTGCAAACCTCAAAAAGAAGTAAGCGTAACGATTGAGGTAAAATAGGTTCTTTTGCGCAACTTTGTGGTTCGATTTAACTAATCACAATTCGCATGGCTCCATTTTTACTTAAACGCCGTTTTTTAGTCGTTGCACTACCCAACCTTATTGGGTTTGTACTTCTGATAATCGTTTATGCTTCCAATGCCCTTTTTGCGCAAAAAATTGTACGAGGCCCTTACCTCCAAATGGGGTCTTCCACGGGCATCGTAGTGCGTTGGCGAACAGACGTAGCCACGATTAGTAAGCTTACCTACGGAAGTTCTTCTTCCCAAAAAACGCAAAGCGTTAGCCGCGACGTTCCTACGACCGAACACGAAGTAAGCATCACTGGCCTTACTCCCAACTCAGTCTATTATTACGGAATCCAAGTCAACGGCACGACCTACGAAGGCGATTCATATTATTTCAAAACAGCACCACCAACAGGAAGCAAACAGAAAGTGCGGATTTGGGCGATGGGGGATGCGGGCGATGGCTCTCCCAATCAACGCGCCGTGCGGGACTCTTATTTAAAACGCATCCAAAACGACAATCGTCAAACTGACGCCGTTTTATTTCTTGGCGACAACGCTTACGCCATCGGTACCGACGAAGAATACCAGAACAACTTTTTCAATATTTACCAAGATTATTTCTTCAAAAACAACGTCATTTGGGCTATTCCTGGCAACCATGAATACTATTCGGGTGCACAAAACCGCCGTGAGATTGCCTATTTCCAAATTTTTTCTCAACCCCAAAACGGCGAGTCGGGCGGTGTTCCGTCGGGGTCAGAAATGAATTATTCGTTTGACTACGGCAATGTACACGTAGTTGCGCTGGATTCTTATGGCATCGAACAAGATAAATATCGGTTGTACGATACGCTCAGCCCACAGGTGGAATGGCTCAAAAAAGACTTGGCAGCCAATCGCTTACCATGGACGATTGTGATGTTTCACCACCCACCTTATACCAAAAACTCGCACGATTCAGATACAGAAACTGAATTGGTTCGTATCCGCGAAAACCTGAATCCTATTTTGGAACGGTACAAAGTAGATGTGGTTCTCAGCGGACATAGTCACTTGTACGAGCGTTCGCGACCAATGCGCGGCCATACAGGACTCGCTCCTACCTTCAACGAAGCCGCTCATTTGACCAGTACTTCTTCGGGTAAGTATGACACTAGCCCTAACTCCTGTGCATACATCAAAAATGGTGGTGACGAAGGGGTGATTTATGTAGTTTCGGGATCGGGAGGCCAAAACAATGGGTTCGACGGCGCACCACACCCCGCCATGCCGTTTAAAAATTATCAGTATGGTGGCTCAGTGGTGATTGAAGTCGAGGATAATCGCCTCAATTTTGAATGGCTCTGCAATGACGGGGTCGTTCGTGATCAATTTACAATTTTCAAAAACGTCAATAAAACGACCCAACTCAAAGCGCGTCACGGCGAGACTGTGGCACTCACCCCATCGTGGAAAGGCGCTGCAAAATGGTCCAATGGTAGCAATGAACCTACGCTATCCTTCACTCTCACGGGCGACACCACGCTTTCAGTCCGCGACGAAGCGGGTTGTTTGTTAGACCGTTTTGTGGTTTCAGTGAGTGAAAAACCTACCCTTTCCTTCGATAGACCTATGGCCAATATTTGTGCTGGCGAGGGGATTTCGGTACCGTTTTCTGTCACCAACACCGACCGAAATCGCTGGAAATACACCTTACAATTATCTGACAGTCAGGGCGATTTTTCAAAACCAACGACTTTGGCCACCGAAAGCAACAATGGCTTTACAACTACTTTGCCAACGTCTTTGCCCTCAGGCGACAATTATCGTTTGCGCATTGTAGCCAACGTCGCGGGGATTGCTCCAGTGGTATCCGCAGGTTTTCGTATTCAGCAAAAACCCACAGCTATCTTGAGTGGTTCAGCCGCCATTGATGCAGGGCAAAACGCACAACTCACGCTTCAATTTTCGGGTTCAGGGCCTTGGACGTATCAACTTTCCAACACCACCACGGGAACTACATCGACCAATCCGCTGACAATCAACGTTTCTCCACAAACAACTACTGTTTATACCCTCACCTCAGTAAGTAATGCTTGTGGAACAGGTACGACCAGTGGCAGTGCACGGGTAGAAATAACCCCCAAAGTAATCACCCAATTGCCCACATCTATCACCATCTGCGACGAATCGGTGTTTGATTTACCCTTTAGCCAAACAGGCAGCTTTGAAGCAGGCGTGGGTTTTGAAGCACAGTTGTCGGACAAAGAAGGGAATTTTAATAGCCCCCGTATCGTCGGAAATGGCACCCAAAGCCCCTTAAAAGTCACGATTCCTGCCAACGTAGAAATCGGTGGCAATTACCGTTTACGCATCAAGCCTACCCAAAATGCCAACGCAAACCTCACTCCCAGTGACGCTTTTTCCCTCAAACAACGCGCCAAAGCTACCCTTAGTGGCGACACTACGATTGCGTTTGGAGGGGAAGCTAAGCTAAAATTAAGCGTTCAAGGTACGTTTCCTGTGACGTACATTCTTTCGGACAATAACACAGCCAGTGTCTCCAACAACGTTCAAACCATCAGCGTAAAACCAGCATTAGAAACCATCTATACACTAAAATCAGTGACAAACACATGTGGCAACGGAAGCGTCGGTGGCAGTGCGCGCGTGAGTGTTCTTCTCACGGCCATTGAGCCTGTATCTGACGAAGACTTGCGGGTATTACCCAACCCGACCCACAGCAAAGTCAAAGTTGAAGCCAAAGTTTTTGGTCAAAAACCAGGAGATTGGGAGTTATTGGATGCCCAAGGCAAAATCCTCCACAAAGGGTACTTCCGAAAAGGAACATTGCACGGGCTTGACATATCACTAGAAGACACCGCCCCTGGCACGTATCTGTTACGTTTTGTGGTAGAGGGTCAAACGATTGTTCGCAAAGTAGTGAAACAGTAAACACCCTTTTTGCTTTACTATGGAACACAAAAGAGAAGGTAATATTTACGACCGTATCGTAAAAGAAAATATTGAGAGTATCATTCCTGCATTGATGAATAGCGTTTTGGGCTTCAAAGTGCTAGAATCGACCGTAATCAAAGAAAAGCTGCAACAAACCAAGGAAAAAGAAGCAGACGTTTTAAGAATAATTACAGACCCAAGCGGCAGGAAGTTTATTTTACACCTTGAATTCCAAGTAGATGACTATAAAAGAATGGTGTATCGCATGGCAGATTACTGGATTTTATTAAAATCGAAATACAAGTTTCCCATTAGGCAATTTGTTATTTACATTGGCAACAAAGAACCAACGATGAGAACTGTACTTGCAGAGGATGGAAATTATTTTCAGTTTCAGCTCATCAACATCACCCAATTCGACTATTTACGATTTCTCAACTCACCAAACCCTGAAGAAATTATTTTAGCTGTTTTGGGGGATTTCGGCAACGAACAACCAGCAAATGTGCTCTCAAAAATCATCCAAAGGCTCGAAGAAACTAAAACTGATGCAAATACGTTAAAAAAGCACTACAGGCAATTAAGGATTCTTGCAAAACTTCGTAACTTGAACTTAAAGTTTGACGATATGATAAAGAACATGGCAAAATATTTTGATGTCGAAAATGACCCTTTTTTCATTAAAGGGCAGGAAAAAGAATTATCTAAATTTGTCGCTTTTCTGCTTAGAGAAGGAAACAGGACTTTCGAACAAATTGCTGATATAGCGGATACTACAGTGGACTTTGTCAAGTCTGTCCAACAAAAACTTCAGGCAAAAAACGCCTAAAAATCAGCACTTCAATT
Organism: Runella sp. R0.1_18; assembly: GCF_057652155.1. NCBI lineage: Bacteria > Pseudomonadati > Bacteroidota > Cytophagia > Cytophagales > Spirosomataceae > Runella > Runella sp. R0.1_18. The sequence continues at coordinate 359,875 of NZ_JBYFCK010000002.1, forward strand.
TAGCTTTGTGGCGGCGGAGTTTGGCAACGTCCAAATAGTGAAGAAAAGTCTCAATAACTTCCAAGTCGGCTTCGGCCCAGTCTAGTTTATGAACCTCTTCTAGCCGAACCCATTTGTATTGTTGATGCTCGGTTAGAACGATGGGCGCGGTAAGCATCCGACACACGTAAGGTACAAGGCAGATAATGCGGTTGGGGTCTTCTTTGTAGGCAGGATTGAGGCGAACACCCACTTCAATTTCAATGCTCAACTCCTCCATGATTTCGCGGTGAAGCGCCTCTATTTCGGTTTCACCTTCATCGACTTTTCCGCCAGGAAACTCCCATTTTAGGGCCAGTGACATTCCCTCTTTGCGCTGTGCCGAAAAAACATACCCATCTTTTTCAAAGATAGCGCAGGGTACTACCACAATTTTTTTTGAATTTTCGGGTGGGACTGACATACAAAGCCGCTTTTTTATACAAAGTTACTACGGAAAATCATTTCTAACCGCTTTTTTTATCGAACGGTCGAAGGATTAACAAATATTTTATAGTTTGCATCCCTGAATCTTCCTTATTTTTAGCGCAAAGTCCAAGTTTTTGTAGTCATAATACGATTTTGTATCTCCGAACCTTAAACAGTATAATCTTATTCAAACCCATGTTTACTGAAAAAGACCTCGCCCAAATCGAAAAACAGGGCATTTCGCTTGAAACCATCCAACAGCAGATTTCTCATTTTGAAACGGGTTTCCCTTTTTTAAAAGTTCTCAAGGCCGCTACTGTAGGTGACGGCATCGTGCGCGTAAGTGAAGAAGAAAGTGCCGCTCTTGTCGATGAATTTGATGCACAAGCCAAAAACGTTTCGTTGTTGAAGTTTGTCCCAGCTTCGGGCGCTGCCACGCGGATGTTTAAGTCGCTTTTTGCTTTTAAAGACGATGGAAAAAGCGACAAGTCCATCCCTGAATTTAGCGAGCGGATTCGTGATTTTGCTTTTTTTGAAGACCTCAAAACCGCCATGGCCAACGACGGCGTTGACATTGAAACGGCCATTGGCGATGGCAATTACCAACAAATTGCCGATTATATTTTGAGTGGCAAAGGGCTAGATTATGGCAATCTTCCTAAAGGTTTATTAAAATTCCACAACTACCAAGAAGGAGCTCGTACGCCCGTAGAAGAGCATTTGGTGGAAGGTGCCAACTACGCCAACGCCAACGGAGTCGTTCGCCTACACTTCACCGTCTCGCCCGAGCACCGCAGCCGTTTTGAAGCCCTGATTGAAGCAGTAAAGCCTGCTTTTGAAGAAAAATACAGCGTCACTTATCAAGTGAGTTTTTCGGAACAAAAACCCTCTACGGATACCATTTCGGTGAACATGGACAACACGCCTTTCCGCAACGCCGATGGTAGCTTGTTGTTCCGTCCTGCGGGGCACGGAGCGCTTTTGGCCAACCTCGACGACCAAGACGGCGATGTGGTATTCATCAAAAACATCGACAATGTAGTACCCGATAGCCTCAAAGACACCACTTTTACGTACAAAAAAGTCCTAGGGGCGTTGTTGTTGAAATACCGCCAGCAAATTTTTGATTTCTTGACCCGCATCGAAGCAGGCGAAAACAGCGACAGCCTAATCAGCGAACTGTCGGAGTTTTATGAAAACACCTTATTTACTTCTCCTACTGCAGATTTCTGGGCACTATCCAATACTGAAAAACTCGCCTACTTTGCCATGAAGCTCGACCGCCCTGTGCGTTTGTGCGGAATGGTGAAAAACGTCGGAGAGCCTGGTGGTGGGCCTTTCTGGGCGGCGAATCCCGACGGCACCACTTCGCTCCAAGTGGTAGAATCGGCGCAAATTGACATGGACGATGCTGCACAAAAAGCGCTTTTCGATACCGCCACGCACTTCAACCCCGTTGATTTGGTGTGTTCGCTCCGTGGCTATAAAGGCAAGAAATTTGAGTTGATGAGTTATCGCGATTCCAATACGGGTTTTATTACCCAAAAATCAAAAGACGGAAAAGACCTCAAAGCCCAAGAACTTCCAGGACTTTGGAATGGCTCCATGTCTGACTGGAATACAGTGTTTGTGGAAGTTCCGTTGATTACCTTCAACCCCGTCAAAACCGTCAACGATTTGCTCCGCAAAGAGCACCAAGCATAATATTTATTGACAATAAACGCCTTTTTTAGCCCCTTCTGAACAGTTTACTGGGTCAGAGGGGGTTATTTATTTGTTATTGTTTCAACAGCTTACGTTCAAGCCATTTATCCCCCACTTTTATTCTAAGAAAATACAGCCCAGTGGGTAAAGCTTGGGTATTTATTTCATCTTGGTATTCCCCCGTTGTCCACTGACGGCTTTGGTACAAACGCCCTTGGGCATTGACCAACTGCCACTCAGTAGCGGTAGGGATACCGATGGTTAGCCGTAATCGATCTATCAGCGGGTTGGGGCCTATGATTATTTGTTCTTGTTCTTCTTCCACTCCCGTAATCACCACGTTGGCTGTTACACTACCCGATACCGTTCCCGTCCCGCACGAGTTACTCACCGAACTAAGGGTATAAGTCGTTGGTAAAGTGGGCTTGACAGTGACCAAAACGGGGGTTTCGTTGGTTGTCCCCGTCGTATTATCCGACATAGTATAGGTCCAAGGCGCATCTCCCGTAAATTGAATGACGAGCAGCAACTCATCCCCAGGCTTGAGCGGCGCCGTTACGCCTCCACTCAGTGCGGCCGTAGGGCGACGTCCTAGCAAAAATGGCGATGTCGGCTGTGACGTAATCGTTGTACTTCCTACCACCGCTACCCGAATTCGGTAACCATTGGCGTTCGGAATCGCGGGGATATTGGCTAAAATAGGGCTACGGCTTCCCGTCCCGATAATAACAGCATTGGTAAAACTCCCTAAACTGTCCGATAACTGCGCCTGAAATATGGTATTGGCAGGGAGGGTTCCGCCGCCAAGCGAAAATTTTACCTCAAATTCTTTTCCACTACAAATACCTGAGGTGATGTTTTCGGTAATTACGCGGGGAATGACCGTCACTGAAGCAATCCCCGAAACAGTACCTTCGCCGCACGAATTTCGCACCGAAGTTAGTTGATATACGGTCGTTTGAGTGGGTTTTACGGTTACTTGAGCAGGAGTTGCTTCCGAAGTTGTGGTAGTTCCGTCTGACAATACAAGCGACCAAGGGCCATCACCCGTTAATGTCACAGGCAAGGTAGTCGATTCACCAAAATTGACCGAAGCAGCACCCGATAATACCGCCGTTGGTTTAACTTTTATTATAAAAGAAGCGCTATTGACTGATGTTGAAGTAACACTGGCTACTACCCGTAAACGATACGCCGCCCCCGCCGCAACGTTGGCAGGAATCGTCGTTGAAATTGGGCTACTCGTTCCAGTTGCAAGCGCACGAGGCGTTGTAAACGAACCCGTTGCATCTGAGAGCTGAACGGTATAAGTAACCGCGCCTTCAAAAGTTCCCGTTACCACAAAAGGTAAACTTATGACACTTCCGACACAAACCGAACCCAAGGCAACGTCGGCTGCACTCACCCGCGGATTGACTTTTACCTGAACAGTACTTGTCGGCGTGGAGGCTGTTCCGCACGCATTACGAACTGATTTAACAGAATAAGTCGTCGTCGTAGTAGGGCTAACCGTCACCAAGGCGGGGGTAGTATTCACAGTGGCCGTCTGATCATTGGATAGCACGTACGTCCACGGGCCTTCCCCAGTGAAGTCCAACGTGAGTTTTGCGCTTTCTCCTACCCCAATCGTTGTAGTACCACTCAGGGTAGCCGTAGGTAAGGCTTGTACCGCAAACACGCCACTGCTCACCGAAGAGGCAGAAGCAGTAGCGACAACGCGTACTTTGTAGTTTTTGCCTGCCAACAACGAAGCTGGAAAAGTAACTTGCAATGGGCTAGCTGTGCCTGTGCCAATCGCAACGGGATTGGTAAAACTCCCCGTTGAATCTGATAACTGTGCTGTATAGGTTACAGCAGTTGTTGATTCAAACGTCCCCGTGGTGACAAACGACACTATGGACGTTGAACCTGCGCATACAGTAGCGGGCGCAAACGTAGCGGTGATAATGGGTGAAACGCGTACGCGCGCGCTGCCCGTCACGGTGCCTGCTCCACACACATTACTAACCGACTGAAGTGCGTAGGTAGTACTCACAGAAGGTTGTACAATCCCTTTGAGCGGACTTGTGAGCGTAGTGCCTGTGTTGGTATTGGTAAATGTATAAGTCCAAGGGCCATTTCCTGTAAAAACAACCGTTAGGGTCGCCGTGCCCCCCAACGTAATCGTGGTATCACCCGAAAGGGTGGCCGTAGGGCGTCTGAGCATGGTAAAAACAGAAGTCGGTGTTGATGTAACCCCCGTCGTATCCGAGACAACCCGCAAACGATACTCCCCACCAAGGGCTGTTGCAGGCAAGGTGACGACAATCGGGCTGGTTGTTCCCGATGCCAACGCCGTAGGGCTTGTAAACGTCCCTCCAGTTCCCGACAGCTGCACAGTATAGGTGCGTTTGGCTGGTGTGGGGACATTGGACGGTGTAAACGCCACCGACAAGGTCGTACCTGCACAGGCTGCCGCCCCGCTGACGTCCGTTGTGGTAATCGTCGGGGTTTGTGCCCACGTATTCATCCAAGCGACTACTCCTAAAAATAATAAAACCCCAGTCCGTTTAAACAATCTCATAAAACGCAAGTCCGTTACATTGTTATACGCTAAAATTGTGCCATTGCAATACAACAATCCCTTCTCTTTGTAGTTTTCTATCAAGCAAATATACAAGACCCTAAACGAGAAATTTGTATTTTCGCCCCAATTCTGAAAAATCATGTCCATTCGGATACAACACCTCACTAAACTATACGGCGCTCAAAAAGCCGTCAACGACATTAGCTTCGACGTAAAGCCTGGAGAAATCATGGGATTTTTAGGGCCTAACGGCGCTGGAAAATCGACGACCATGAAAATCACGACGGGCTACCTCAACGCCACCAGCGGAAGCGTAGAAGTGTGTGGATTTGACGTAGCAAAGCAGTCGATGGAAGTACGCCGCTCAATTGGCTATCTACCTGAACACAACCCGCTTTACACCGATATGTACATCAAAGAGTTTTTGCGTTTTGTGGGGGCTTTATATGGCCTCAAAGGTGAAAAACTGCGCCAGCGGGTGAGTGAAATGGTAGAAATATGTGGACTAGAGCTGGAACAAAACAAAAAAATTGGACAATTATCAAAAGGTTATCGCCAACGCGTTGGTTTGGCCCAAGCCTTGATTCATAACCCACCCGTTCTGATTCTAGACGAAGCCACCACGGGGCTCGACCCCAACCAAATTATTGAGATTCGGACACTCATTAAAAGCGTTGGAAAAGAAAAAACCGTGCTTTTTTCGTCGCACATCATGCAGGAAGTAGAGGCCATTTGCGATCGTGCGGTCATTATCAATCGGGGGCAAGTCGTGGCCGATCGTACACTTGCCGATTTACGCAGCGAAGGTAAACCGTTGGAAGAAGTCTTCCGAGAACTTACCACGCAATAGCCCTCCTTTTTTTTCGTTTTTGAAACAGAATTGTTCCTTTGAACGTAATCTCTTTTGAACGTTTTTTATATTTGAGACTATGAGAAAATTATTTTTGGGATTGGTAGTGGCCTCCTTATGGGCATTTGGAGCCGCCGCCCAGACAGCCAACCCCGACGCACCTCCACCACCAGTACGACCCAATAATGATGGCCCCATTAAAGTGTTAGACGCGCCTCCTCGCAAACAAGATCCTGAGCGTCCTCCCTCGCCTTTAGACCGCCTTCGCTTGGGAGGCAGTATTGGGCCACTGTCGTTTGGAACCGTAACCAGTATTGGGGTTTCACCCGTGGCGGGTTATCAAGTTACTAATCGACTTTCTTTAGGGGGAGGTTTTACGTATCAATACACCCAACTCCGCTATTCTCCTACCCTCAAAAGTAGCTATGACAACTACGGCGGGCGGGTGTTTGGGATGTTTAATGTGTATGAAAGTATCAACTTAAACGCTGAATACGAATCGCTTAATGTCCAATACCGCGACTACAACGCCAGCGGTGTACGTAAGCGAACTTGGATTAATTCGGCCATGGTAGGAGCTTCGTATTCTACGCCTATTGGCGGCCGTTTTATCAAGGCATTTAACCTCATGTTGTTGTACAACCTAAGTTACAACAATCTGGTAAACCCTTCGTATCCTGCTGAGAACATTTATCCGACTTCAAGTCCATTGGTGATTCGAGCGGTATTGTTCTAGCATTTGAGTGTCGAAGGTAGAATGCAGAGTGTCGAGGGTAGAGTGCAGAGTGTCGAATAGAAATACCCCATTCGACACTCTCCATTCTGCACTCGACATTTATTCTATTCTTTTACTGCTGCAAACTGCGTAAGGCGATGCCCCATTTTATCGCGCTTTGTTTTCAAATACGCTTCATTGTACTGATTCGCAGGCATTTCGATGGGCACACAATCAATAATTTCTAAGCCGTAGCCCATCAAACCCACTCGTTTTTTAGGGTTGTTTGAAATAAGTTTGATTTTGCTCAATCCCAAATCGCGCAAAATCTGTGCTCCTACCCCATAATCGCGCTCGTCCATTTTAAACCCAAGGGCAATATTGGCGTCAACTGTATCCAAGCCATTTTCTTGCAATTTATAGGCTTTCAGTTTGTTGATAAGTCCAATGCCGCGGCCTTCTTGGTTCATATACACAACCACGCCTTTGCCCGCTCTCTCAACCATCTCCATCGACGCGTGCAATTGCGGCCCGCAGTCGCAACGGCATGACCCAAAAATATCGCCCGTCACGCACGATGAGTGAACACGCACTAATACGGGTTCATCTTTCTCCCACGTACCTTTGATAAGGGCTAAATGTAACTCATCGGTATGGATTTGGCGGAACGCAATCATGTCGAAATGCCCCCATTCGGTCGGCATGTCAACGGCGATTTCGCGCTTGATAAGGGTTTCTTTTTGAAGGCGGTATTCTATCAAGTCTTTGATAGACACCAACTTCATATCAAACTTATCCGCCAATTCGCGCAGCTGCGGCAGACGCGCCATCGTACCATCTTCGTTCAAAATTTCGATCAATACCCCCGCAGGTTTTAAACCCGCCAAACGGGCAAAATCAATAGCAGCTTCGGTATGGCCCGTACGGCGCAATACGCCGCCAGGCATGGCACGAAGCGGAAAGATATGTCCTGGACGACCTAATTCTTCGGGACGGATGTTAGGGTCCACCAAAGCTTGAATGGTTTTAGAACGGTCGGAAGCCGAAATCCCCGTCGTACAACCATGGCCAAGCAAATCGACCGATACGGTAAAAGGTGTCTCGTGCGTAGAAGTATTATCTCCCACCATCATTTTGAGGCCCAATTCCTCACAACGCTCCACGGTAAGGGGGGCACACATGAGCCCACGGCCTTCTTTTACCATGAAGTTCACCATTTCGGGCGTGGTCATTTCGGCCGCACAAATAAAGTCTCCTTCATTTTCACGGTCTTCATCATCGACCACAATGATGATTTTCCCAGCTCGGATGTCTTCAATCGCCGATTCAATGGTATCGAGCTTGATGGAATTGGTATTATTATTGCTATCCATGTATCAAATAAAAATAGTTTGCGAAAAACAACGTTTTATGTTTACGATTCTGTGTAGTGTGAGTAATTCTTTTCGTGGTAAGTTTGTTAGTAAAACAACCTTTTGCAAAGATACGTTCTTTGGAGAGAAGGAAATCGGAAATCATAAATCTATGAAATCATCTCTTGTACTTTTTTTCTTTTTAGTAAGCCTAGCCGTATTGGGGCAAGATTGGTGTGACCCTGCTCAACGGCCGAAAGATCAAGTTATTGGTCAAGGAGGTTTTATAGTTCAAGGCTCTTCCACAGGTTGTTTATTATATGATGTTAAGGTAGAGGCAAGTGTTGCTGGTTCAAGCATACAATACATTTATGACTACAAAGGTGGCGACCCTACCAAAGCGCCTAACGCGGCTATTCCCTCCACTTCACATCGCTATACCAAACTTGGCAAATACACCATACTGCAACTGGTAAGCACGGGGGGCACAGGGGCCATCGCCTGCCGCGTAGTCGAAGCCGTAACAGCGCCTAACTATAAAGTACAAGTCTGTAGCGATCGAAAAGTGGTAGTCACTATCGCCGATGATTCTACCACCAAAGGCTACGAGTCTTTTTTGGTTAATTTTGGCGGAGGAGTTTTCCTTCCTGTTTCCAAAGCCAACAGTCCTTACATTATTTCCTATGCTTATCCCACTAATGCCAATGCCGCCACGATTTCAGTAACGGGTATTGCACCTGGCAATATTCCGCTTACCTGCAAAAAAGACACCAGCGTGGTTTTGAATACTTCCACTGCAACGGGCGTATCAATCCGCAAAGTAACCACTCGCCCCGACGGAACGGTGGATGTGCTTGTCAGAGGGAGTGCGGGCATCAAAGCTGACATTCAAATTGATGAAGGTGCAACGGGAACGTTCAGAAACACAGGCCAAAGTGCAACCACCAACGATACTACCACGGTGACGATTCGCTCCATCAACGCCGCTCAAAACGCTTATTGTTTCCGCCTAAGTACCAACGACGTTTGTGACAACACCACCACTACCTCCAGCGTGGTCTGTGCCACTAGCTTAGATGTCGTAGCTCAAAATCAACAAAACGTACTCACTTGGAAAGAATATCCGTACGCGGCCTCATTTCAAAATTACCGCGTCAATCTCAACGGCACTCCTAGCCCAGTGGTCACTAATCGTACCACAACAACCCAAACTGACCGCAACGTGACCTGTGGAAATCAGTATTGTTATCAAGTCACGGTGACATTGGCGGGAGGCGTCGAATCGGTTTCGCAACTGCGCTGTGTTCAAGCCATTTCTAGCGATGTTCCATCAAAAATTACCAACGTCGTGGCTTCGGTACTCGAAGAGGAACAAAGAGTAGAAGTACGTATTACGAATCCGCCAGCGTCGGGAGCTAGTCCTTCTCGGTTCAAAACCATTTTTTTACGCGCCGAAAATGGCAGCAACAACTACCAAGAAGTTGGGGTTGCTAATAACCAATTGACATTTATTGACCCCACCGCCAACCCCAATGCTCAGTCGTACTGCTATAAAGTTCAATACGAAAATAGTTGCGGAAACCGCTCCGAACCAAGCGACCCCGTTTGTTCAATTCACTTATATTCCAAAACAAGCTCAACCGTTGACTGGACTGTTGACTCTCCTTTCTTATTTCCGATTGGCTACTACGCTTTAGAAATCTTGAACGAGCAAGGTGTCCTTGTTGACCAAGTTCGTTTGGGAGGAAATTCTAGCTTCAACCCTGACACTTACAACCCTGACCAACAACAGTTTAGATACCGAATACTTGCATACCCACAAGGTTCTTCGGGGTTAATAAGTTATTCTAACCCTTACGTTTTTGTCCGCAATGCCCTTGTCTTCATACCAGATGCTTTTTCTCCTAACCAAGACACTGTCAACGACTTATTTGCGATGAAAGGGCAATTTGTCAATACCTCAAGACTGATTGTTTATAACCGATGGGGCGAAGTGCTTTTTGAATCCGATGATGCCATAAAAAAAGGGTGGGATGGAATGCTCAATGGACAGCCTGCGCCCGAAGGGTCTTACGTGTATCGGATTGAAGTAAGTGATTTGCTTGGTAAAAATTTTGTTAAAATCGGGACTTTCTTACTCGCTCGGTAGTTTTCGATACTTTTGCTCAAACTCAACTAGGTAGCGGTTTCCAATCGGAATTTCGACATTACCTAAGTGGATTTTGGCTTTCTGAACCGCCGTTATACGCTTAAAAGCCACAATAAACGAATTATGAACGCGGCCAAATTGCGTTTCGGGCAGTTTGGCTTCCATGGCTTTTAGGTTCAGGCGCGTCAGAATGGGTTTCGGCTGCTGCATGGTATATATTTTGACATAATCTTTGAGCCCTTCCACGTAACTCACTTCATCGAAATAAATCTTGATTTCTTTGTATTCCGAAAAAACAAAGAAAAAACCCCGTTCCATGACCGCTGGCGTCTCTTCTTTCTGACGCAATTCAAACAATTCTTTGGCCCGAAGTACGGCTTTTTCAAAACGTTCAAACGGAATCGGTTTGAGCAAATAATCCACCACGTTCAGTTCAAACCCTTCCAGCGCATACTGTTCGTAAGCCGTCGTAAAAATCACCATTGGAGGACTCGACAACCCACGTAAAAACTGCGTTCCCGTCAAGGTTGGCATCTGAATATCCAAAAAAATCAAGTCAACAGCGTGTGTTTCAAGCCATGAAGCTGCTTCTATGGCGTTTGAGAAAGTAGCTTGTAAGTCTAAATACGGAAATCGGCGAAGGTCGTCGGCCAAAATCGCTAAAGCAAACGGTTCATCGTCAATGGCTATACTACGAATCAATGTCATAAGGTTATATCAAGGGATAATTCTACCCGAAAAGTAGTAGTATTGGCGTAAATATGTAATTGGTGACGCTGAGGATAGTGCAATGCCAAACGCCGCTCGACATTTTTGATTCCCAGCCCTGACTCACCCTCTTTGGGAAGGTTATTGACAAAGATTGGGTTTTCGACAAAAAATAGCAAACTCCCTTCTCTGACGTGAATTCCAATCACAATATCGCTTTTCTGCTGACTATGTAAGCCATATTTAAACGCATTTTCAACAAAAGGAAGGAACAATAATGGTTCAATTTGGTACTTTTCTACCGCTCCTTCACACACAAATGAGACCGTATCTTTCTCGGTAAGGCGCAGTTTTTGGAGGTCGATAAAATGCCGAAGGTGTTCAATCTCCTGCGTTAAAGGCACGCGTTCGTGGTTGGCTTGATAAATAACATACCTTAAAAGTTGCGATAATTTAACAACCGCTTCCTCCGCTTTGTCCGATTTTTGGCGCGTCAACCAACGAATATTATTGAGGGTATTAAACAAAAAATGAGGACTTATCTGGAGTTTTAAAACGGCTAACTCAGCCGCAATTTTTTCCAGTTGAATTTGCTGTTTTTCTTCTCGTTCGTGCAAACGGTCTCGCACCAGCGCAATCATTGAACTGGTCAAGGTTACCAAACAGAACGACAAAAAAGCCGTGATTTGGTGGGGTCCCATGGACATAAAAGGCGGAGGACTAGGCCGTAATGCTTGGGCTGGCCGCATGGGAGGCGGAGGTATTTGTCCACCCATCGGTGGGCGATTATCCCACCACCATCGCATAAGCACGTCATTAAAAATCAGATAGATAATCAACCCAACAAGTAGTACCCCTATAAAAGCGACTACGTTTTTTTGGCTTAATAGTCGTGGAATAAAAATTTCTAAATTGAGGTAAAAAAAAGCAATCAACACAAAATCACCCGTCAGTTTACTCGCCACAAAACGTCCCAAGTGGGGAGTAACCCAAATGCCTGAAAAAGAAAATAACAAGAGAGGAGAGGCCATATAGACCACCCACCCCAGTAGGTGTAGCCATACATTATATCTTTCCCAAAACTTCATAGTATCCTTTTTAGCAATGTACGCCTTTCTTGCCTAACCTGTTGCAAGGTGTCTATGTTTCAGCAATTTGTGTAGAGGCTAACGGGGGACTTAACAATTTCTTAACATTCTTCTACACAAAACCTGTATTTGTAGGCACATGTTGATTGGGCTGCCACAGCCGACGTTTAATGGCGGTAATCCACATTAAAACATCGCCATAACAATGAAACGCACTCCTTATCATTTTTTGCTCAGTTTGATCTGTTGGGGTTGGCTAGGGTCTATGGCTCAAAGCCCGACTACCGCTCCAAAGCATCCAAGTGCCAAGCCTAATTACGAGGTTGTATTCCCTCAGAATCGGGTCAATACCCTAGAAATCACGCTTACCCAGGCCACTTGGGATAGCATCCAAATAGATATGAAAAAGAAATTTGGAAATGAATTTGGAAAAGGAAGTCGATTTCCAGGACCGATGCCTAAAAATGGGGCTTTTCCTCCTCCCATGGGGGAGGGAGGTTCGATGATGGGCGGAGGTCCTGCTTCTTTTGGCCAAGGCGAGCCCAATTACGTGATGTCCTCGTTGAAATTTAACGGAAAAACTTGGAATGCGGTGGGTTTTCGCCTCAAAGGTAACTCTACCCTAATGATGTCTTGGGGTCAAGGAATTTACAAATTGCCTTTCCGATTGTCGTTTGATGAATTTGCGCCTAAAGGGGCTACGAAGCCCTCATTTTATGGCTTTCATGAGTTGTCGATGTCACCTGCGGCCAGTGATCCATCACTTTTACACGAAAAAGTGGCCGCCGATTTGTTCCGCCAAGCAGGTGTGCCCGCCGCCCAAACTGCTTTTTATCGCGTATTTATCAATTTTGGGGAGGGACTAAAATACTGTGGTGTCTATACCATGGTTGAGGTCATTGACGACACCATGGTTAAGCAGCAGTTTGGTGAGTCAACAGGTAATATTTACAAACCCGAATCCACGTTTCAGAAGTTTGTGGCTGCTCAGTTTGAAAAGAAAAACAACAAGAAAAAAGCGGATTATTCCGACGTTCAGGCGTTCATAAAGGCGCTAAACGATTCTATTCGGCTTACGCAGCCTGCTCAGTGGCGTGCCCATTTGGAAGCCACCTTTAATGTTCCTCATTTTTTGAACTACTTAGCCATCAACAACGTCATCGGCAACTGGGATACCTACGGGGCAATGGCGCACAACTTTTATCTGTACAATTCGCCCACTAAAAAATTGACTTGGATTCCGTGGGACAACAATGAGGCACTTTCGAGCCGTGGCGGTGGTGGGATGTTTCCTCCTGCCATGGTGCGTAATGAAAAACGTCCCAGCGAGGGCAGTGTTCCTCCTGAAGGCTTCTTTCCGCCGCCACCAATGGGAGGCAAAAAAGGTGGATTTGGGGGGAACGTTTCCCTCGACCTCTCGTCCGTCAGCAAGCAATGGCCGTTGATTCGCTACCTAGCCGATGATCCAGTCTATTTTGCTCAGTATAAAAACTACGTCAAAGAGTTTACCCAACATCTATTTACTACTACCCACATGAAAAAGCTATTTGAACGCTACCACCGCCTCATTGCGCCTTACGTACAAGGCAAGGAAACAAGGCCGTATTCTCAGCTACGGGATGCGGCTAGTTTCAGTCATTCGCTCGAACAACTCAATGAACACGTTCAGTCTCAAACGCAAAAAGTAGAAGCGTTTTTACAAAAGCCCTAGCCCTCTTGCAACGTAACTATTCCTTTTAACGTAAACCTAATTGACACCGATGCCTCTAAACTCATATTCTGACACCTCTATGAAGATTGTTCGTTCCACGCTTTTTGTGGCGTTCATGGCCTTTTTTGTTGCTTCTTGCAAAGACAAAGTACAAGAAGTAGCCCCTGGCGATGGTACTGCGGAAGCAACTAATGCCGATTGGACGACTGAGTCGCACAGTGGCGATGGCACTCCGAATTATGACATTGTATTTCCGCAGAGCCAAGTCAATACCCTCGAAATCACAATGACCGCTGCCGATTGGACGGCCATCAAAACAGATATGCAAACCTTGACTGGTACTGCTTTTGGAACGCGTAGCAGTGCACAAGGCGGTGGCGCGCCAGGCGGTGGAAATCCACCCAACGGTGGAAACGGAGGTGCAGCACCAGGTGGCGGAAATGGCGGTGGCCTTGACCTCATTGGTGGCGACCCAATTTATGTAGCTACAACCCTCAAATTCAATGGAAAAACTTGGAATAAGGTAGGCTTGCGACTTAAAGGTAATTCTAGCCTTGCATCCACTTGGGGCGCAGGGATTTATAAACTTCCTTTTCGCCTCAAGTTTGATGAATTTGAGGATAAATATCCCGAAATTAATAACCAGCGTTTATACGGTTTCAAAGAACTGTCGATGTCGCCTGCGTATTCTGACAACTCCATGATTCGTGAAAAAGTAGTGGCGGATATTTTCCGCATGGGCGGAGTAGCGGCGGCCCGTACGGCTTTTTATAAAGTATATATCAACTTTGGCGAAGGTGCCAAGTACTGTGGCGTATATACCATGGTGGAAATCATCGACGATACGATGGTTAAAGATCAGTTTGGGGAGAAAAAAGGGAATATTTACAAGCCTGAATCAACGTTTCAGTCGTTTGTTCAATCACAATTTGAAAAGAAAAACAACGAGACTGCGGCTGATTACAGCGATGTACAGGCGTTTGTGACTGCTCTTAACAGCACCGATCGCACAACAAACGCCGCTCAGTGGCGCGCCAATCTCGAAAAAACCTTCAATGTTGATAATTACCTAAAGTATTTGGCTATCAATAATACCATTGTCAATTGGGATGCGTACGGTGCAATGGCGCACAATTATTACTTGTATAATTCGCCTACCAACAAACTCACGTGGATTCCTTGGGATCATAATATGTCGATGACTAGCTCGGCAACGGGTGGAGGAATGAGCCGTTCGGCGGTATCATTGGCCATGACGGAGGTGGGCACAGGTTGGCCACTGATTCGCAACGTTGCGGCCGACCCTGTCTATTATGCCAAGTACAAACAGTACGTGCGCTCCTTTACCGACAACGTATTTACCACCGCAAAAATGAACGAGTTATTTGAAAAATACACCACGCTCATTACGCCTTACGTCACGGGTACTGAAAAAGAGGTTGCCCCGTACACCAATCTCACGAGTACGGCTGCGTTTACTTCCTCCTTGGCCGAATTGAAGCAGCATGTTATCACTAGAAATCAGGCGGTTAATGACTTTCTCAAATAAAATAGTATATGTCGAACAGTAGCATCTTTGTTGCCTTATTAAGCATATCTGTCAGCTGGGCACAAAGCAAAAAAGAAATAAAAAAGTACGACCTCGTTACGGCTACCGAAACCATCACCGAAGTCGTTGATGGAAAGGAGATTACCCGAAACGATTCGTACAAAAAATTTGACAAAGACGGCAACGTCGTCGAAGAGGTCAAGTACGATAATTATGGCAAAGTGGAAGAGCGCATCGTACGGATTTTTGACAAATTCGATAATAAAACGCAGGAAATCACCTTCGATGCTACCAATCGCCAACTCAAACGAGAAGTATATCAATACGACGAATTAGGCGAAAAAGTCGAAGAGTCAGAATTCAATTCAAAAAATCAACTGGTCAGTCGTTCGGTTTTCACTAACGACCGACGGGGCTTAAAATCGGAGAAAAAAACGTATGACGGCAAAGGCAAACTTATTCAAACTAAAAAATACCGCTACGACGACTGAGGAGTTGTTTGAGATAATCAACCAACAAGCGAATGAGTTTGAACCGATTACGTTGGCCGAAATGGACAGCGTAAAGCTTATGAACCGCACCGATGCGAAATTTTTGATTCCGTTGGGGATGTTTTCATTGATTTTGAGTGATTTACAGCCGCATTACCGAATTCTTGAAGTAAACGGGATGCGGTTAGCCGACTACGAAACGCTCTATTTCGACACTGAGTCGCTTCAACTTTACCACGAGCATCAGTCGGGGAGGCTCAACCGCTACAAGATTCGCCAGCGAAACTACGTGCAGTCAAACCTCATTTTTACGGAAGTTAAGTTTAAGAATAACAAAGGACGAACCATTAAAACACGGGTGCGCCAACAACAACTTCCTGGCGAAACGATGGAAGAAAATGTTTGTGGTTTCTTACAACGCCAAACGCCGTTTACTGCTACTGACTTACAACCCGTTTTGTGGGTGGACTATACCCGCGTGACGCTCGTGAGCAGAACCACCGCCGAACGGCTCACATTGGACTTAAACCTGACATTTCGGAACGAAAAGACGGTAAAAAATTACGCTCCCGTAGTAGTAGCCGAAGTAAAACAAGAGTCGCTCAAGCATTCGTTTTTCTTAGATCTGATGAAAAAGTATAAACTTAGAGAGGGGTCGATTAGCAAGTATTGCTTGGGCATTATCAGCCTTTACAACCACGTAAAGCACAATCGGTTTAAATTAAAACTCAATTATTTACATAAAATAGCGTATGCTTTTTCTCCAAGAACTCACCACGCCTGATACTTTTGAGTGGTTTAATAAACTACCCGAAAAGTTTTTTGTACGCTTGCTCGTCGATGTACTCACGACAACCATCCTCGTACGCCTCATTTACTACCGCATCTACCGTCGCACCGACTTATTTTTGACATTTTTTGGGTTCAACTTTGTAATTTTTCTCATCACGTACCTTCTCAACAAGGTACAGATGTCGATGGGAGCGGCTTTTGGGCTTTTTGCGGTCTTTTCGATGCTACGCTACCGCACCGAAGGGCTGTCGGCCAAAGACATGACTTACCTATTTATTGTGATTTCGGTGGGGTTGATTTCGGCCATTATCAAAGGAAGCTGGGACGAATTGGGGCTTGTTAACGGAATGATTTTATTGGTCGTGTGGCTTTTGGAAGGAAATTTGCTAGTGAAAAGAGAGTTGACCAAAAACATCCAATACGACCGCATTGAGCTGATTACACCCGAGCGCCGAGAGGAATTGTTAGAAGATTTACGGGTACGGACAGGTCTTGCGGTGCATCGGGTAGAGGTACAAACCATGGATTTTTTGAAAGATTCGGCGCTCATTATGATTTTTTATTATCAAGGAACGGCGATAAAAAGTCAGGTGACTGTCTCCTCTTTACAAGAAGTAAATTAAACGTGCTAAGGGTTGCTCACAACCCGACCGAGGACGAACAAAGGGCAACCCGAAACAGGAAACCGTAAACCCGAAATTAAAAACAGGAAACCGTCAAAAAATGAAAAAAATAGGAATCGCAGCCTTGTTAGCTTTACCGTTTTTGGGACAAGCTCAAGCAACGGACATTGGTTTGTGGTCGGGGGTGGGCGTGGAAAAAAAAATTACCAAATCGCTTTCTGTCAATCTCAATACCCAATTACGTTTTACGGATAACCTTTCAATTTTGAGGGTCTATCTCGGCGAAGCAGGCGTATCGTATAAACTTAACAAACGGTGGGAGGTAAGCGGGTATTACCGTTTTATTGGCCGTCGTAAACGAAACGATGATAAAACAGGCTACGAATACCGCCCTTATCACCGTTTTTATGCCGATATAGCCTACGACCGTAAAATCTGGAAGTTGAAGTTTGATTACCGTTTACGGTACCAGAACCAATTTATGGACGATGATAGCGGCCTCGAAAACGATAAAAGCTATGTGCGCAACAAATTTGAGGTGTCCTACCCCAACAAATCGCGCTTTACCCCTTACGTTTCTACTGACTTTTTTTATCAGCTAGGCGGATTAGGTTTTGACCAAATGCGAAACAAAGGCGGCATTGAGATTGAAATCAATAAACGCAACAAAATTGATATTTCTGGTTTTACCGATTACAAGCTTCAAGGTAGCCAGGAGAATCGTTTTTTGATTGGGGTTTCGTATAAATTGAAACTTTAGGAAGGTGCGAGGCTTCGCCTCGCACCTTCCACATATTAGTTAGTAAGCCCTGATACGCGCTCTCCAATGATGCGCAGGCCGTCGAGGGTAAGACTTCGATTGACTTCTACAAACTCCCCATGAAGGGTATCAATAATCGACGAAAGGCCGCCCGTTGCTAGGGCGATACAGTCGCCGTCGAGCTCCCGCCGAATCCGCGTAATCATTCCGCGTACCAAGCTCTCATAGCCAAGCAATATCCCCGCCTGAATCGCGTGCGTGGTGTTTTTACCAATGGCTGACTCGGGGAGTTTCAAAGGGACTTCGGGCAACTGAGCGGTGTTTGAAAACAAGGCTTTTACGGCCGTTTTAAGGCCTGGTGCAATGGCCACGCCCAAAATTCGCCCATCGCCCGAGACGGTTGTAAACGTAAGCGCTGTCCCAAAATCTACCACCACCGCATTGCGTCCGTATTTGGTATAGGCCGCGACCGCGTTGGCCACCAAGTCGCTTCCTATCTCGTGCGGATGATCAATTTCTACTTTTAGCCCAGGATACACCTCTGGCCCAACGACCACAGGCGGCATCCCAAAAAGCCCCAACAACATGGTGCGCAAAACGGGCGTCAACGGTGGTACGACACTGCTCAACACCGTCGTTTGTACGTCCGAAATCAACAAATTTGCCTCCAAAAAATGAAGGCGAAGTTTGGTTTCGTAGTGAGGTGCTCCTTCATCGGTGAGCGAACGAACCCGAAAAATATGCGTCCATTCATCGTTTTGCCATACGCCAAAAACGGTGTCAGTATTGCCTACATCAACGGCTAAAAGCATGATACATTTGAGGTTAGAATGATTGAAATTTGCGAGTTGGTTCCATTCAAGAAAGCAGGTAGGGTAAAACGAGTACCCAATATTTATGCCTCTTTTTTCGTTTTATTCTTATTGGTTCTGCCCAAAGAGCCTTTATTTTGTAAATTATTCATTAACCAATGATGACGCTACTCCTTTTTTTAGAAAAAACAAAGCACTGATAATCAGTTATTTTTACCTAAAATAAGGTTTTTGATTTTATTCTTTACTAGCGTTTCTTGAATCTAACCGCTTTTGATTTATGCGCAAATTAAGCGTTTTTTTATCCTTGTTCGTTCCTTGTATTGGATTTGCCCAAGATTTACCCGACTGGGAAAACCCGGCTGTCATTAGTAGAAATACCGAACGTCCTCATACAACGATTGTTCCTTTCAGCGATGAAGCCTCCGCACTAAAATTTGACCGTGCGGCTTCTCCTTACGTTAAATCGCTCAACGGTACGTGGAAATTCAAATGGGTATCGCATCCTTCAAAAGTTCCTGGCGATTTTTTCCAACAAAATGTCAATACTTCTACTTGGGACGATTTGCCCGTCCCGTCCAATTGGCAAGTAGTGGGCGCCCGAGAAGGTCGTCCTTACGACCGCCCTATTTTTTCCAACATCAAGCATCCGTTCCCTGCCTCTCCGCCACGCATCACCAGCGATACCAACGCCGTAGGGTTGTACCGCACCCAATTTAGCCTTCCCGCCAACTGGCAAGGCCGCGACGTTTTCTTGCATTTTGCAGGGGTTCAGTCGGCTTGTTACGTTTGGGTCAACGGCCTTCAGGTAGGGTATCACGAAGACGGAATGACGCCCGCTGAGTTTAATGTCACCAAATACCTACGCGGCGGCGACAATCAGCTGACGGTTCAGGTCATCAACTGGTCGGACGGTAGCTACCTCGAAGACCAAGATTTTTGGCGCATATCGGGTATCTTTCGTGATGTTTATCTCTACACTACACCTACGATTCACATTCGCGATTACTACGTAGTGACTGATTTGGACGATAACTACCAAAATGCGACCCTAAAAGTGGCGGCTTTTGTCAAAAATTTTTCGTCGCAAGTGCAAGATAAGTACCAAGTTAAGTTTAAACTTTACGACCCTTCTGGCCGCCTTGTACAGGACGATTTGGTAAGAAACGTACCAATGATGGACCCGAAAGACGAATCGTACCTGAACTTAAACGTACCTATTACTTCCCCCGCTTTGTGGAGTGCCGAGGTGCCCAATCTTTACAAATTACTCATTCAAGTGATAGACGGCGAAGGGCGTACCGCCGAAGTGCTAAGTACCCGCGTTGGTTTCCGTGAAGTGAATCTACGCAATGGTCAGCTATTGGTCAATGGCAAAGCGGTAAAATTCAAGGGAGTCAATCGCCATGAGTTTGACCCAAACACAGGCCGCGTCATTAGTCGTGAGTCGATGATTAAAGACATTGTGTTGATGAAACAGCATAACATCAACGCTGTACGTAGCTCGCATTATCCCAACGACCCACTCTGGTACGACCTGTGCGACGAATACGGCCTGTACGTCATCGACGAAGCCAACATCGAAAGCCACGAACTATGGCAACAAAAAGGAATTGTTTTGGCAGCCAATGCCGACTGGAAAGATGCGTTTTTAGCCCGTGGGAAAGCCATGGTAGAACGCGATAAAAACCACCCTTCGATTGTCATCTGGTCGTTGGGAAATGAATCAGGTATGGGTGGAAATTTTGACAGCATGGCCGAAATCATCCGCCTCATCGACCCTACCCGCCCACTGCATTATGAAGGACGCTCCAATTACCCCAAAACCTTTGAAGATGTGGAGCAGCCCGTGACGAAATACGACATCAATGGCACGATGTATCCTTCGGTCAAAGTGATGGAGGCCATGGCCAAGAAAGACCCCAATCGCCCGTTGATTATCTGCGAATACGCGCACTCAATGGGAAATAGCGTGGGGAATTTAAGTGATTATTGGGAACTGATTGATAAAAACCCTCGTATGCAAGGTGGTTTTTTGTGGGATTGGGTAGACCAAGGTTTAACCCTCAAAGACAAAGCAGGCAATTGGTACATCGACCACGTTAACCGCATTGATGGCGCCAACGCAGGCGACGGTTTGGTCAATCCTGACCGTACCCCTCAGCCTGAAATCAACGAGGTAAAACACGTATATCAATACATCAAGTTTTCACCAAAAGATACGCTTTCGGCCCAAAATCAAGCCATTACGCTTCAAAACACCTACAATTTCTTGAGCTTAAAGCCTTTCAAATTGACGTGGCAGCTTCTCGAAAATGGCAAAGTTGTACAGCAAGGCGACCTCAACGACCTCAATGCTGCCCCTGGCGCCAACCAATCGCTTTCTGTTCCATTTTCTATGCCGACTTCAGGGGCAGAATATTTCTTGAACTTGAGCATTCAACTCAAAGAAAACACCCCGTGGGCGCAGGCAGGACACGAAGTGGCTTTTGAACAACTTTATATCAAAAATAGCTACCCAACGGCCAAAACGGTGGTGACGTGGCCAGCTAACGCCACTGTCAAGGTAGGGTTGGTTCGTGGCGGCGGGATTCAGCTAACCAATCCTCAATTCAAAATCATTTTCGACCGCAAAGTGGCGGGTATCAGCTCTTTTATTTACAAAAATCGTGAACTCATCGCCAAACCGCTCCAGCCCAACTTTTGGCGGGTTCCTACCGACAATGACGAAGGTGGAGGAAAAGAATCGTTCGCGGCACGTTGGAGAGCCGCAGGGTTAGACAGCCTTCGCCGTTTAGGAGGGGATATTCGTATTGAGCAAGTAAGCCCTTCTGTCGCAAAAATTCATACCCAAAGTACGTGGGTAGGCCGTGCAGGGGTTAATTTTGTCGTTAAAACGACTTATACCGTCTTTGGTTCGGGAGATATGGACGTGAAAAACACCATTACGGTCAATGGCAACAACGTACCTCCGTTGCCCAAAGTAGGAATGCAAATGCAACTTCCTGCTTCGTTCCGTAACCTTACGTGGTATGGACGTGGGCCGTTTGAAAGCTACCCCGACCGCCTTTCAGCCGCGCGGGTTGGCGAGTATAGCGGTACCATTGCCAGCCAGCATTTCCCGTACATTATGGCGCAAGAAAACGGCAACAAAAGCGATGTTCGCTGGGCGGCAGTGACGGATTCCGTTGGTTTTGGATTGGCAGTGATGGGCGGCCCAACGTTTAATTTTAGCGCCCACGACTATACAGACGCTGACCTACTCGCCACAAAAACTACGCAGCAACTTCCCCACGGGCAAGTAAGTGTATTGAACTTCGACCATAAATTAATGGGGCTAGGTGGTGACGATAGCTGGACGCCACGCACACACGACGAATATCTTTTGACCGATAAAGAATACTCGTATTCGTTCCGTTTGCGGCCATTTGATGCGGCAACTTCATTGAGTGCCATTACCCAATCTGCACTTCCCGAAATGACCGCCCAGTCGCAAGCTGCTTCCGAGTTGGGCGCACCTGCCTCGATTGTCAAAGAAGAATCATCGGGACAGGAAGCACTTGATGCCCAAGAAGCCGCGATTCGCAAAGCAGAAGCACGTAAGTACACCAAGAAAAAAAGCTATCGTAAAAAATCGTCTTCTAAAAAGAAGCGCAGAAGATAGTATGATAGTGGTCGGGTTGCTCACAACACGACGCGCAACAAAAAAGCCCAACTCCGAGGAGTTGGGCTTTTTTGTTGGTTTGCCAATAACAGCTAACCGTTTACTCCTTAGTAACTCAAAATCGTAAACTCAGTACGGCGGTTCTTTTGGTGTTCTTCTTCGGTTTGTGCTTTCTTGATAATCAAGCGCGTTTCACCGTATCCTTTGGCCACCAATCGGTCTTTTTCAATGCCTTTTAACACAATATAATCAACGGCCGACTGCGCACGATTTTGTGAAAGTTTATTGTTGTACGCATCCGACGAACGGTCGTCGGTATGTGAACTCAATTCAATTTTTACCGTTGGGTTATCTTTCAAAATCTGAACCAGCTTATCAAGCTCTACGGCCGCATCGGCGCGGATGTTGAACTTATCCAAGTCATAGTAAATATTTTCGAGTACAAACGTCTTGTTTAGCGCCAAACGGTCGAGTTTGAAAGCCACGTAAAACGTCGTATCCATCGTTAGTTTTTTACGGAAAATCTGCGGGATGGCTTTTCCAGCCATCGAGAAAGCATCGCGTTTTGTAATATAACCTTTACGTTCAATCAAAAGCGTATAATCTTTTCCTTCTTCCAAGGGGAACGTTCCAAAAATACCTCCTTCGCGACTGATTCCTTGTCCTACCAAGCTATCCGAGCTTACTTCGTACATCTTCACCACTGCCGAATCGAGCGTTGCGGCAGGCGTATCGTTTGAACTCACAGTACCTGCTAGGAAATAATTGACGATTTTGGGAGGTTCTGGTTTACCAACGGTACGGCGGCGCGGGTCATCAATCGGCAATTTTTCCAATTCGGCCAACTGCGTCGAATCCAGTCCTACACTTTCATCCTCAAAAAGATAAATGTCATCGTCGCCTTTTCCGCCTGTACGATTAGAAGCAAAAAAGCCAAAACGCATTTCATCATCGACATATACCATTCCAAAATCATCGAAACGGGTATTGATTGGTGGACCAAGGTTTTCGACTGTGATCACCCCCTGCGAACGAGTCGCAACAAATACATCCAACTTTCCTAAACCAGGATGACCATCCGAAGAGAAATAAAGTTTTGAGTCGGGGCCTACGTACGGGAACATTTCATCACCTGGGGTATTGATGTCTTTGCCCATGTTGACGGGTTTGCTAAAGCGGCCCGAGGCGTCCATGTTGGCCCGATAAATATCAATTCCTCCCACTCCCCCTGGGCGATTAGAACAGAAATATAACGTCCGTCCATCGCGCGAAAAAGCAGGGTTAGCATCCCACGAAGCAGAATCACTTACGGGAATCATTCGAGGTTCCGACCATTTGCCACTTACCAAGCGGCTCAAGTACAAATCACAATCAGCCGTTCCTTTTTTGCCCCCCGTGTTGGCGCGCGAAAACACAACGGTCTTACCATCTTTGGTAAAAGTTACATCGGCTTCGTTGACACCCTCCAAGAAAGACGCAGGGCTAAACGGCTCTGCTTCACCTGCGGTTTCGGCATATTCATCGGCCAATTTTACTTTATAAATCCCCAACATCGGCATACCATTTGTTTTGTAAGTGGTAGTCTTCCGAGTAGAGGCAAAAATCAAATTCCCATCTTTTACAAAAGGGGCATACTCCCCGCCTGCGGTATTCAGTTTTTCGAGATTTTGAACGCGATAAAACGTCTTTTTGTCCCGCAAAACGTCAATCGAACGCAGCGTGTATAGCTCCCGATTGGCCTTTTCGACATTTACTTTGTTGGTGGGATTGCTGGCCAAATATTTCTCCAATTGTTTGGCTGCCTCGACATATTCACCCGAGGCTTTGAGCATATACGCGTAGTGGAAAGGAATTTCGGGATCGGGGTTTCCTGCTTCCAGCGCCTTTTTGTAGTACGGTGCGGCTAACTCAAAACGGTTGGACAAACGGTACGATTCGGCCAATAAGTAGTTGGTACGCGAGGGTTCGTAGTTTGCATTTGCAACGGTGCGGAGGTCTTTGATAGCCAACTCATACTCCCCTTTGTCAAACTTAGAAATACCCTCCTTAAACATTGACTGGGTGGAGTTACAAGCCGTGAAGAGGGTCAAGCAACCCACAAAGGCCAAACTGGATATAAAGAAATGCTTTTGCATAAGCGATCGGGACAAAACGTAAGCGGCTAATTTAACGAAATCGTTTTTTTCTGCTAAACTTTAACGCTAAAAGTTGCTGAAATGTTGCATTGGTTCTATATCATAAAAAAACGCTGACAGCTTAAAAATACTGTCAGCGTTCTTTATTATAAGCTATTTAGCCTAGAAAATCCAACGGAAAAAGACATACAAGGTGAATGACAAGAAAATCGACACGGGCAAAGTAAGCACCCACGCCATCAAGATATTACGCACGGTTTTGGCTTGGAGGTTTTTAATCCCTTTGCTGGCCACCATCGTACCTGCAATCCCCGACGAAAGCATGTGGGTAGTACTTACTGGTAAACCTAGGCCCGAAGCAATACCGATACCCATACTTGCCACCAACTCTGCCGAAGCACCTTGGGCGTAAGTCAAGTGTGATTTCCCAATTTTTTCACCAACTGTCACTACGATACGTTTCCATCCTACCATTGTTCCCAATCCCAATGAAAGCGAAATCATTAATACTACCCAAAACGGAGCATAGTCCGTCAGGCGACGAAGCCCTTTTTTCTCGTCGGTATTTTCTTTGATGATTTTTTTATCTTGGTCGCTCATGCTCACCGACTCGCTGTCCATCAGTTTCTTTAAGCTACTGTTAATCACCAAAATATCGCGACGGGCCTCCAAGCGTGCATTGGGTTCAATATGACCCGCCGAGTCCGCAGCACCAATCACTTTCATCAAATCTTCGGTGCTACTATTCACTTTTGCCAAGCGTTTTTTTTCATCAATACCCAAAAGTGTTGTATCAATTTTATTCACAACTTGTTCAATTGCCACCAAGTTATCTTTTACCATGCGTGGGTCAATCTGGTCGTTCAACGAAAAATAAGCAGGTACAACTCCAATCAAAATCAACATTACCAAACCCACTCCTTTTTGTCCGTCGTTGTTTCCGTGAAAAAAGCTCACGCCTGTACAAGTCAAAATCAAAATCGCGCGAATCCAAGTCGGAGGCTCTTGCGTTTTCTTTGGTTCACTAAATACTTGCTCACGGGCTTCTTTATTCAGCGCACGGCGCAAAGCAAACATCAACACAACCGCCAAACTGAAACCCACCAACGGAGAAAGCAACAAAGAAGCGAAGATTTCGGTGGCTTTGGTCCAGTTAACCCCTGCGCCGTCGGTAGCCTCGGGCATCATCGAAAACGCCAAACCAACCCCCAAAATCGACCCAATCAGGGTATGCGAGCTTGAAGCAGGCAATCCAAAATACCAAGTACCAAAGTTCCAGATGATAGCACTTAACAGCAACGCTAACACCATGGCAATGCTATGGTATATATTTTGATCTATCAGTAGCTCCACGGGCAGCAAGTTGACGATACCCATTGCCACGGCAATCCCTCCTAAGATTACCCCTAAGAAGTTACAAAAACCCGACCACACTACCGCCGTTGTTGGCTTGAGTGAGTTGGTATAAATAACAGTAGCTACGGCGTTGGCAGTGTCGTGAAAACCATTCACAAACTCAAATGCACAAGCGCATAAGATACAGATAAACAGGAGGATGAAAATGTCAGTTTCTAAGCCAAACATGATTTTAGAAATAAAAGTGAATTAATGAGCCGCCGTCTTTTTAAAAAGCGACTCCACATTGGAAAGTACAAAATTCAGTTGCAAAATATTATTCAAATCGACGTTGTTCTTGTCGGTATTGTTAAACTTAAAAATGGTTTGCTGCATATACGATGCCTCCACGCTATAATGATGGTTGAGGCGGTAACCAAAACCAACCAACACACGATTTTGGTCAAACAAATGCAGGTTGCCGATATTCTTTCCCATGTTCAAGAAAAGTTCATTGTATGCCTGTGCGTAAAGGGTTTTATCACCCATTTGAGGTTGGTTAAGCGGCAAGGTCAATTTGGCTTGGTAGCGAAAACGCTCACGGTAACTCGTTTCCGAAAAGTCACCGCCATACACAAACGATTTGTCGTTTAGTTCTTGGTTTTTGCCAAGCCAACGAAACTCATAGCGAAAACGGTGGTCAACCCGAAGGCGTCCTAGGTTTTGGGTAAGAATGACTTGCGGCGACACGCGCAACTCCGAGAAAAATGCAAACGGTTTTCCTTCCGCAAAACGATTGGAACCAATCCATCCGAAAGGCATCAACGACACCCTGATATTAGGATTGACTTGGTAATGAATAAACGGACGAAAAACGTGCTGATTGAGGTTATTATAGGGGTTGCCTGTAGTTGTTTCAGACTTATATTCTCCTTGCATGTCCTGACGACGATGCTGGTTTTCTAACTGCCAAGAAAATTTTCCCAAGATTTTTCCTGAGATATTCACATCTGTCCAACCATTCGCAATGTGATAATAGCGTCGTGGGCTTTGTGAGACTGATGGCAAGGAGGTAGAAACCATAATAAGCAAAAGCGCCCCGATAAAATTTAGAATGAAAGTTCTGTTCGGTAAAAAAATGTGTCCTGACGTACAGAACAGCAAACAACGAATTGATGTCATTGAATGATGTGCAAAATTAAGAATGAGAGTGTGTAGTAAGTATGTGTCGAGTATTACCAAATTGTTAAATTCAAGCACAACAAGCTCGAAGTTTCTTACTTAGCAGTCTCTTTTTGAGGGCGATGTCAGAATTTTATTGCGGTCTTTGGTCAATTTTCGGTTCAAAAGTGGTGTCAGTGCGGGGATGTTGTAAAATTTCATTTGTTACCAAATCATTAATTTTGTGTTAATTTTTCAAAGGTCAGGTTTTCAGCGAGTTGTATTTACTTTGAGACACTTCTCCCGAACTATTTTCTAAAAAAAATGGTACAAGAAACCCGAACTATCCACAAAATTATTGATTATCAATATTTTAACAAACAAAAAAGCACAAAAAGGGAGGATGTTATTTCCCTTTTTGTGCCACTGAGAAAAAAGCATAGATGAAAGCTTAACCTAAAAAAGTGATGGGGCTAAAACGCGACGCACCTTCTAATGTTAAGAAATTGTTACGTAATGGCTAAAAGTTAAACTGTGCCTGAAGCCGCAACAAGCTTCCTTTCTGATGATTTTGGGGTAATTTACTGTCTTCAAATACGCGATCTGATATGGTATAAAGCGCCGTTAGCTCAAAATAGTCTTTCCATTGCCACTCGACTCCCAACTCTATGTCATTTACGATATAGCGGCGGGCATCTATTTCTTGTTTTTTCCCGCCATGGTAATATTGGTACTTCGCAAAAGGCATCAACTGATGATTCAGGCTCTTATAACGGTACATCACTTGGGCGTACCCTCCCCAAAGTTTTTTCTGTTGGGTAGTCATCGTGGCAGGGTCAAACTCTGGCCCGTGGCCTACGTTATATTCTGCCTGAAAACCCAAAGGTTGGGGATATATAATCAACGAAGCTGCTGCTCGGCGGTCATCAAACAACGTCTGCGTACCCTTATTGGCCGCATCTTTTTCTATGGTATATTTTCCTGTATATCCTTGAATACTAGCCTCTGCATATTGGCCATTTTTAAATACAAAAGGATAAGATAAGCGAGCGACAAAATGAGAGTTATTGTTGACTTCAGCTTTGTTGGCAGTCTGACCATTATAAACTCCTAGCCCCAAAACACCATAATCGCCACTCCCTTTTAAGCCTGATTTTACCAAAAAAGCAAAACGTTCTCGTATGTTGGCTTTGGCCCAGTAAAACATCACCCCCAAATCGCGTTCGTTGGCAACTGAACTATTGAGGGCATCTACCCGGTCGAGCGAAAGGCGATTTTGCGAAGATTGCATGTTCTCAAATCCGTAGGGAACCTTGCTTTGACCCACCCGAAAACGAAATTCTTTTTTGGAATCAACCGCCAAATCAAAATACGCGTCCCGAATCTGAAAACTGTGTTGAAACGAATTACTGACGTTGGAAGCAAAATCTGGTTGCACGTAGATGTACAAACGGTCGGAAACATCTCCCGAAAAAATGAGCCGCCCACGGCGCACAAAAAAGCCGCCGTTCTCGCCCCACGACCTGTCGCACTGTTCACATTTGAGCTTGGCATTGGTTTCAAAGAGGCGATTATAACGGACTTGTGCATACCCGCGAAGGCTAATGCGTTCAAACCATTTTTTTGCTAAATCTAGTTTGAGCCCTGTACTTTCTTTGGGCTTTTCTACCTGAGCATAAGACGATTGGCCAAGGCATAGCCCCACCAAGAAAGCAGCGCTTCCTAAGTACTTTTTCATTTCCAGATGTCAGAGTTGTATTGATGTCTTGGGTTAATTGTCGCTGCAAAATTACTGTTTCCCAAATGTTGCTACATTATTAAGTTTGTTACCAAATCATTAATTTTATATTATGTTTTGTAGCAATTCACCGTACATTTTGCTGTGATTTTGGGGAGTCGTTTAGCGTAGAATATGTCTTCAAAAAGCGTAGAACCAAGAAAACAACACACTAATTATCAAACAATTACACCTAAAAAAGACAAAAGAATATTTCTTTATCGGGAGAAAAAATAATTTTAGAAATAGTGCATATCAGTAAAAAACAAAGAAAAATCTCCAGTGATAGGCGTATGCCAATTGTTAATAAATTGTTATGTTACTTATTTTTTCGTCTTACTTTTCTGCGCCAATCCATGTCATACTTGAGTCGGATTTCGCCGTGTTCTTCCACCGCCCGAATCAGCAAATTATTTCCATCCAGGGTTTCAAGTTCCTCTTCTTCAGGGTTACGCTTGAGGTTGTTTAAAGGAATATGTACCAACAAATCGGTTTTATCTCCGAAACTGTACGTTCCTCCTACAAAAAAGGTCAATACGCTTGACGCCACTTTCATTTGATTCATCGACAACTCTTGTCCCCGAAGTACAAAATCATTTTTAAGTCCCTCAAACTGAATTTGTTGAAAATTACGACGCTTAAAAAGCACTTTTTGAATCCGTAGCAGTGGTTTAAACTGATTAAGCTGACCATTCATTAGCTTGAAACTCAATTGGCCGTTCATCGTCTGCGGCAATAACTGAAATTCCTTGTCTAATTGGCTACTATACGTAAACGCCGTACTCAGTGTTCCGCTCAAGTTTTGGTCAGAAATGGTCTGTTGCCCAAAATTTTCAAACGCATAAAACACCTTTTTCACGTCGGCATTGGCCACATTTCCTTTGGCATACAACCGATGGGTCGGCAAATCGAACTGCTCAATACCGCCTGTCACCCGAAAATCACCTCCAAAAGCGTGCATTTTTACGTCTTCACAGCGAATAGCTTGGCGCGTCATATAAACCCTTCCGCTCACTCCCTGCGCCACAAATTTGCGATAATGCACCCGTCGAGCAGCCAAATGAACCTTTAAATCTAGGTTCTGAATAAACTTTGATGTAATATCAGTCAATTGCTTTTTGGTCATTTTTTGAGGAGTAGGGCGGTAATTTCGTATCCAATCCAAGCCCAAATCAGGTGCAAAAATGGAGACATTTGCCTTAACCGAAGCCGTTGTCCCAAAGGCATAGGGAGTTAGACCGATTACATTGCCACTGACACGAACTTGGTTTTTTTGGTGATATACGTGTAAGTACGTTAGGTCAGCTTTGTCTTCGGCAAACCGCACAAAACCATCCACGCGCTGAATATCTATTTGTTGGGGTGTGTATAAAAACGCCACTTTTTCTAGCTTGGCATTTCCGTCAAGTTTGCCGTTTAGGCGGTTGGTTTTGGGGTCAAAAATGGGAGAGATTCTACCTTTATAACAAAAATTCACGACGACATTCCCCGATTTAGGCTGAACCTGATTGGGATCAAAAAGCGCCTTGCACCGAGCTACATTGGCTTTGGTATTACCCTCCATGTACAAAAATGGGTCATCAAAATCAGTAATGGAAAACGACAAATTCATGGGAATAACGCCGTACAGCAGCCCACTCACCTGGGGGGCAACCAGACGAGAGTTCTGATTGCTAACGGGCAACGACGTATCGGCGCGGTTGGTAAAATGGGCGCGTCCCAGTGTCTGCGAAAGTGGCCCAATCGCACTTTTGTACAAAAACGTTTGGGTCTGCACTTCTACTTCAATATGAGGGTCGGCGCCAGTTCTTAATGGCCCATCGACACTCACTTCGGCTTTGACGACGGGCAGCACCTTATGTTTGGCAATGCGTTTGGCCAATCGTCGCGGTAAAATCGACAAAGCTCTTGGCGCGGCAATGGTGTCGGTGGTGACAAACAATTGTACCCGACCTTCGTCTTTAAAATCAAAACTGCCCCGTAATCGAAACTTATCTTGCTCAACAAACACCTCAGAAGGGTCAATACCTACGCGTCGGTGAAGGTCGTACGACAAATGTAAATCGAGCTCTGTTGCTTTATTTTCCAAAAACCCTCCCCGATTCAGGTTAAAAGTTAGCTGGTGAAACTGCGTTTTTCCCCGCAGGTGTACCCACAAACAGGTATCGGTGCGTTTGAGGTCATTGGTTATTTTTTCCAAACAAAAATGAATATCTTTTCCTTTCAACGAATCTTGCAAATGCACCTCCATTTCCTTCATCTTTACTTGACGAAGACTTTTGAGTAGCCCTTTACCCAACGAGCCCTCCGCGCTGGTGGTTGTATCTTGGGTCGATGAAGAGTCTTTGAGAGCAACTGCCTGCAAATTGCTGTACCCGTTTTTGTCCACAAAAACCGTCAGTTTTCCTTTGTCAACCGTCACTGAATTGATTTGTAATTGCTTACGAAGCAGTTGTCGCAGGTCGATATGAACCGTCAGTCGTTCCAGCGCCAATAGCTCTTTGTGGTGAATTGCATAAGCACTGTCGCGCAAATGAATGTCAAAAAGCGTAAACGACAAGCCAAAACCGCCCGCAAAAGGAGTAAAATCAAGTTTACGGGCCGTCACTGTCCCACGGATGCGGGCATTGGTCTCTTTGAGTAAGTATTGAAATACATCGTCACGGTACTGGTATGCCCACGTCAGAGCACCGCCTGCGAGTATCGCAACACTACCCAAAATGTAAAGCCCTATTTTAAGAAATTTCGGAAACGGCATGACTGTTGGAAAGTAACATGACAATATACACTACTTTTAGCTGAAAAAATCGTACCAATACAAATGCAATACCGAAGATTTGGAAGAACCGATTGGCAAGTAAGCGAAATCGGCTACGGAATGTGGGGCTTGGCAGGCTGGACTGGCTCCGAAGAAAACGAATACACCACCGCCCTCGACCGCTCGGTGGAATTGGGCTGCAACTTTTTTGACACAGCATGGGGCTACGGCGCAGGACAAAGCGAACAGGTACTTGGCCAACTCGTGAAACGTCACGCCGACAAGCGATTGTACGTAGCTACCAAAATCCCTCCCAAGAATTTCAAATGGCCGTCGAAACCCGAATACACGCTCGAAGAATGTTTTCCTGCGTCGCACATTGTGGAATACACCGAAAAAAGCCTCAAAAATCTCGGCGTTGAAACCATTGATTTACAACAATTTCACGTATGGGAAGACCAATGGGCACAGCACGAAGAATGGCAAAAGGCGATTGAACAACTCACGCGTGAAGGCAAAGTACAGCATTGGGGCATCAGCGTCAACCGCTGGGAACCCGATAATGTATTGAACACGCTCCGCACTGGCTTGATTTCGGCCGTTCAGGTCATTTATAATATTTTCGACCAAGCGCCCGAAGACAATCTTTTTCCACTCTGCCGTGCGTTGGATGTGGCTGTGATTGCACGCGTGCCATTTGATGAAGGAACGCTCACAGGGACGTTTACCAAAGAAACGACTTTCCCCGAAAACGATTGGCGTAGTACGTATTTTGTGCCCGAAAATTTAATTTCAAGCGTAGAACATGCCGACGCCTTACGGCCGCTAATTCCTGGTGGCATGAATATGCCAGAAATGGCGTTACGGTTCATTTTAAACAACTCGGACGTGGCAACAACCATTCCTGGGATGCGAAAAATCAGAAACGTCGAGGCCAACATCGCCACTTCGGACGGTCAAGAACTATCCGCCGACCTGCTCAACGCCCTCAAAGGCCACCGCTGGGACCGCACTCCTACCAGTTGGAGCCAATAAATGTGTTGGGGGTTGCTCACAACCCGAATGTCGAATGCAGAGTGCAGAATGTCGAATAAAAATACCCCATTCGACATTCCATTCTGCACTCGACATTCTCATTCATAGCATTTTGCTACTGCTTTCAATGAACGATGGAATTGTTCTTGTTTCCTAGAAAGTACCACCGAAGTAGGTATTTTTTCACCGATTGCTTCCAGAGCCCCTTCGTAAAATTCAGCCAAATGATCGCGGAGGCTATTGCGGTGTTCTTTTCGGGGGAAAGTCGCCCTTAACTTATCTTTCTGTTGTTCATCATGAAGGTACTGTAATTCAAAATCTTCTACCTGTCGAAATAACACATTTAACTTGTCTTCCGAAGGCATAAAAGGTAGTAAATTCGTGATGGTTTTCAGTAAATGCCGTACTACGATATAATCTTCCTTTCCCCAAAAATAGATTTGGTCAAACGCCAAATCCACCAATTGCTCAAAGTTAAACTCCCGTAGGTGAATGTTCTTTTGGGCCAACAGCTTGGCCTCCCGCGAATTTGCTTCGCTTTGAGCTGCCCGTTGGATAATCGAACCAAGGTAGTCGATACAATTGAGTGCCGTCGTTGGGTCATTGACTGCGGGCGAAATAGCTTTGATGGCAATGTCCACCAATTGCCTGATGCCAAACGGAATATCCTGTTTATAACTTCGGAACTTATCAATGACAAAACAGCCTTGGATCGGCTTAGTCAGTTGTGCGTAAAAATCGCGCATCGCGGGCGGGCAATCAATATCCGCAAGCACACCTCCTTTAATCACAAAACTCCCAATGTGTGGTCGAACGGTCATTTTTACCTCTTTTTCCGATGGAAACAGTGCCTCCAATACCTCGTAGCGAATGGAATCCAAATAACCACTTACGGGGGCTAAGACTCGTACCATTCCCGTCTCCACTTCGGTAGGCGATAGCGGCTCATACAATTCATCAATTTCTTCAATGGTGCGACGAGCAATATTTTGGGTAATGCTGGAGGCATTGATATTGCCAACAATGTGGTGAATAAACAAAGGGAATACCATCAAAATCAGGTAAAAACTACCCACAATGCCAAATTTGGGATAAATGAGTGACGCCTCCGACCAGCCGAAATACTGAAGCCCCATCAAGTACCCTACGCAGGCCAAAAACGACCACAAGAAAAAACGGCAAAAGTGGTCGTATTCAAAGAAGGAGCGGATAATGCGGGGCGAAAATTGTACTGAAGCCAGCTGCAAAGCCACAAACACAAACGAGAAGGTGGTCACCACGATGGTTGTCAAAATTCCCGCCAATGCTGTCAGATAGCCATCTAACAATACCCCTTTTTGGCCTGGCTGCCAACCATGTAACCCAATGGTCAGAAGAGCGGTAATGATGTAAGAAGTAAGCGTAAGCCAAATCCAGCTTGATTTGACCTGCTCGTGGAATTTGTACAATCGACGGAAAAGCATTTTGACAAAAAATTACGTTCCGCCAAAATTACCTTTTTTTAAATGTCGAGGGGCGAGTGCAGAATGTCGAATGCCG